>CALHXF010000135.1 GCA_938040095.1 uncultured Caulobacterales bacterium
GGGTCCATCGCGTCATATTCCTTTAGAAACGCATCATGCCCATAGAGCGAGGTGAAGGTGAACAACTCTGACGGTCCTGCAAGACGGTCGCGCAATTCTCGCATATCAGGTAATGGTGCGAGTTGATCGGAGATGGCCGTCATTAGGAGCGTCGGTGTCGAAATGCTCTCTGGCTCAACGCGGTGCAGGTCCACAGATTCCGACAGGGCAAGAAACCGTCGCGCATCCATATTGGCCGCGAAAACATCACCGCGACTGCCCAGGTAATCACAAATGTCAAATTGGCTAGGGTTGGTGGCTGTCTCTTTGAGGTCGAACCTATGCGCAAATTCTTCGGGTGTACGGTAGGTCGTCATGGCGAGTTCTCGCGCGAGTTTCAGACCTTCTTCGGGTTTGCCAGCTTCTAGGCCCAAACGTACAACGCGTCGCTGAATACCGCGCCAGCCTACACCAATCGGGTAAGGGCGATGGGCGGCGCCGATGATACAAAGCTGCCCGATCATGTCTGGGTAATCTCTGGCGAAAGCCAAGCCACACATCCCACCATAAGAACTGCCGATGAGGGCCGCGATTTTCGTGATCCCTTGGCTATCGAGAAGGGCTTTGAGGCGGCGGGCTTGGTCTGTGGTTGTGATCGTTTCGGGGCACGCATCACCGCCATCATTAGGTGCGAAATCATAGCCGATGACTTTGAAGCAGTTCAGATCAATCGCGCCGCCTTCGCGGACCAACCGTGACCACCAGCCGCGACCTTGTCTGCCTTTCTGATGAGGCGGGGCATCACACACAAACCGCGTGGCCGAAATCCCGCCCAAGACAACAATGACAGGACCTTCCAGATTGCCATAGACTCTACCGTGAACGACATCGTCTGACAAATTACACCCACGATCTAACGTATGGGTTCCCAATTTCGTCTCTATGTCATGACCCAGCGCCATGGTTACCTCGTCATTTTCTGTGCGAGTGCAAAAGAGGGGTGAACGGCGTACCGTTTAATCCTCATCTTCGCCGCTTGCACTCAAGCTGCAGGATTTGGCACCGTTCATATTTATCTCGAAAGATAAGATTGGGGTTGCCCCAGCGTCAAAGGGCCTGTCCCTCAGCTGGTCTTGATGATGGACCGCATATGCGCGTCTACCATCAAGTCGTCAAGATTAGAGTGTCGGCTAGCTATCTGTTGTGCCTTTTGCCCAGATGATCGCCATGAACAGACCTTTCATTGGGGGGAGCGTGATCAGGCAAATCGCCGTTGCGATTACGCACAAAATAGACGTTAGCTGCCAATTTGGCATATCGGCTTGCCAGAAAAAGAAATGCCAGACTAAAACCGTGACATGCGCCGCAATCGTCATCGCCGCCCACGCGGGGGCTAGATCTGCACGGACATGTTCCCACCGTTGGTCGCAATTGGAACAGCGTTCTACGGGTTTGAGGTAAGCACGAAAGAGTTTGCCTTGCCCACAGCGCGGACAGCGCAATTTCATCCCGCGCCACAGTCGAGGACGGATTGAACCGTCCTGTGGCAATGGTCCAAATTTGGGTTCCTTAGAATTATTTTCCATGTCTGAGATCACTTTCTCTGTAGCTCTCGGATTGACACATGACCCATCCGCGCTTAGCTCGCGGCCTTTCTAACACGAGAGCCGAACATGCCCGTTCCCGTTATTGTCCTGAATTTTGGTCACAGCGTCTTAAAATCGCTGGAGGATTACACCCAGGCAGCATCCGAAATCTACCGTCATTATCGGCAAGGACAAAATGTCGTAGCTGTAACCTCCGCGCAGGGCGATCAGACGGATGTCTTGATGGCCGAAGCGCGCCAGATCGGCCCCGAGGGTGACGCGAAGAATTTGCCAGAATTACTGCAACTCGGCGAACGTCGGTCTGCTGCGCTCTTGGCGCTGGCGCTGGAGCGCATCGGCGCGCCAGCCTTTGTTCGCCAAGCCCGTGATTTGGGCTTGACCGCAGAAGGCTCTTTCACGGAAGCCCGCCTTACGGGTCTGGATACTGACCAGCTTCTCCAAGACCTTAAAGATCACGATATTGTCGTGATGCCAGGATTCGTTGCCATTGGCGAAAAAGACCGTGCTGTCTTGCTTGGCGATGGTGGCGCGGACCTGACGGCGCTTTATGTCGCGAACCAATTGGGTGTCGAAGCTGTCTTGTTGAAAGATGTGAACGGCATTTACGAGGTTGATCCGAAGTCTAATGCGAACGCCGCCCGCTATGAAGAAATTTCATGGGAAGATGCGACTCGTGTAGCGGGGCCATTGGTTGCGCCACGCGCGCTGGGGTTTGCTCGGAAAGAACAAGTGCCTTTCCGCGTTGGGACACCGGGGCTGCCATCTTACACGCGCGTGGGTGCGACAACAGGTGCCATGAAAACGGCACCTGCGCCAAAGAAACTCCGCGTTGCGATGATGGGTCTTGGCGTTGTCGGTGGGGGAGTTTTCCGTCGTATAGCTGCCCATTCTGATCAATTTGAAATCGTCAAAATCATGGTCCGCAGTCCTGATAAATATATCGATCAGGGGTATAAGCCTGAAGTTTTAACAACAGAATTTGACGATCTCCTAGCGGCTCAACCCGATATTTTCATTGACGTATCTGGCGGGATTGAACCTGCGCTCTCCCATTCAAAAGCCATGCTCGAACGTGGCACGCATGTCGTATCCGCCAATAAACAAGCGATTGCTGCGGGTGGCCAAGCGCTGGTTGATTTTGCCTCGGATCTAGAGACACAATTACGTTTCTCTGCGTCTGCTGGTGGCGGCATGCCGGTGCTGGAAATGTGCATCCGTGAATCGGGACGTATCACGCGTGTTCAAGCGCTGCTGAACGGGACAACGAATTATATGCTCGATGAAATGGGCAAAGGAAAATCCTACGCCGAAGCCCTTCAAGATGCCCAAGACAAAGGTTTCGCAGAGGCCGACCCCTCAGGGGACGTGAACGGGTCAGATGCAGCTGCGAAAATTCGCTTGATTGCCCAACTTGGTTTTGGTGAAGCGATCACGCTGGATGATATTCCGCGCGA
>CALHXF010000136.1 GCA_938040095.1 uncultured Caulobacterales bacterium
ATCTGTCGGCGGCGATATCTTGACCATCGAAGCTTTGGCCATGCCGGGTAAAGGCAAGATGACCGTCACAGGTAATCTGAAAAATGTGATGAAAGAGTCCATTTCGGCGGCCAATTCCTATGTTCAGGCCAAAGCGCCAGAGCTGGGCATTTCGCCCCGCCAATTCCGCTCCAATGATATTCATGTCCATGTGCCAGATGGGGCAACGCCCAAAGATGGCCCAAGTGCGGGTATCGGCATGGTGACTGCGATTGTCTCTGTCCTGACCGAAATCCCTGTCCGCAATGATATTGCGATGACGGGCGAGGTGACATTGCGCGGACGTGTGACTGCGATTGGCGGCCTCAAGGAAAAACTCCTCGCCGCGCTACGTGGTGGCGTAAAAACGGTTTTGATCCCGAGTGAGAATGAGAAAGATCTCGCGGATATTCCAGAGAACGTCAAAGCGGCCTTGGAAATCATTCCCGTGACCCATGTCAGCGAAGTGTTGAAACATGCGCTAACAAAGAAAATCACACCAATCGAATGGACCTCAACGGACGAAGCCCAACTCGCAGGCCTGATGATGGGAACCGCAGGTGCACAAATGCCAGAGGGCGGTACTGCTGCGCATTAGGGGGCAAAACCCTAAATTCACGACTGAGAGTTTTGGATATTTTGAAGATAGGCTAAAGTCTAAAAGGAGACGGTTGTGAAACTTAGCGTCGGTTTTTTGACTTTGTTGCTAGCAGGTTGCGTAACGCAACCTGATTACTCTGAAGACAGGCTTAAGGCTTTGTTGTGGGAAGTGGAGAAGCAAGGAATTTTAAAGAGCTATCAAAGCGAATTCCCAGGTATAACTGAGGTTGAAGTGTGGCAACGATTAGCCGCTATGGAAGGCTCTAAAGCTACATATGAGTGTTTACAAAAACAAGATGGCTACGCTGGGGTTGTCACCGTAAATAAAGATGTTTTTGAGATACGGGCTTATTTTAAAGGGGATGCAGGAACGGCGCTCTCAAATTGTACAGGTGACCCGATATATCGTGCGATCTCAACATCATTAAGCCTAGAGGGTCTCAAAAGCCAAAGAGATAAGCTTGGAGCTTCGTTGACGACTATTGGAATTCAACATGTTATCAATGTGGTTCCATATGGGCATATGGATAATTATACCCCGCCATATCCAAAAGGATTTGTTACGTTGGATGGGTATGTTGAAGTCATCGTTGAGCCCATTGATACCCAAAAAACGGAACGTCTTATTCAGGAGTTGAATATGCAAAATGTGTATGTTGTTGCTGATATGAATGAGGGTTTCGATGTCGTTATTCCAACGAGTGACAAGGACTAAAGAGCCGCCCAGTGTATTTCGTATTCGTCAAGGTAGGTTAGATGTTTTCAACCTCTTCATTTGACGGGATAGTTTTTTAGCTTACCGCTTTCTCCCATGTGCGAATTTATTACATTGATCGCCCCGACCTCTGATCATTCTGAGGTCACAGCGCTAATGAGCCAACATGGCCGCCGTGCGGAGCGTGTAACGAACCCTTCTGTAGAAGCCGTTTTGAAGGACGGGGAAAGCCAATATGTGACGACGAATGGTCACTGTGATTGTGGGACGGTTCTTGGCTCCGTCAGGGAGGGTCGTGACACGGCGGAAGCCGATTTTGCGAAAGAAGTGTCCCGTCTGAAACGTAAAGGCTGGTCGGATACTAAAATTTCTCGCGCGCTTGGTGATCGCGAGAGAGCCAATGAACGATCTGGAGATAAAGGCCCCGATAGCTTCGAGCTTTGGAATGCTATCCTAACGGATTTCAGAGACGCTCTAAATTTACCTTATGTCGGTCTCATGGTTCGGATGTATTCAGGGAATGTTGAGTCTGAGGTTTTTGAATTCACACGGCATAGAGTAGCGAAAAACATCCCAATGGAAAAAGCTCTAGGCTTCATAAGGCCTGATGAAGTTACGATTTTCCAAATCAGGTAAGAAACACAAAAAAGCCGCTTAATGTAATTCGTAATTCGCGAAATACATTAGGCGGCTTTCGTCTAGGGTGTCTGGGGGGTAACCCTAAAACGCTTTGCGCACACTGAACCGCGCATTGAGGGGTTTGCCCGTTGAGATGTTGTCATTGCTGTGGGCGTCAGGGAAGTAATCCGTGTTGAGCAAGTTTTCGATATTTACCTGAACACGTAGATCGTCCGACACATCGTAATAGGCCGAGGCATCGAAGCGTAAGAACGCGGGGACTTCGACGGAATTATCTTCACGGACAAAGAAACTACCTTGATGCGTCGCGCCTGCGCCAATGCCGATTTGATCAGATAGCTCATATTGGCTCCAGAGGGAGAATGTGTGCTTTGGCGTTTGACGTGTACGGTTGCCGTCATTGCCGCTACCGTCTGTTCGTTCGACTTTACCGTCCAGGTAGGTGTAGCCGGTGTTGATTGACCATTGTTTATTGATCTGACCCGAGAGCTGAATTTCCGCGCCTTCAGTTTTAGACCCTTCAATGATGATGACTTGTGAAGCATCTTCGGGATCGGTTGAGGTGAAGCTATTGCGGTCGAGCGTGAAGAGGGCCCCTGTCAGGCTGAGACCCGGACGGAAATCCCATTTCGCGCCGATTTCGTGGTTTTCAAACGATTGCGGCTTTGTGCTCTCGCTGTCGAGGTTTAGCGTCAGGAATTGATCACCAGAGCGCGGCAAGAAACTTTCGCTATAGCTGGCGTAGATCGAGACATTCTCCGCAGGTTTGTAGATTGCGCCGAGACGCGGGGAGATTTCTTCGTCTTTGCGCTCGAATGTTGCATTCGCTGCAAGATCATCGACTTCGATGTCGAAGCTGTCAAATCGGCCACCAAGGATCAGTTTGAATTGATCCGTTAGGTCGATTTGGTTCTGCGCATAGACAGAAAATGTCGTGACATCAGAGGCACGGTCCCGCGCGGGGCTTGTGAAGCCAAAGGCTGGAATGACGAGTGGATCGGAAAAGTCGATGAAGAGTTGATCATCGCCATTCGCGGCAAAGACATTATCGAGACGCGCATTCTCGGTATCTTGGCGACCATATTCCACGCCGACGAGAACTGTGTGCCCGATTGGTCCTGTCTCGAACTCACCGACAAGGTTGCCTTGGAAGAATATGTTCTGACGATCGGTTGTGTCGCGATAACCGTCTAATTCGACCTGATCGAATGTGCCGTCCGCGCCGACTTGAACTTCTTCGCTGGCGTAGAGGTTCTGATAGGCTTTGTCGTAGTCCGCCCACTGCGCGTTGAAATTACCGCGTAACGCGTCGTTGAACTCATGATCGACATGTCCGCGAATGATATGCGCCTGTAGGGTCGTGAAGTTCTGATCGGGGGAGCCGAAGAAGGTGTTATCGAACCCTTTGAGCGGGACATCTGGACCACCCGTGAAATTTTGTGATGGGACGCCGCGGTCAACAACGCGATCATCATCGAGATATTCATAAGACAGATCGACAGTTGTCTTGGGCGAGAGGTCAATCCGCGCTGTGGGGTTGAAGCCAAACCGCGTACCATCAAAGAAATCGCGGTGATTGTTTAACTCCTCATAGAAGCCGTTTAATCTCACACTTGTCGTTTCGGTGAGCGTGTAATTCGTATCTACGGCCCCGTAATAGGCCCCGAATGTATCGACGGCGGCGTTGAGGGTTGTGAAATCATCGCCCACGACCGGTTTTTTCGTGACGCGGTTGACGATACCGCCCGTCCCACCGCGACCGAAAAGGAGGGCGTTTGACCCACGTAAGATTTCGACTTGCTCAAGGTTATATAGCGGGCGGAAATATTGGACGTCATCACGCACGCCGTCTTGGAAGAAGTCAGCCGTTGTTTGTTGTCCGCGAATGATGATCGCGTCGCGATGACCTTCGCCTTGGGAATTCGTCAGACCAGGCGTATAACGTGTGATGTCGCCAATATTTGTAAAGGCTTGGTCTTCAATTTGGATTTTACCAACGATGGACAGGCTTTGTGGGACATTGATGATGGGCGTCGGCGTTTTGACGGCATTGACCTTGTCGATAGACAGGAACTGCGCTGTTGCGATGACAACATCCTCATCGGCCGAAGTCGTATCTTGAGCAAAAGAAGCAGGGGCGAGTGCAAGGAGCAGTGCCGCTGCGCTGCAGAGAGTTTTGCGGGACATATTAAGTCTATCTTTTTTGGTGTGGAAGGGTGGTGCGATCATTGCTGACCGTATCTTTAGTGGATTCTGTGAGGGCGGATTCGCGGGCCATAATGAGAGCGTCCTGGACAGCATCAACAAATACAGCGCGGTCCTGTCGGCAATCTGCCGTCATGAGTTGCGTGAGCGTTGAAGCTTTTGTTTGGACGATCATATCTTGTTCTTGCGAGTTATTCTTAATTACAGATTTTCACTAGAGAGAGTGAGAATGAGTTGCAAGAGCTTTGTTGAGAATAATTCGCAAAAAGACAGATCAGGTGAAGAGACTGCCCGTCTAGTGAGGGGAAACCACGACTAGAGAAGGTGGTTTCGGTACATCTCGAATTTATATGGAGTTCGCGTCGGTCCGTCCTGCGGATCGCGACATGAATGGTGGGCGGTAACGGGTTCGAACCGCTGACCCTCTCGGTGTAAACGAGATGCTCTACCAGCTGAGCTAACCGCCCGACGCATTCATTGCGAAACAGGCTTATACTTATTTTGCGGAGACATGCAATTGCTCTATGCTGTTTCTATGGACAGAAAACTGACAAAAATTGCACTCGCATTTCCAGCTACATATATGACGGAGCAATGGGGCGGAGCGCATGTGTTTAAAGTTGGCACAAAAACGCAGTTTAAGATGTTTGCGATTCTACGACCCGGGGCAGATCGTCTGACAGTGAAAGCCCCCGACGCCGAGATTCGCGCGATGTTATTCGAAGTGGGCGTGGCCGAAGCGCATTCACATATGCCGCGCGGCAACTGGATGGTGCTGCTGTTGGATAAATTGGATTTGGAAGATGCGGCGGAACGGATGCGGGTTTCCTATGATCTCGTCCTTCCGAACTTGCCGAAGAAGGTTCGAGACACTCTATGCTGAGAGCGGAACGAATCAAATTTGAGCTCAATCGAGAAGACATTGATACGGTTCGGGGGAGGTGAAGTCTGTTTTCGTCAGATTTCGGGTGTGGTATTGATGATTTCGCCGAAATAGAGCTCTCTTTTCTTACCCTCGCGGCGGCTTATGCGACCTAACTGAAATAAACTGACAAAACGCGCATTTCTGCGTTGACCAATCCGAACCCCATAGCTAATAGCCGCTCACATCTTAGCGGGTGTAGCTCAGTTGGTTAGAGCGCTGGCCTGTCACGCCAGAGGCCGCGGGTTCGAGTCCCGTCACTCGCGCCATTCTCCTTCGGGAAATGGTATTAAGATTAAAACGCCTCGATCTTCGGATCGGGGCTTTTTTTTGTCCAATGCTAGGAGAGGGGTCTTAGGCGAGGATGGATGGTTCCAAAGCCTGTCTGACCTGTTATATCTTCACGAATGCATACGCTCCCGAATATATCCGTTGCGCCCATGATGGACTGGACAGACCGGCATTGCCGGTGGTTCCACAGGCAGCTGTCGACTCATACGCGCCTCTATACGGAGATGGTCGTCGCCGATGCCGTAATTCATGGACCTCGCGATCATTTGCTGGGGTTTCATGATGTCGAACATCCTGTCGCCTTACAAATTGGCGGAAGCGATCCTGCGAAATTGGCGCAAGCCACAGAGATTGGTGCAGGCTATGGATATGATGAAGTCAATTTGAACGTTGGCTGTCCATCTGACCGCGTACAGGCGGGACGATTCGGTGCGACGCTCATGGCCGAAGCCCCCTTAGTAGGCGACTGTTTTCGCGCAATGGCGGGCGCGACGGATGCTGAGGTCACGGTCAAATGTCGACTCGGAATTGATGATCAAGATGTCCATGTTGAATTCCCTCGGTTTATAGAAACAGTTGCGGCTGCGGGCTGTGAAACTTTTATCGTCCATGCCCGCAAGGCGTGGCTGAAAGGTCTGTCTCCGAAAGATAACCGTACTATTCCACCCATCGACTATGAACTCGTCCACGCCATGAAAGCGCGTTTCCCAGAACTAGAGATTATTGTGAACGGACAATTGACCGATGTGACACATGCGGCAGAGGTCATAAACGGCGGTTTGGATGGGGCTATGTTTGGTCGCGCGGCCTATAACACGCCATGGATATTGACAGAGGTTGATGCGCGGTGGTTCGGTGGAGCTGTTTTCCAACCCTCCCGTTTTGAAATTGCTGAACGATTGATTGGATATGCGGAGTCCCAAGAGGATTCTGACCGCACGACTAAGGCGCTTATCCGTCATGTTATGGGGCTTTTCGCGGGTGAGCCTGGCGCGCGGCTATGGCGACGTACCTTATCTGAAAACCTATCGAAGAAATTGCCTCCCTCGCAAATCCTAGGTGAAGGCCTGTCCGCGATCTTAGAGTTTTCGCGCGCGGCATGATGGATCAATTCCTGATACATTGGCCGCTGATTGCAGCGCTTCTCGTCGTTGGCGGTGTTGCGGGATTGACGTCAGGAATGTTTGGTATCGGTGGCGGTGCGGTCATGGTGCCAGCTTTGTTTTATGCGTTTTCAGAATTGGGTGTGCCGCAGGACATTGTTATGCATTGCGCCATCGCGACCAGTGCAGCCGTTATTATTCTGAATGCGAGTCGATCTACGCGCGCCCATCACAGTCGCGGCGCCGTTGATATGTCCTTGGTATGGCCCGCTCAAAAATGGTGGCAGAGTTACGGGCTTTGGATTGGACTTGGTTCATTTATCGCCGCAATCTGGATTGCACCAAAGCTGTCCAGCGCGTTTTTAACGCAGATTTTTGCCACGATTGCGCTGCTTGTGGCTTTGCAATTTATATTTGGACGCCCGAGTTTTGTCTTACGTGAAACTGTTCCGCGTGGACCTGCACCCATGATTGCAGGGGGGAGTGTTGGTGTTTTGTCGTCCTTGATGGGGATCGGCGGCGGGTCACTCTCTGTGCCGTTGCTGTCACTTTGCGGGGTGCCTATTCACCGTGCGATTGGTACCGCCGCGGCTTTCGGTTTGTTTATCGCCGTGCCTGCGACGTTGGGTTTTATCCTGAGTGGATTGGGTGTCCCAGATCGTCCGTTGGGGTCACTTGGTTATGTGAATGGGTTGGGGTTCGCGCTGATCACAGTGGCGGCTTGGCCGATGGTTCCGCTCGGCGCAAAGCTAGCGCATAAAATGGACGCAGTGGTGTTGCGGCGTGTGTTTGGCGTGTGTTTGGTTTTGGTCGCCATAAATATGGCGCGCAAAGCAGGCCTTTTCTAAGCGGGAGTCCCTCTAGAGACGCAGCATCAAAGCATTCGGTGTTGCTCGAACTTCTTGCAATTGCCCTAGCCACGTCATCCCTAAAAGCGACGTTTCTAAGCCTTTTGGTACAACAAAGGCTTCAACATCGCGTATCATGATGCCGCCCAAAGCCAGTCGATCAATGGTGACACGCGCAGCATAATTGCGACCGCCCGCTGTACTGATCGGCACATCATATGTGAGGTCGCGTTCTCTAATCCCAGCCTTGCGCGCATCGGCCAGGGTTAAGGCAACGGCCGACGCGCCTGTATCCACTAGAAAGTCGACATAGCCAGAATTCACGCGACCCTTATAATGATATTGTCCAGATCTAGGGTCTTTTGGAATCGACACCACAGAGGCTGAAACACGTTTGGGTTTTACGGTCTTCGGGGCCTCAACGGTCTTTACCGCAGCGGCTTCTTTTTTGGCGTCTACCGCTTTAGCTTGTGTATTCAAATAACTCACCCCGCCGACGGAGACAGCGAGAATGACAACAGCGTTGAAAAGGGTCTTTGAGAGCATGAAATGTCTCTACACGCAAAAATTTGAAAAGAATTTAAGGCGAAGACGTTCTAAGGCACGTAATGAAACTAGGGTTAATAATTTGATTCTCTCTCGAAGCGCTGGGGAAGCAAGCTTCGTCTAAAGGCATAACCATGACTGAGACAAATACGACGGGTCGCCCGTTTGATGATATTCGAGCGTTGGTAAAAAATATGCCGATGCTGTCTGAGGGCTTTAGCTCGGATGTTTCGCGCAATGAGGCCGTATTGGGCCGTGGATTGCGTCCAATGGGGCAGCTCGCTGACTCGCTAGAGGCAATTGCGCATTGGCAAGACAGCCCGATGCCACGTTTGGCGCGGCCACTGATCGCGGTTTTTGCAGGCACACATGGTGTCGCGGGCGAAAAAGCCGAGATTGTCAAAGCCTCTCAAGAGCGGGTGGCTAGCTTGACCGAAGGCGCCGTAGCGGTGCGGGGTATTGCAGGCGAATTGGGTGCAGCTTTCAAAGTCTATGAATTTGGTACGGACTACCCCAGTGCGGATTTCACCGAAGGTGCAAGTTTAACCGAACACGAGTGCGCAGCGGCAATTGCATTTGGCATGGAAGTCGTGGCCGAAGGTGCCGACGTCATTGTATTAGGCGCGGCAGGCTTTGGCGCAGCAACCGCTGCAGCAGCGATCAACATAGCGCTATTTGGCGGAGCCGCCGAGTACTGGGCTGGCGGCGAGGGGGCTGCGAGACGTATTGCGGTTGTTGAGGCTGGTATTAAGGCACACCGCGGGGAAACGTCTGACCCACTTGAAATCCTACGTTTGTTTGGCGGTCGCGATATTGCGGGACTGGTCGGGGCAATCATTGCGGCGCGTCATCAGCGCATTCCGATTTTGTTGGATGGCTATGTCAGCTGCACAGCCGCCGCAATTCTTCACGCTTTGCTGCCTGGAGCTACGCAACATTGTCAGGCGTCCCATCTGTCCGCAGAACCCGCGCATGACGCCTTACTTTCACGCTTAGATTTAGACCCAATTCTCGATATGAAAATCAATATCGGGGACGGAACAGGCGGCGCATTGGCGCTTTCGGTTCTGAAAGGCGCTGCTGCGGGATTGACGAGTTTGAAAGCGTAATATGTTCGATCACCCTGATTTTGATGACCATGAAGGCGTTCATGTCTTCAGTGACCGCGCGACGGGCCTGCGTGCCATTATTGCCGTGCATAACACCAATCGCGGCCCAGGCGCAGGCGGCACACGGTTCTGGTCATATGCAGAGCCAAAAGACGCCATGACGGATGCCTTGCGTTTGTCCAAAGCTATGAGTTTTAAAAATGCAATGGCAGGGTTGGATTTGGGCGGCGGAAAAGCCGTCATCTTACGTCCCGAGGGTGACTTTGACCGCGAAGCCTTGTTCGCAGCCTATGGTCGGGCTGTTGAAGCCGTTGGTGGACGATATATCACGGCGGAAGATGTTGGCGTGTCGCCATCGGATATGCGGGTCATTAAAACACAGACGGATCATGTCGCAGGCTTGGACGAGGGGCCTGCCGCCTCGGGTGATCCATCGCCTGTGACCGCCGAGGGCGTGTTCCGAGGTATCAAAGTTGCCACGCGTCACGCGATGGGGCTTGAGTCGCTAAAAGGCTTGCGAGTCGCTGTTCAAGGGCTGGGTCATGTTGGGTATGGTCTGTGTCGTCACCTGAATCAGGCTGGCGCTCACCTTATTGTGACAGATATTAATAGTGATGTTCTGGAGCAGGCCCAAAAAGATTTTGGGGCAGTTGTTGTGAAACCTGATGAAATTTATGCGGTAACAGCTGATATTTACGCGCCATGTGCATTAGGTGGCGCTATCTCGGAGCTGACGTTACCTGCGATCAAAGCCTCTATTATCGCGGGGGCCGCGAACAACCAATTGGCGACGTCGGACATGGCAGAGGCGTGTCGGAAACGGGGCGTTTTATACGCGCCCGATTATGTCATAAATGCAGGTGGTATCATCAATGTTGCTGCTGAAGTTAGTGGGAACTATGATGAAAATTGGGTGCAGAAAAAGCTGGAAGGTCTTGAAAATACACTGAAAACTATATTTGAACGAGCTGCAGAGCAGGGCGTTGCGACAACCGTGATTGCGGACGCGATGGCACGCGATCGTTTGGGTGTATCCGCCTAACCTGTCTGATCAGGTTGACAGTTTTCAGTGAATCCCTAAGAGGCGCGCACGTCACATTCTGACGGGTGATTAACTCAGTGGGAGAGCCCTACATTCACACTGTAGGGGTCACGAGTTGAATGCCCATAACACCCAACAGGGTTTAGGTCTTTGATGGAGAAATTCGTCGTTTCTGTTTTGGTGTCTTTGTGCATCAGTACTCGACTTCACTGTCATAAACTGCGACATTTTTGTTATATTTTGTAACACCGCGTGAAACGTCCAACGTCGTCAATATGTTAGGGCGTTAGGATTGAGACTGTGCCTGGTGAGGCCGAATTTGAGACTGCCGCGAAAGTGGCGATGGAAATGAGTGAATTGATGAGCCAGACGGACCTACAAACCGAGTTGCCTTTGCCGACATCGCGTGGCGTTCCGCTACGTCATGGTGACTTTGAAACGCTGGCCGAAGCGTTGGATTACGCTGCGACAGCCGCAACGGGGTTCAACTACTTTGATGGCAAGGCAGCCCTTAAATCAAAACTCTCCTATAAAGATCTGCATGAGCAAGCGGTCGCAATGGCGAAACGTCTTGTACCATTCGCTGAGAAGAATGCGCGCATCGGGATTGCTGCCGTTTCTACACCTGAATTCGCGGTTATGTTTTTTGCTTGCCAATATGCGGGCCTCGTTGCCGCGCCCGTTCCATTACCCGTTACATTGGGTGGTCGGTCGTCATATGAACGACAATTACAGCGCATGGCAGATACGGGCGATTTCCACGCATTGTTTACGCCAGCGTCTATGGAGCCCATCATGCGGTCGGCGCTTAATGATCAAGCGATACCTGTGCTGACATTTGACGAGGTAGGTGAGCTACCGCAAGGCGATGAACTTCGTCCATTTGGCAAAGATGATATGTGCTATATCCAATATTCATCGGGATCTTCGTCATCGCCAAAGGGTATTATTGGTACCCAAGCCTCGGTTTGTGCCAACTGTTTGGCCATTTCAAAACATGGCATGCGTATCACGGAAACAGATCGTGCAACGAGCTGGCTTCCGCTTTATCATGATATGGGCCTTATCGGCTTTATGATTGCGCCACTGGTCAGCCAGTTGACCGTTGACTTCATCGACCCGCAAGATTTTACACGCCGCCCGATTACATGGTTGCAGGTGATTTCCGATAACAAAGGGACAATGTCCTATTCGCCGACATTCGGATATGAACTTTGCGTGCGTCGTTGGCGCAATGACCGAGAGCTTGATCTCTCCAGTTGGCGCGCTGCTGGTATTGGTGGGGATATGGTCCGCCCAGAGCCTTTGACGGCTTTTGAAGATCTATTTAGCAATATGGGTTTTGCAGTTGGCGCTTTTACACCCTCATATGGTTTGGCGGAAACAACATTGGCCGCCACATTCTCTCCCGCGGGGCAAGGATTACTGAAACATACAATCGATATGTCTCGCTACACGCGAACATCCGAAGCTGTTGAGGCCTCCGATCTGACACGTGAAGAAGATCGCCGTACATTTGTGGCTTGCGGTAAAGTTTTGCCTGACCATGAAGTAGAAATTCGTGATTTTGATGAAAATGTTCTTGGCGAGAAAATGGTTGGTCGTGTTTGTTTGCGCGGACCGTCGGTGTCACCCGGTTATTTCCGCAACACGCAAGCAACAGAAGCGGCATTCTATAAGGATGGTTGGCTAGATACGGGCGATGCGGGCTATTGGCTTGGTGATCAGTTGGTTGTGACAGGTCGGTTCAAAGACCTCATTCTTTGGCATGGCCGCAACATCTGGCCGCAAGATATTGAATGGGCGGCTGTCGCGGCTGCGCCTCAACGTGGTGGACGTGCGTGTGCCTTCGCGATTGGCGGAGCGGGTGATGAAAAAGATATTATGCTTCTGCTGGAATGTAGAACGCGCGACACAAAAGTTCTCGAAGAAATTTACGCAACGGTTATGGCCGCAATTCGCCTAGAAGTGGGCGTCCCCGTGCGTCTGATGTTGGTGCCGAAATCGACCATGATCATAACAAGTTCAGGTAAATTGTCCCGTGCGCGTGTGAAAGCGAAATTCCTCGAAGGCGGCATTATTAATCTTCAGGCCAATGATACGCTTAGCGTTGTAAAAGATTCTGGCGAAACGGCCTGACGGCTTTGCTGGACGTGCCGCCGCGCGTTTGGTATCGCGCTGCAAGTTTCAGAGAGACACAAGCATGAGCGCGCCGACAGATTCCAATATTTACGATAAAATCTGTGAGCTTCTAAAGCCATATAACCCCAAAAATCATCCGATTGAGCACTCATCTGGCATTATGTCAGACCTTGAGGTCGATTCTGTCGCAGTTTTTGATTTGATTATGGAATTGGAAGATCATTACGATGTTTCTATACCTATGGAGATGGTCTCTGACATTAAAACCGTCGGTGAATTGGTAAATGCGGTTAAGGGTTTGACGGCTTAATAAGAGCCGCTACCGGAATCGCTGCAGAGGCAAAGGGAAACCAGATGACAGCCTTATTTGACAAATATGCGCCGCTACAGGCTCGCATTGATATGATGATGAAAATCGGATCGGATGCTTTGGGCGTGAGGTTTGATGACATTCTATCGGCGACACGTGGCCGTATCGGTAACCGTGAAATCCTATTGGCGGGCACGAACAACTATTTAGGTCTAACATTTGATGAAGACTGCCGCGCCGCTGCAAAACAGGCGATTGACGATCACGGAACCGGTACAACAGGCTCTCGTGTCGCGAATGGCACATATTCCGAACATACGGACCTTGAAGAGGCGTTGGCTGAACATTTCGGCATGCCGTCCTGTATTGTTTTCACAACGGGTTACCAAACGAACTTAGCGGCGATTTCGGGTCTTGCAGGAGATAAAGACGTTATCTTCATGGATGCTGATGCCCATGCTTGCATCATCGATGGGTCGCGTCTGACGAATGCGTCGACGATCCGATTCCGCCATAATAACCCAGAAGACCTCGATAAACGCTTACGTCGTCAGGGCGAAATTGAAGGCGGGAACGCGCTGGTTGTCATCGAAGGCATGTATTCCATGTTTGGTGATATTGCGCCTGTTGATGAATTTATTGATGTCACTCATCGTCATGGTGGCTATCTCTTTATCGACGAGGCCCATAGCTACGGGACATTCGGTCCCACAGGTTGTGGCATCGCCGAAGAACAAGGCGTCTTGGATAAGGTCGACTTTATTTCAGGTACATTCTCGAAATCTCTCGCATCTGTCGGTGGATTTTGCGCGTCGAAGCATCCTGAATTTGAAATCACGCGCAAAGTTATGCGCCCTTATATGTTCACAGCTTCTGCGACTCCGTCGAACATCAGTGCGGCACGTGTTGCGGTTGAAAAAATCAAAAGTGGGGGTCACTTACGTGATAATCTGAAAGCCCGCGCGCAGCAGCTCCATGCAGGGCTATCTGCACTGGATTATGACCTATGCGCAGACCCTAGTCCCGTCATTGCAGCGCGTCGTCCGAATGAAGGCGTTGCGGCGATGGAATGGAATTGGCTGATGGAGAACGGTGTCTATGTGAACTTGGCTGTCCCGCCGGGCACGCCACAAAGCTCCAGCCTTCTACGGATCAGCTTGTCTGCGGCACATACTGAACAAGATGTTCAAACGATTATCGACGCATTCGCAAAGATGAAAGCCAGTCAGGGTGAAATGATGTCTGGTATGATGAGCAAGCTTCAAGCTGCCGAGTAATTGACTTTCTTCCTAAGCTGATAGCTTAGGGATAGGCACTCTACCGAAATGCGCCTTTGCGCCACATTTTCCAGAATAGGAAAGGGGAGTGCAGCACGGGGTGTTTGCGTTGTGCAGGCGTCGGGTCGAGTTTTACGCCCGAATGGTTTTCAACCTTCCGCGCAATATAATCAATTCCGCCGTCGAAAGTGGCCGCTCCATTCAAGACTCGAAGCGCAGCGGCGGGTTTTCCGAGACAGCGACGAAAAAACCAGCGACGTTTGGCGCGCGATTGTCCGCTCGTCGGTAATGTAAATCTGCCTTCAGTATCTGATGCCCCGTAAAGAGCCGCTGTGATCGCGCCGTAACGATCCGCGAAACGAGCAACGATTTCTTCGCTTCGACCTGTGGAACTTTCAGGGCGCAATTCGGTTTGATAACTCTCGTAAAACCCACGGCCCCATAATTCAGAGGCTGTTGCCAGGCCGCCCATCAACGGAGCGGTTTCCCCGATCATAGTTTCAACCGCAGTGACCCGCGCAGCCCAGACACGGTGCAAAACAGCTTGATTTTTTGACCAAAGAACGGCGCAGGGTTGCGAAAATCGCCCCCAAACTTGGCTGAGAAAGGTTTGAGAACTACAGCGTTTCTCAAATTCAGAGAGCGAGAGAATAGAATACTTACAGGTCGAAATCGTTCCGTCAGTCGACGTGTGTTCGACATAATATACCGATGGCGGAATGAGGCGATTGAGAAGCGCACGCAGGCCCGTGCCATGCGTTTTGCGATAACTGTCCACTAGGACGTAGAAATCCAGCATCTTTTCAGGGTTATCTAGCTCCCGCAGAGAACTACCATAATAGACCATGGCTTGAACGCGTCCCGCGTGACGGTTCTTTATGATGTTCATAACGTCCGTCACCCGTGCGGGCGGGTCGAGCGTCTCGGACTTAATAATGTCTAATAAGGTCTGCATATCAGCGTAGAAATGTCACGTTACGCGTCGGACGGACAGTAAATTTACCTGACGGAAATGAAAGAAACTCTCCGTCCAAGACGACATCGCCTTCATATTGGAAGGTAAGTGTTGGGAAACGACCTGAATGATATCCATCATGTGAGCGATTTTTTTGTTTGCGACCCATCCAAATTTCAAGAATATTACGCGTCAGACGTCGATAGTTTCCTGTCACCCAAGTTGTGCGGAGCGGCCCATCGCCTTCGCCCCAGAACGGATCAATACCGAGAATCAAGCTGGGGAGTGTGGTCACAACCGTTCCAAGATGTAGGCCATCGTAAACGCCGTTTATTTCAACAGGTGTGACTTTCATGAGTGTCTCGTCATTGCCGCGCATACCTTTGAGGATTCCCCCCAAGACAGCGAGTGATCCACCAATGCCTTTGCGGTGAAGCTCGCCCGTTGTGTACCTCGTGATCTGCGGAATGGCCCCTGTGGAGAAAAGAAACCCGGCGTAGGTGGAGCCTTCGCTATCTACGACTTCGAGTAAGGGCGTCGCAACCGACATGAGGGGTTTTCCTAAGGCGGCTTTCACGGCGCGCGGTGAGGCTGACTTTAACCCGATGTTTTTTGCAACTTGGTTTGTCATGCCACCTGGCACGATTGAAAAGCTTGGAAAACTCTTGAAGCTTTCAGCTTGTGTCAGAAACTCAGAAATTACGCCTTGTACGGTGCCGTCACCGCCTTCGATGAT
>CALHXF010000137.1 GCA_938040095.1 uncultured Caulobacterales bacterium
AAACCTCAGCTTGGGAAAACTGAATTTTCGACCTTTTATGAAGGCGTGGATTGGGTCTTCTTTAATCAAGCAAACAAAGACCTTTTTTTGACCAACCCAGAACTATTTTCGCCGCAGTTCGGCGGATATTGCGCGTGGGCCGTTGCAAAAGGCAAGTTAGCGCCTGGCAGTCCAGACCACTGGCATGTCGAAGATGGACGTCTGTACTTTAATTATAACGCGCGCATAAAACGACGATGGGACAAAAAACGTCCAAAATTCATCCAAAATGCGGATGAGCGGTGGTCAGATTTGATCGCGAACTAAGCCGTCTCTGCCAACCAATGTCGTAGAAGTTGATGCGCAATTGTTTGGCGCGGTAATCGCATAAAGGCTTCGCCACGTTTTTCGTAAACCGCCAATACGTCCTCTCGCGTGAACCAGCGAGCATCTTCCAATTCTTTTGGATCAATAGTGATATCCGTATTCACGGCCTCGAGCATGATACCCATCATTAACTGTGCAGGGAACGGCCAAGGCTGTGAAAAGACATAGCGTGGGTTCTTTGTTTTGATGCCCGCTTCTTCCAAGACTTCACGTTGAGCCGCTTCTTCGATGCTTTCACCGGGGGAAATAAATCCGGCAAGGGCTGACATTGCGCCCTCAGGCCATCCCGCCCCACGTCCTAACAACACACGATCTCCATCTGTAACCAACATGATGGCAACAGGGTTAACGCGTGGAAAGCTCTCCGCGCCGCATCCTGTACATTGCTGTTTGATGCCACCACTGCGCGCGACAGTCTTGTTGCCGCAAGAGACGCAATGTTTGTCGGTGAAGTGCCATGCAAAGAGCGATTTCGCGCGGCCTGCCAATGCGAGGTCAGAGGGTTTCAAATTTCCACCAATGCCACGCAAGGAAACAAAATTCTGTTCGGGCATGAAGGCTTCGGGCTTGTCGACGCTGAATGCAAAGATTGGCCGATCCCCTTCCATACCCAAAAATAGAGGTCCTGGTGCCATGAGGTCATGACCCACAAGATCTGAAGGGTGGATACGATGGGGTCGCCCGCCTGCGCCAATTCCAATTTTACCCTTATGAATGAGAATTGCGCGGGCCGATGTTTTCTGCATCAACGCCAGCATTTGTTCTGGTTCGCGTAAATGTTCTCCATGATCGAGTTCATCACCCGCAAAGGGAATAGGAAAATTAGCTTGGATATTTGTCATGGGGGCCGACATGGAACCTAACGCGTCTGAAATCAAACCGTAATTTAAGGCAATATTTATTCATAGTCGTGTCATCTATGTGACATCAGTTTCACAAACTGTGTGGTTTTTATCACGGTCAGTAGCTTGTCTACTGTCCTGACGGCATATCCGCCTTGTTTCCGCCTCACCCCGTCAAGATATGGCGATGGTCACAAACAAAAGGATGACAAAATGAAATTTCTTAAACTCGTTTTGACCGCAACGACCCTCACAGGTTTTGCCGTTTCGGCACAGGCTCAGGATTCAGGCGTCTACGTCAATCTGGGCGCAGAGGCTGTTGAGTTTGACAGCTATAATATCACAGGACGTTTGGGCTATCAGCTCAACAAGAACTTTTCCATCGAAGGTCAAGGTAGCTTTGGCGTCGCCGATGATGACATTCTGGGCGTTGATGTCGGTGTCGACAATAGCTTTGCCGCATTTGTCCGCGGTTCCGTACCTCTAAGCGAACAATTCAGCCTATTCGCGCGGGGTGGGTATCACTTCACGCAGTTCGGTGTCGAAGGTCAGGGTATTGATGAATCACTTGACGTTGATGGTCTCGCATTTGGCGGTGGTGCGGAGTTCATGTTGGATGACAAGAATGGTCTACGCGCAGATGTGACATTCCTGGATAGCTCCGATAACAGCATTAACGGTGTTGATTTCTCGGGAACATCAGAAACTTATGCGATCTCCTACGTTCGCAAATTCTAGGGCGCGGTCTTAGTCTTTAATTTTGGCCTCGTTCCCAAATTTTGGGTGCGAGGCTTTTTTCTGTGTGGACCACTTGTGTAGGTCGCTTCTGCAGACTACATCGTTCCTCGGAAGGTCGGCCTGGACGATATCCTCGCCAACCCGGTCAGGGCGGGAACGCAGCAGCCGCAACGAGTTCTTTTTTCGGGTCAGGATCCGGTCTTCCACTTTTCTATCATTTTTAGTTTTGCAGCGACCGCACGGTTTCCTATGGAAGCATAGCAAAGCTGCCTCAGTGATGGAGCGTGGCCTGATGGGAAGATTGAAAATGCGCATATTTATTTTTTTTCTCGCTTTGCTTTGGGCGCCTTTTGCGGTTGCACAAAATGCACCCATTGATGCTGATACCCAATCTCGTTTAAACGAAATTTATATTAGCACGACTGATCTTTCGGATGTCACGGCTCAAGTCGAAAATGGCGTCGTGACCTTGTCGGGCAAAATTGCGAATTCTGATTTGGCGAAAGACGCTGTTGGCATTGCAGATGCCCAAACAGGCGTCATTTATATTCAAGATCAAATAGACCGCGTTCTTGTCGCTGATAGTAATGTCGTCTCTGCTCTCGACAGTCTCAAAAAAGACGCTGCCGACATTCTTCAGGCTTTGCCTATCATTGGGTTGGCGCTTCTCATCCTCTTGCTTTTCATCTGGCTAGGCGGTGTGATTGCGCGACGAGAAAAATTCTGGTCTCGTGTCGCAACCAACCCGTTTCTTGGTGATTTGTTGGCGCAGACAATGCGGATCATATGCATCATTATTGGCCTTATCATCGCGTTGAACCTCTTGGGCGCGCAGGCGATGATTGCAACGATTTTGGGCGGTGCAGGTGTTGTCGGGATTGCGATTGGGTTTGCCGTTCGCGACACGCTCGAAAATTATCTTGCCTCGATAATGTTGTCCTTACGTCAGCCTTTCCGCGCGGGAGATCACGTATTAATTGGGGATCGCGCAGGTAAAGTGATGCGCCTGACAAGTCGGGCAACAATCTTGATGACGTTGGATGGAAATCATTTGCGTATTCCAAATTCTACAGTCTTCAAGGCGATCATTCTCAATTATACGACAAACCCTGAACGTCGTTTTGACTTTGAACTTGGCATTGACGCGGCGGATGATCCAGTTGCAGCCATGCAAGTTGGTCTTGATATTATGGCGGCGAAAGATTTCATATTGTCAGAACCTGCGCCCTCAGCGGGTATTTCCAATGTTGGGGATTCCAATATTGTTATCAAATATTTGGGGTGGATTGATCAAAAGAACACGAGTTTTGGGAAGGCACGCAGCCTTTCCATACGGGGGGTAAAAGATGCGCTCGAAACGCAGGGCTTTTCCTTACCAGAACCCATTTATCGCGTGAAGTTAGACGGTGTGGGCGGAGCAGCCCTTGATCTTAAACCTGTGGGGCCGTCTTCAGAACCCAAGGTTATCTCCGACCTCGATCAGGTTTTTGATGTCAAACCCGATCAAGGTATTGATGAAAAGGTCGAGCAAGAACTCGCAGATTTAGATGCAGATAATCTACTCGATGATAGCAAGCCGACGGAATAGGCTATCGCCGCTCCACCTGCATACGTAACGACTTTTCTGGCCGCGTCGTTATTCGCATTAACGGCCACGGGTGATCTTCCTCGTCGACCCAATTTAGGCGCACGGCCTTAAATACAACGGCCATCATGACAGCGGCTTCCTGCAGAGCGAATTTTTGTCCAATGCAGACGCGGTGACCTACACCAAACGGCAGGAAGTCAAAGCGCCCAATTGTCTTGGCGCGGTCTCCCATAAACCTTTCGGGATCAAAGGAATTGGGCTTTTCCCAATGCGCGCTATGTCTATGCAGGGACCAGAGGTTTATAAAGGTCGTTGCGTCTTTCGGGATGGTTTTTTCATCGATCTTATCCTCACCTAAGGCGATGCGCGAAATAAGAGGGGCAGGCGCATAGAGACGCATGCTTTCGTTGAAACATGCCATTGCGAAGGGAATATGATTTATCCAATTTTTTGTGGGTTGGGTCATATCCAAATCATCAATTTCTGCTTCAAATCGGCTACGTGTTTTTGTGTCTTGGGACAGCAAGTAGGTTAACCACGTCAGGGCCCGAGACGTTGTCTCATGTCCCGCGCCAATAAATGTCATAATTTGATCTTCGACTTGATCACCTGAGAGACGTTCTCCGTCATCGGTTTTTGTCGTGAGCAGAAGGGTCAAAAAATCCTTTGGAACGTCTTTGCCCGCATCGATACGGTGCCGCCTTCGGTCGGACACCTCGGTCACTTGTGCGCGCATACGCGCAATCGCTTTACGACCGCCCAGTTTCGTCAGACGCGGTAACCACTTTGGTGCTTCGATGAGGTCCAGCGGGTCAGGCTTGCCGAGCACATTCATAAAGGTCGCAATGTCCTTCAGCGCATCGTCTAAATTATTATCAATTTCGCCTGAAAATAAAGTTTCCGAAAGCACGCCATATGCAAGTTTCAGGAAAGCTTCGTCTGCCCCAATGATTTCACCGTCTGGAAAGACGTCAGGGACCATAGCCTCCGTAACGCGCTGCATAGGCTCGGGGAACTCACCTATGTGCCGTGGCGTAAAAATGGGAGAGAGCGCCCGTCTGGCTTTGCGCCAAACTTCGCCCTCGGCGGCGATCAACCCATCTTTCAAAGCAGGCTTGAGAATCGACTGACGCACAGGGTGCATGCCGTAATTCGCGGCGTTTTCGATAAATATATGCCGAACGGCTTCAGGTGATGTCACGACAACCACTGTCTGCCCCATCGCATCGCTCATGACATCCTCTTCGGTCATCGAGGCTTTGGTTGTCGCGTTGATTGGGTTGCGGCTCATCGCGAGAATGGAGTCGAAGACATCCATACGGGACCATTCGTTCAGGGGTTTCGGCATGGGAACAGGGGCAGGTGGAACGAAAAAACCAGCCTCCCATTTCGGGTCGGGACGGAATTTATAATCGTGACGAGACATACTCACCTCCAGCTCAATTTACCTTAGAGGGCAAAGGCACCGCGTCAATTTGCTAAATTTGCATAGCCATTCCCCGCTAAGCTGTGCGCAAGTTGACGAGTCTCCTTTCATTGCGCGCAGGGCTTGCTTATGTTGATCCGTATGAGCGACACGGCATCCATGTTTGGCGAAGAGGAATCCTATCAGGTCCTCGCGCGGAAATACCGACCTTCCACCTTTGAGGATATGATCGGCCAAGATGCCATGGTCACGACGCTAAAGAATGCGTTTGAGGCTAACCGCGTGGCCCATGCCTTTATGCTAACGGGTGTTCGAGGCATTGGTAAGACGACGACGGCCCGGCTTTTGGCCCGTGCGTTAAATTATGAATCAGATGCGGTCAAAGGCCCAAGCGTCGACTTGTCCGAACGCGGTGAGCATTGTGAGCTGATCATGAGCAGCTCACATATGGATGTTCTGGAAATGGATGCGGCGTCGCGAACCGGCGTCGAAAACATGCGCGAGTTGCTGGATGGTGTGCGTTACTCGCCTGCGACAGCCCGCTATAAAGTTTATATTATCGATGAGGTTCACATGTTGTCGGCGGGGGCGTTTAACGCATTGCTGAAAACGCTGGAAGAGCCACCCGATCATGCGAAATTTATTTTTGCGACCACTGAAATCCGTAAAGTTCCGATCACGGTTTTGTCTCGCTGCCAGAGGTTTGATTTGCGCCGCGTTGAGGCCAGCGTTTTGGCGGAACATTTGCGTGGAATTTGCGGCAAAGAAGACGTTCAGATTTCGGATGAAGGACTCGCGATGATCTCGCGCGCTGCCGAAGGGTCTGTACGCGATGGTCTGTCATTGCTCGATCAAGCGATTGTCCAAGCAGGCCTAGATGGTGACGAGGTAACGGGCGAACAAGTTCGAACCATGTTGGGTCTGGCAGATCGTCTGCGTATCCTCGATCTATTCGCAATGGCGGCGCAAGGCGACACCAAAGGCGCGTTGCTAGAGATGCGCGCGCAATATGATGATGGGGCCGACCCCGCCGTTGTGATGCGCGATTTACTGGATGTTTGTCACGAGGTGAGCCGCGCGAAAACGCTGGGCGACCTCGCTGAATTTGAAATGGCACCTGACCAAGCGCGACGCATGCGTGAACTGGCGGAAACACAATCTATTGGGCAATTGACGCGATTTTGGCAGGTTCTCAGCGCAGCCTATAATGACGTGCGACAAGCCCCGACGCCTTTGGCTGCGGCTGAAATGTCCCTGCTGAAATTAAGCCTCGCAGGGCAGTTGCCGCCACCCGAATTGGCCGCAGCGATTATTGCGCAAGCTCGAAAAGATCAGGACGATGGCGGGCCAGGATTGCCTAGTATTTCTCCACCAATCGGTGGCGGGTCTTCGATGGGGGGCTCAACGGTCACACATGCGTCTTCAACTCAGGCTGTCTCCACGCAAGCTGTGTTGGACACCCCAATCGGTGGTGCAACGGCGTTGATGGAAGCGCCTACGCCGATTGTGCCACAGACGTCTGTCGTTGAAATAGACAGCTTCTCGGATTTCGTCGTGGCTTTGCCAAATTCGCAAATTAAATTACGGTCTGATCTTGAGCGCTATGTGCGCCTTGTCAGTTTCAAACGTGGTGCGATGACCGTCAATATTACCGACCCGCGCCAGAATACGCTCATTGGGAAAATCGTAAAAGCGCTTCAGGAGATGACAGGCGATCTTTGGATTGTTTCGCCATCGCAGGACGAAGGCGAGGCGCCTTTGGCACATCAACGTAAGTCTGCCGTGGCGGCGCAAGATGCCGAGGATCGTGCCCATCCTGCATTCTCTCATCCCTTGATGAAAAATGCGAAAGAGCTTTATATCAAAGATCGCGCGGAAAACGTCATTCACTCTGACTTTGCCCAAAATGAGAACGATTAGGAAACGGATATGAAAGACCTGATGGGCCTGATGAAACAGGCAAAAGATATGCAGAAAAAAATGGAGATCGCGCAGTCTCAGGTCGCAGACATCAGCGTAACAGGACGCTCTGGCGGTGGTCTAGTGAAGGTTACCCTCGCGGGTGGTGGGAATATGCAGGGTCTTGAAATCGATCCGTCGCTTTTGAGCAGTGAAGAGAAAGAAGTCGTCGAAGACTTGATCGTTGCAGCCTATCAAGATGCCAAGGTCAAATTGGATCAAGCCCAAGCCGAAACGATGAAGTCTGCCATGGGTGATATTCAATTACCGCCTGGCATGAAGATGCCATTTTAGCATGGATAGACGGCAAGTTTTTTCTCAAACACTTGCGCTGGGTGCGGGGACAGCAGCTTTGAGCGCTTGTGCCGCTCCAGAACCAAAACCGTCAGAATTAGGCACCTCTATGTCCGACGATCAACGTCGACAGCTCCTTTCTGGTTTCGCGCTCAATGTCGAAAGTTGGTACGCCCACCTGCCGTTTGAAGCCCGCTTTGACAAGGCCGCGAAAGATGGATTTTCCCATGTTGAATTTTGGTTCATTGATAGCTGGGATCGCAAAGCAACTGATATTGCGAAGCTAGCGCAGGATGCGGGCTTAAACGTCGCGCAAATTGTAGGCGATTGCCCTGCATTGGCGAAGCCTGATAGCCGTTCTGTATTTATAGAAAATTGTAAGCGTGCCGTTGAAAATGCACATCTCTTAGAGACAAACATCGTAACCCTCACAGGTCACCAAGATGTTGAAGGCATTCCGAAGTCTGATAGTTTGAAAACCTATACCGATCATATGGCGGCCGTCGCGCCTATATTTGAAGATGCCAAAATTTTTGCCGCGATTGAACCTTTCAATCCCTATGATCATCCGGGTCATTTTATCTATGGCAGTGCAGAGGCCGTTGACATCGTAACGGCGGTCGGTTCACCTTTCGTGAAATTGAATTGGGATCTTTTTCATATGCAACGCCATGAGGGTGAGTTAATTGGGAATCTCAAACGGCACGCCGATAAATTCTGTTACGTGCAACTCGCAGACGCGCCAGACCGTGGACAACCCGGCACAGGCGATGTGAATTATTTAAATGTTTTGAAGCAAGTCAGATCAGGTGGATATGCTGACCCCATTGGGTTGGAACTTTGGGCGAAAGATAAAGATTATAATCGCGCGATCTCTGATATTCTCGAACTTGCACAGAAGATGGAAACCTAAAATGAAACACTGTCTCGGACTCACACTTGGATTTGTGGGCGCGGCGGCGCTGACCTTTTCTGCACCTGCTTTTGCCGCTGAAACCGCTGCTGCACCGGGCGCGCAGGCCATGTTTGACTATGGCACAATTCATCACCCTGTTAAGGCCAAGGGCGGCATGGTCAGCGCCGAAGATGCAATCGCAGCCCAAGTCGGCGCTGACATCTTAGCGCGCGGTGGTAACGCGGTTGACGCAGCGGTAGCGGTTGGTTTCGCTTTGGCCGTTACACATCCCGCTGCTGGTAATCTTGGTGGCGGTGGCTTCATGGTCCTACATCTCAAAGACAGCGGGAAAACCACCACGCTCGACTTCCGTGAAATGGCGCCTGCGCGTGCCAATCGAGATATGTTCCTCGGCGCGGATGGTGATGTGGATAATCGTCTGGCAAGACGCAGTCATGCCTCTGCGGGTGTACCTGGAACCGTAATGGGTTTGCTTGAAGCTTTGGAAACTTACGGCACGATGTCGCGTCGTCAGGTCATGGGACCCGCGATCAAACTTGCTGCCAAAGGGTTCGTCGTCAGTCCTGCTTTGGCCGCTGGGTTAGCAGATGCACGTCCACGTTTCGCGGTGGATGAAAGTTCAATTGAGTATTTTGTTGGGATCAAAGCCAATCAAAATTGGCGACAAGCCGATCTCGCCAAAACTCTGCGGCGGATCATGCGCGAAGGCGCAGACGGGTTTTATGCAGGTGAAACGGCTCAACTCATCGCCGACGAAATGACCGAAGGTGGCGGTTTTATAACGCTAGAGGATCTCGCACATTACGAGACTGTGACACGGGCACCCGTGATGGGAACCTATCGCGGATATGAGGTTGGGGCCATGTCACCGCCATCTTCTGGTGGCGTTCATATCGTTCAGATGTTGAACATCCTTGAGGGATATAACTTGCGAGCGGATGGTCACAATTCTGCGGCTTACTTACACAAATTGACTGAAAGCATGCGCAGAGCCTATGCGGATCGCTCGAAATATTTAGGTGATCCAGATTTTGTGGATGTGCCTGTCGATGCGCTTACCGACAAAGCCTATGCGACACGATTGCGCCGCAGCATTGATTTATCTGCGGCGTCCAAATCTTCAGATATTTTACCGGGTGAACAGCTTGTTCCAGAGCCTGTAAATACAACCCATTATTCGACAATGGACAGATTTGGGAATGCGGTTGCGGTCACCTACACGCTGAACTTTTCTTATGGTTCGGGGTACTCGGTGGACGGTGCTGGGTTCTTGCTCAATAATGAAATGGATGATTTCTCAGCTAAGCCTGGTTCGCCGAACGGGTACGGATTGATTGGCGGTGAAGCGAATAAGATTGAACCGCGCAAACGCCCATTGTCATCGATGACACCGATGATTGTCTTAAAGGACGGTGAGGTTGTTCTCGCGACAGGTTCGCCGGGCGGTTCGACGATTATTACAGCTGTGATGCAAGTCGCGCTGAATGTGATGGAATGGGAAATGAATTTGTCTGAGGCGACCAGCCAAGGGCGCATTCATCATCAATGGTTGCCTGATCGTTTGGCGGTTGAGCCAACGATTAATGCGGACACTGTTCGGATTTTGAGAGACATGGGACACATCATTGGGAACGGACCAGATGGGTCGACGGCGCGGGCTATTTTGGGTCGTGTGAATTCTGTTGGGCAAGTCGAAGGCGGCTATATTTCGGGTGCATCTGATCCACGTGGACCAAAATCTGCGGCTATCGGTGTTGATTGAACGCGCCTGCAAAAGCTTGCAGATGCAAGGCTGGTTTTGCATGCGAAACGCCTTATAGCGAATTTATGTCGAAGCATTCTGTCAGCCCCGAAATTGATCGCCTCATCAGTCTCCTCGCTAAGCTTCCCGGCCTTGGCCCTCGGTCAGCGCGACGGGCAGCTCTTGCGCTTTTGAAGAAACCAGATGCGCTCATGAAGCCTTTGGCCCTCGCGATGGGGGAAGCTGCCGAGCGTATTTCAACCTGTTCAACGTGCGGGAACGTGGACGCTTCTAATCCCTGTAATATTTGTGGAACCCTTACGCGGGATAATACGACGATCTGTGTGGTGCAGGATGTCTCTGACCTTTGGGCTATGGAACGGGCAGGTGCGTTTCGGGGTCAGTATCATGTCTTGGGCGGAACTCTATCGGCGCTGGATGGCGTGCGACCCGAAGATTTAAATATCGCAAATTTGATCCGTCGTGCAGGTGAAGGCCATGTCGCGGAAGTCATTCTGGCGATGAATGCCACAGTCGATGGTCAAACCACAGCGCATTATATCACGGATCATTTAGAAGCTACGGGTGTGAAGGTTTCTCGCTTGGCGCATGGCGTTCCCGTTGGCGGGGAATTAGATTATCTGGACGATGGCACCATTACGGCCGCGATGAAAAGTCGACGTCCTTTTTAGCGCCCTAGTTTATTCCAAAAAAATCAGACTAAATCTCTTCCAGTATACTTCGCCCACGTGATCTGTGTCCGCAGGTCCATTTCCATTTTTCGTGTAAGCGCATCTTCCCATTTGGGAGTATCTCTGGAGTCGTCACGCACCAGCCTGTCATGAGTTCGCCATCAGGGGTGAGGTGTTGATAGCGCATATTCAAAATGCCTTCCGCTTCAACCCGTCCCAAAATTTGACCAAAACGCACCTGACCTCCTGCATAGGTCGCAGTGACCATATCTCCGATTTGCTCATATTTAAAAATCGTATCTTGTCCTGTTTGAGAGGAGCCAGAGGTTTCAACAGCGCGAAAAAGACGTCCACCATAATAGTGCATCAGCTTTCGCCTCCCGATAGTAGTTTGAGTGTTGGCAGATCAGTTTCAATCTTGGACTCCACCGCATTTTCGGTTTCAGGTTCAAACTCGACTTTTCCAATTTTCTTCGCGCGCGTTGTGATCTTACGGGCTGAAATTTGTATATCGCTAATATCTTGGTCAGCTTGACGGAAATGTTTCTGCAGCCGTGCAACCCGTTCACCGAGGCGGGCGACATCTTCGGACATCACCGAGACTTCGCGTTTGATGAGCGCTGCATTTTTCTGAATTTCGGCATCATTCATCACGGCCTGCATCGTGTGAAGCGTGGCCATGAATGTGGTTGGCGATACAACCACGACTCGTTGAGAGAAACCCTTGTCGATAACGTCATCAAAATGACTGTGAACCTCAGAGAAAATTGCGTCAGACGGTAAGAAGAGAAGTGCGAGTTCATAGGTTTCGCCTTCAATGAGATATTTCCGAGAGATGTCGCGGATGTGCCGCAAAACATCTGCGCGGAAATCACTCTTGGCCGCCTTGGCCTCGAAACTGCCTTCAGCTTCAACCATGCGTCGCCAGCTCTCTAGTGGAAATTTACTATCCACGGCAACATCGCCATGACCTTCAGGCATATGAATGAGCGCATCGACCCGCGTATTATTCGACAGTGTATGTTGAAAGGTAAATGCGCGCGTGGGGAGGAACGCACGGATCAAATCCTGCATTTGTTTCTCACCAAATGCCCCGCGCGCTTGTTTGTTGGATAGTACAGATTGGAGGCTCGAAACTTCACCTGCCAAGGTTTTGATATTTGACTGTGCTTGATCGATGAGGCTCAGACGCTCGTTAAGTTTCGACAGGTTTTCACCGGTGCGGGTCTGCGCCAATTCAAGCGACTGGCCAACACGATCAGACACCCCCGCGAGACGGGTATCAAGAACATCCGCGAAATTGGCGTCGCGACGCTCGCTATCTTCGGCGAATTGCGACAGGCGACCTTGTAGGTTGGATTGCTCGGATCGCATTTCGCCCAGATGACGCTGTAATTCGCGCGTCTCTGCAGACTTTCCACGCCGTATAATCAATGCGGTCAAGATAATCGCGATCAACACCAATAAGGCCGCCAAAAGGATTTCCGTCAGCGTGATTGACGCGCCCGAAAATTCAACAATGGGTTCCATCTTTGTTCTCCCTAGACGGGAGATGTGTCATATTTTTTGGGGGTTGGGAAGAGGGGGAGATGCGCAAGTCAGACAGTTCTTGGTTTCAAGTCCACTGTATCTGTGCGCGGGTGTCTGACATGATAGGCAAGGCCTAACTTCTCTAATTTTGAAATGACAAACCATGCAGGATCAACCTGCCCTTGTTCCAATCCGATCTGTGCGCTTTCGGGGAAGGCGTGATGGTTATTGTGCCAACATTCGCCGTGAGTCAGCCAGCCACCGATAAGGCTAGGTAGTTTTAAGTTAGAGGCTTGGACACCTGCGCCTCGTACATCCCATTTTCCTGGACCTGGGTTGTGGCAGAAATAGGTGACGGTCCAATGCCCTGCGGTGCTAATGACCACACGTAAGCAGACACCCCAAACAACAAATGGGATGCCTCCAATCAAGTAGAGCATAAAAGTCAAACCGAGTTGGTGCCAACGCCAATGTTGATCAAGATGTTGTAGAAAAAGGTCTTCAGATATTTGAGGTTCTATCGTCACGTGTGGTGGATGATCAAAGTCAAATCGGTAGAATAAATGCCATGAAAGATCGCGCCAAAACCCTCGCGTGTGAGAAAAAAAATCGTGACAGTCTGGCGCACGTTGCGCCCAATCTCGCGTGTCATGTATTTCAATGACAGATGATGGGCCGCCGATTCCAACCAGAGTCCCAAGATAAAGTAAGATATATCGTAACCCTGTGGGGGTTTCGAAACTTCGATGGATCATCATGCGGTGCATACCGACTGAATGCCCAAGCAGTAGTGTGATATAGGTTAAGCCGAGGCCGACAAAGATTGCGGGAAGCGTTGTGAAAAATGGAGCAAGGCAAAGTCCGCTGAGCAGCAACCCACCCGTCCATAGGACCTTTGAACCATCGAGCATTGCGCGCCCTTGACAGGCTGATGCGTTTGCACCGTAAATGCGGTGGACGGGCTCCATCATGTCTTAACTCCCGTCTCAACATCAGGCGTTTTCCCAATGATGTGTTTCAATAAATAGTCGCCGCTTTCGCGCATAGCGCGGCGTTGGAGGGGGCCGAAATACCACGCGGGGTCAAGCTCACGGCGGTAGCGAATGGTAAGACTGACTTCGGTGCGACCATCGGCCTGAGGTGCCATTTCAATTTTGGTGCCGTGTACCGTGAGATAGTGCGAGAAATAACTCGTATCCTGAGTCACTTCGGTTTCGACCAAAAGCGGCTGAACGGTTTTCATATGCAGATGGGTTTCGCCCTTATGGACATTCGTAAATCCCCAACGTCGATAGGTGAAATAGGCTTTGTGCGTTTGCCC
>CALHXF010000138.1 GCA_938040095.1 uncultured Caulobacterales bacterium
GGACGAACGAGAGGCTTTCGCAAAACAAGTCAACGAGATTTGGGCGCGTGATCGAGTGGTTCCGCTTGCGGACATCGAGGTCACTAGCTGGCAGAGTTTTTTGAAATCCATCAATTATAAGCCTGATTTTGAGATTGTAGGACAGGCTGAGGCTTTATTCGCGCATAGGAAATTGGGTGCACACGATATTTATTTTGTTCACAATCCGGAGAAATATCCTCAGATTTTCACGGCAAAGTTCAGAGTAACCGGAAAAGAGATTTCGCTTTGGGATGCGATCGATGGCTCCGTTGACGGTGTAGAGTCTTACTCCGTCATGGGCGACCATACGGTGATCGACTTAACGTTAGGGCCTCAAGAGTCCGTTTTCGTAATGTTTGACGGGGATAACCCTGTTCAGGATACGCAAATAGAAAGGCCGTTTACCGTCACGTCCAAAGTCGAAGTTAAGGGGCCTTGGACTGTGAGTTTTGATCCTGATTATGGCGCCGATGAAACTATAAAGTTAGACCGATTGATCGATTGGGCGGATTATGATGATTTTGATATCAAACATTATTCGGGCCCCGCGCTCTATAAGGCTGAATTTGATGTCTCAGAAGATTTGTTAAAATCGAGCGATAAACTCACGCTTGATTTGGGAGATGTGAAAATTGCAGCGACGGTAAGCGTAAATGGGGTGGAGCAGGGCACAAGCTGGCTTGCGCCACACCAAATAGATATTTCAAAATCCCTCAAGCCGGGACAAAATTCCATATCCATTTCCGTCGTGAATTTATGGGTGAATAGGCTCATCGGTGATGCGTCATTGCCTGATGTTGATGGATTTGAACCAGCTAAGTGGACGACCCTAACACAAACGCCGCCCAAGGAAAAAATGCCAGTATGGTATAGTGAAAACAGGCTCCCTAACCTGGGAGAACGGGTGACATTCACGACAGCTGACTTCTACACGCCAGAGGATGAGTTATTACCCTCAGGGCTCATAGGACCTGTTCAAATAATTGGGTCGGTGAAAGAGTAGGCTGAGGAAAATTCAGAGCGCCTCACTTAAATAAGGCTACGCTATGTCGCTTTGTTTAATATGATCCATATCGTCAAAGACTTGGTTTTCACCGCCCATTGACCAGATAAATGTGTAAGCTGATGTGCCCGCGCCGCAATGCATGGACCAGATTGGGGAGAGCGCGACTTCGCCCGATTTAAGGATCATGGGCTTCATATTATCTGCCTCTCCCATGAAGTGAAAAACTCTTGCATCGTCATCCAATAAGTCAAAATACATGTAAAATTCAGACCGGCGTTTATGCGTGTGGGGCGGGAAAGTATTCCAAACATTGCCAGACGCGAGCATCGTGAAACCCATGACAATCTGACAGGTTTTGACAATATCCGGGTGAATAGGTTGGAAAATAACCCGTTTATTACTGGTTTCGCTGGCGCCCAGTTTGACGACATTGGCATCAGATTTTTTGATGTGCTGCGTTTCGTAACGCATGTGTGCGGGGTAACTCACGAAGTAAAACTTGGCAGGGGTTGTCCCATTATCACTTGAAAATTTTATACCTTTTGAGCCGCGTCCAATATATAGGCTGTCCAAATTAGACATGTCGTAGACAACACCGTCGACTTCTATTTTACCCGCGCCGCCAACATTTATAACGCCAACTTCTCGTCGTTGGGCAAAGTAGTCGCTCGCTAGATCCTTATGTGTCGGGATTTCCAAATCCTTGTTCACAGGCACAGCCGAGCCGATTACGCCGCGATCAATATCCGAGTAAACGAGAGGAACTGCGTCTTCACCCCAAAGGGAGTCAATCACGAACGTATCGCGCAATTCCTTATTGGTCATAGACTTGTATCGGACGATGTCCGCAGAATAACGAATTTCCATTGTGAACCCTTGTTATTATTCAGAGCAAATGACGCTCAAGACTTGGAGGTGAGGCTTTCAACTATATACGGACTCGATTTTAATGACGCAATAACAATCAAAATAAATCAGTATTGCTCATTTGATTTTAGCGGTATAAGGTCGAGCTAGCTACTCTATATTGAAGAGAAAAGTGTCGAGCCTGAAGTGTGCTCGGAAGTTGTTAGGTAGGGATTAAAGTGCAGAGTTTATTGAAAAAATTTATGGTTTCTTTCCGTGTTACGGGCGTCTTGGCTGCAGGGTTGTTGTCATCATGTGCATCGGTTGACCAAGCCGGTCAAATGGCCACTACGGGTTTGTCGAGTGTGGACCTTCGTGTTTCTGATGCGCTGGTATCTGATCCGATATTTACCCCGAGAACCTCTGTAAACGTTCCAGAAAATCACAAGGTCGGCGACAAGATTTTTCCTTATGAAGGTATCGGGTGGGAAAATGAAATTGTTGGTTACAGATTATATCTAGATGAGCGGTCGGTTACGGATATTTTCGGAAAGAAAACACCTGGTATAGTGTTAGATAAAGTCGATTATCGTAATGATTACCACTCCATGGCGGATTGGGGCATGGATGTCATGAAAGTTGGTCCAAGTATGGGCGTTGGAGGGCTCGGGTTATATCGCGGAGATAGTCTTGAAAGGTTTGGACCCGATGCAGCCGTGTCGGCCAGGGTTTTGAAAGAGCGGGGTGACAGCGCATCCTTTAAAGTCATGCACGGTAATGTTCCATTGGGTGACGGCCGTATGGGGCAAGTCGACGCGACTTACTCAATAGAAAGTGGGAGTCCTCTGACATGGGTGAAGGTAGAGTCCTCAATGCCGAATGCGAACTTGGCGTCTGGACTTGTTAATTATGAGGGGAATCAGCGTTTCCGCAACAGTAACACCGTTAAGAAGGGCGAATGGCGTTATATCGCAACATGGGGTGATAAGCAGAGTGAAGCGAAAGATGGTCTAGGAGCCGTGCTTTTCTACCGAGATGGTGAAGCCAGGCTCATGCCAAGTGCGAACGATACCTATCCTATTCGTTTTAATACGCCGAGCCCGACATATGCTTTTGCCGGGGTGTGGGAGCAGGGACCGATGGGTATTGCGGATAAAGAGAGTTTCATGGCTTGGGTGGATGACCAGCAACGTAAATTAAACAAATGACACTGATTTCACGGCGACGTTTTACGACCGGAGCGAGTGCAGGTCTTGGCCTGGGCCTCGTTGGCTGCTCAGCGAAAATCACGTCAGGCACACGGCTAAAACTCGCCCACACGCTTAATGGTGATCATCCAGTACACAAAGCTATGGTTTTTATGGGAGAAACATTGGCGGAGCTTTCGAGCGGCGCTATGGGTGTTGATGTTTACCCAAATGGCCAGCTCGGGAGTGAGCGGCAATTGATTGAGCTTTTGCAAATCGGCGCATTGGCGATGACCAAAGTTTCGACAATTTCAATGGAAGGCTTCTCGCCCAAGATGAAGCTTTTTTCTATTCCGTATCTTTTCCAAGATAGTGCTCATTTCTGGCGGGTCCTGAATAGTGATATCGGAAGTTCCCTTTTAAACACCTTGCGCGATGTTCGCCTTCAAGGGCTCGGCTATTACGATGCTGGGAGTCGCAGTTTTTACATGACAGACGCCCCCGTACGCACGCCTGCTGATCTAGTGTCCAAGAAGGTACGCGTGCTGCCGAGCCGAACGTCCATTGAGATGGTCGAAGCCTTAGGCGGCGCGGCGACACCAATTTCCTGGGGCGAGCTTTATACCGCTTTGCAACAGGGCATTGTGGATGGCGCAGAAAATAACCCGCCCTCTTATTATTTGTCTAAGCATTTTGAGACGGCTAAATATTACACGCTGGATGAACATACTTCAGTGCCTGACCTCGTTATCATGTCTCGTCGCGTTTATGACGGATTGACAGAAAATGAGCGGGGCTGGGTTCGCGAAGCCATGGCGAAATCTGTTACCTATCAGCGTGAGCTTTGGGCTGAGGCTGAGGCTGAGGCTCTTTCAGAGGTCGCCAAAGCTGGTGTTGAAATTATTTATCCTGATAAACAACCTTTTCGCGATGCCGTTGCGCCGATGAAGGCCCGCTTTGCAGAAACAGAGTTAGGTCCGCTCATCAAGCAGGTGGAAAGGCTGGAGTCGCGCTCATGAAGTTTATAATTACGCCTTTAGATGTGTTTCTGCGCTGGGCTTTGGTCGCCTTGGCGGTCGTTATGGTCATCACTGTGACGTGGCAAGTGCTGTCGCGCTATGCGCTACGCGCGCCGAGTTCTCTGACCGAAGAGGTTGCGAGGTTCCAACTGATATGGTTGGGGCTTCTCGGCGCGGTTTATACCTTTAGGAACCGCATGCATGTGGGAATTGATATTTTTGTCAGCCCTCTTACCGGAAAAAAACGCTTGACGGCAGAGCTCGTGGCTTTGGTTTCTGTTTTGGTCTTCGCGGGATTGATATTGATATATGGCGGCGGTCGATTAGTTCAGCTCACCCATGAGCTTGATCAAAAATCGGCCGCGCTGGGGGTTCGAATGTCCTATGTTTATTCGATCATCCCCATAAGCGGAATTCTAATGTCGCTATATGCGCTTCATTACATGGGCGATATTATTTTTAAGGGAGAAATCCATAAACCCAGCGGAAATGACCCAAAGAACATAAGCAGCCAATTAAACGAGGACATTTAGCATGTTAATCTCAATCCTCGTCCTTCTCGGAATTTTCTTTATTTTGGTCATGATGGGTGTGTCCATTGCGGTCAGTATTGCTCTGGCCTCTGTATCGACTCTCTTGCTAAGCATGCCTTTCGATCCTGCAATGACCACCATGGCACAAAGACTCGCTGGCGGGCTGGACAGTTTTACGCTGCTCGCCATCCCATTCTTTGTCATATCGGGTTATTTGATGGGACGAGGGGGGATCGCAAAGCGGTTGATTGAAGCGGCCAAGGCTTTGGTCGGGACACTTCCAGGGGGATTGGCGCTAGTGAATACACTGTCCTGCATGCTGTTCGGTTCTATCTCAGGATCTGCTGTCGCGGCCACGTCCGCTATCGGCACTTTCATGATTCCGACGATGGAAAAAGAAGGTTATGATAAGAACTTTAGCACGGCCGTCACGGTGACGGGCTCAATTCTCGGCCTTCTTATTCCGCCGAGTAATGTTTTAATTGTTTATGCGGTCGCCGCGGGGAGTGTCTCTATAGCGGCGCTCTTCATGGCAGGTTATGTGCCGGGTATTCTCGCAGGCCTAGCACTTATGATTGTTGCGGCGGGCTACGCAAAAAAAGAAGGCTATCCGCTTTCCGATCGTATTCCGATGCGTGCGGCAGCTAAGAAATTATTGCAAGCTGGCCCGAGCATTTTGATGCTTGTGATTGTTGTTGGCGGAATTATCGCGGGTGTTTTCACAGCTACAGAGGCGAGTGCGATTGCGGTTATTTACGCATTGGTACTGTCGTTTATTTATCGCGAAATTAGTGTAAAAGACTTACCTGAAATATTACTTAAATCTATTGAGACAACGGCGATGGTCTTGCTATTAATTGGCGTCTCAACGGGCATGGCCTGGGTTTTGGCTTATGAAAATATACCACAAGCTATTAGCGACGGCCTTTTAATGATTAGTGATAACCCAATGATTCTTCTGCTTTTAATTAACGTAATTCTACTGATAGTCGGAGCCTTCCTTGATATTACGCCGGCCATCTTGATTTTCACACCAATTTTTCTCCCTGTCGTCATGGAGCTTGGCATGTCACCTCTACATTTTGGAATCATGTTGGTGCTCAACTTATCTATAGGTTTATGTACGCCGCCCGTCGGCAGTGTACTTTTCGTCGGTTGTGCCGTGGCAGGAACAACAATTCAGAAACTCATAAAGCCTATGATTATGCTTTATGCAGCTCTTATCTTCGCGCTTCTTCTTGTCACCTATGTTCCATTTCTCAGCGAAGGCTTGCCACGTGCGGTAGGCCTCAGTCAATAAGGCGTTCCCAATGTCAGAAAATATATCTTTTAGTTTAACCGACAAAACAGCCATAGTTACGGGGGCTAGTCGAGGCATTGGTCAGGCCATTGCCATTGGATTAGCGGAGGCTGGGGCGGATATCATTGCGATTGCCTCACAAGCAGAAAATGCGTCTGATACTGTTTCCAAAATAGAATCGATTGGACGAAAAGCGCTGGCTGTCGGCTGCGATCAATCCTCTCCAGACGCCATACGTGAAGCGGTTAAGCAGTCCTATAAGTTAAACGGAAATGTCGATATCCTCGTGAATAATGCCGGCACAATTCGTAGAAGCCCTGCGCGCGACTATTCCGATGAGGATTGGAGCGCGGTTATTGATACGAATTTGACCGGTGTATTTCAATTTTGCCGTGCTGTTGGCGGCAAGATGATAGATCAAGGACATGGTAAGATTATCAACATCGCCTCATTACTGAGCTTTCAGGGCGGGATAACAGTCCCAGCTTATGCCGCAAGTAAAGGCGGCGTTTCGCAATTAACTAAAGCTCTCGCCAATGAGTGGGCAAATCTAGGTGTGCAGGTTAATGCAATTGCGCCGGGGTATATTGCAACAGATAACACGGCCGCATTGAGGGCTAATCCTGAGCGCAATTCAGCTATTTTAGCGAGAATACCTGCTGGGCGCTGGGGCGATGCCTCAGACCTTGCTGGGGCTGCTATATTCCTGTCCTCTTCCGCGTCTAATTATGTCAACGGTCATGTGTTGACCGTTGATGGTGGATGGATGGCGCGCTAACGAAGTCCTGCAGAAAATGAGTTTGAGCAGGGTATGCTGTTGTGCGGCATTCAGCCGGAGAGCACCTTAACGGTGTCATTTACACCCTTCTTTTTCGAGCTATCTATGCCGCAATTATAGATGAGATTGGCTACGCGGTGTAAAGTTCTGCACTTTATTAACTCATCAATTGGAGCCAAGATGTTTATCGCAGCATCAGAACACATCACAATGACTATCAATACTAAAAGCTCATAACCCCCTAAATCTCAGGAGAATAAAATGAAAATAGCCCTAATAATGGAAAACAGTCAGGCTGCGAAAAGCGATACTGTACATAAAGCCCTCAAATCAGTTGCAGAGCCAGCTGGTCATACTGTTTCACATTACGGCATGTATGCTGCTGAGGATGATGCTCAACTTACCTATGTGATGAATGGTCTGCTTGCTGGCCTTCTCATCAACTCTGGCGCAGCTGACTTCGTTGTTTCAGGTTGCGGTACAGGCATGGGGGCAATGCTTGCCCTTAACGCTATGCCAAATGTCGTCTGTGGTCTTGTTATTGACCCAACAGATGCGTTCCTGTTTGGCCAAATCAATGACGGTAATGCCATTTCAATGCCATACGCTAAAGGTTTTGGCTGGGCCGCAGAACTAAATTTACAGGATTGCTATCGCAAGCTCTTTGAGATTGAGCGCGGTGTAGGCTATCCAAAAGAGCGCGCTGAAATCATGGCAAAGAACCGTAATATTTTCAGTGAAGTCAAGGCTGCGGCGACCCAGGATATGTTGACAGTCATGAAGTCGGTGGATTCAACATTGCTGAAATCCGCTATATCAGGCGCACAATTTGAAGAGCTTTTCTTTGCTAACGCCACGGATCAAGCTCTTATAGCTTACGTTAAAGACGTCTTAGCAGCTTAATAAGGAAAACCCGGCTTTCCATCATTTTTGACTATAAGGGTATCTCATTAACGAGGGCCTCTTTGCTCTTTCAGGAAAAATGTCCTTCTCATAAGTGGAAAAAAGGCCTGGGCTAAAGCTTTGCGGTTGCTTTATCTTACTGTTTGTCAGTTCTATTGGCTACGTAAGGGAACGTTTCCGCAGGCTTAACTAAGTTGGTTGGACAAGAGGAACCGAGAGCGATTATCAGAGGTTTGTTTTTGTATCGCTTCATAGGCGTCTTTCTCTGAAGTTTCGATAAGGGCCTCTAGGATGCGATTAAAATGTGCCCGCATTGCCCGACGCGCGGCTGCGGAATCCCCAATTTTAAATGCTTGCAAAATCAAAAGATGTTCTTCTTCACGGTGATGAAATTCTTTGTCACAAACGTTCCTATAAATTCGCTGAAGTTCTTTGTTTTCGGTTCTTATCTTCCACATACTTTCAATAACAAATATAATCATTTTGTTATTTGTTGAACGGGCGATCGTTTTGTGAAAAGCATAATCCGCGTCATCATGAGACATCTGATTGTCGTCGTGACCTGACATAACTGCGATGTATTTCTCCAATTCCGCTATGGTAATATCGTCCATTAGTGGGGCAGCCAAAGCAGCGGACTCGGCTTCAAATAAGGCGCGTGCTTCCGTTAACTCGAGCGGTGTGACCATTTGAAGTCCGAAAGGGGAAGGGACATAATTGTCTACCACGTAACTACCGGATCGTCCGCGAAGTTGGATGTGGCCTTGGGTCTCCAACACAATCATGGCTTCGCGTACACTTCCCCGACTTACATTCAGGGTTTTAGCCAGTTCTTTCTGAACAGGGATCCGGCTACCTGCCGGAAAAGCACCTGAGCGAATATAATTCAAAATTCTTTCAGCGGTTGTTTTGTAACTTACATCTTTGGTCACGAATATTTCGCTTTTCCTAGCTTAGATGAAATCTGCAGCGTTTTACTCGCCAGCTTCGATCATCTCAGCCGCCGTCAGCAGGAAGCCGCCAACGCCGTAAAGCTGCGAGTCGAACTTGTCGGTTCCCTGGGGGTCTTTGCCGATTTGCTGAACCCAGCCAACCATGCCGTCTTCTTTTACGCCGGCCTTCATAGCGCTCCATCCCAAATCGCGCGCGGCAACATATTTTTCGCCGTCTAAGATGCCCTGATTAATGCCCCAAGCAATGCCGAAGGTGAAAAAGGCTGTTCCGCTCATTTCCGGATTTGGAAACAGGGCCGCATCATCAAGCGATGTTGGCCAGTAACCGTCTTCGCGCTGGCGGGAAATCAAGGCGTCCGTCATGGACTTGTAAAGCTCAACATAGCCGGCGCGGCTCGGATTGTCGGCCGGAAGTTCTTCGATCAGACGCGCAAGACCGGCATAGACCCAGCCATTACCGCGGCTCCACATAACTTTGCCGCCGTTTTTCGTTTTTCTATCAAAATACCGGCTGTCGCGGAAAAAGAGGCCCGTTTCATCATCATATAAATACTCAATCGTCGCGTCTGTTTCTTTCACAGCGTAGTCGCGGTATTTTGGGTCGCCTGTGACGTTACTGATGGCGGCCCATGCAGGCGGCGCCATAAAGATAGCGTCGGCCCAGCACCACCGCACCTGGCATGTGCCCTCTACGCCGACTTGGCCATCTTTCGGCTCTACGAATTCCAAAGAGCTGTCATAGTTTTTGGCGATAATCGCATCAAGAATATCCGTGGTCGGCTTTAATAGCTCAGGGTCTGCGCCGCGCTCGATCGCGCCTGCGTAGATTGTGCCCATGATTTGATCATCACCGTGCCAATAGCGGTGACCCATCTCAAATCCGTTTTCATAAGATTCGTTAAGCAGCAAATCGAGCCATTCCTGATTGTCGGTCTTTTCCGCAAAACGTTCCAAACCGATATAAAACGCGCCTTTAACCCAGCCGCGATTATAGCTGCTCTGCGGGATTCGGCCCGGCAAATAAGACAAGTTGTTAATTGTGCCTAATTGCCATTCTGCAGCCGCTTTGCCGTAGCTAGCGGCATCGGTCATTTTGGGGAGGGCCTGCTCTGTGGCTGTGTTTGAGCTTTTCATCGTTTTATTCTCAGCCGGGCTACAGGCCGCGATTGCGAGGCTAAGGCAAGATACCATCAGGGTCGATTTTAGGGAAGTGCGCATAGGATTCTCCAATTATTGCGGAATGCGATGAACGCGAAGGGTTGAGGCGGGGGGTATATTTGGCCGAGCTTGATCTCGATTGGGCTGTAAGGCTTCCCAACTGAGATAATATTCGAATGACTGTGTGGATTGATCAATCATCAACGGGATAACGCGCTGAGGAATGTCATTATCTACATCATAAGCCGTAACGGCATCAGGAAAACCAGCCTCCCGTGTTTTGGAGGATATGACGGACAAATCGGAGGGATCCAGTGTCCACTCCCATAGCGTGCCGCGAAGTGTTGCGGGTACAACAATTTGTCCGGCTTTATTTAAATAGGCGGGTGAATTATTTAACAGTGGGAGATCCAGCGCGCCGCTCTTATCTAAATCCACACGTAAGTCAGTCCAACTCGAAACTTTTTTTACCAGCCAGCCCTCTGCCTCACGCCTGGCAATATAGACTTGGCTGAGATCGTTCTCATCATATTTTTGGTAGGTGACTAAGACACGGTTCTTTTCGTCAAACCCAATAGGGTGACGTCCGTTAAGCAAGCCGCCATGTTCAGGAATGGGATCGATGACTTCACCTGTGGCAAGCCGAATGGGAAGGGGGATGGGGGTGCCATCAGATGTCTCCCAATTCACCAAATCGCGGCTGCGGGCATAGGATAGATCATGATTGGATGAAGCAATAGGTGTCTCTCGCCATGTGAATGTCATGTGGGCAAAACCGTCTGGGCCGATAACGGGCCCTAAAGGATAAATGCCCCGAATGTCTTCTCCATCGAGTAAGACTGTCTCGTGCAAGTGCGACCAGCTATTTTGTGTAGTATCCCACTTGCTATAAAACCATCGACCATTGCCGCTCGAGCCGTCCCGATACTTAAAATGCAGGCTTCCATTTGGCCCTTTGAAGAACTCTGGATATGTCATCCTTTGTTCGACAGATGGGTCAACCATGACGTAGACTTGTTCTAAAGTGCGAGGATCGTAGGGCGAGGTTGAACGGAAATAGACGAGCTTGTTAACATGCAGGTTTCCAATGAGATGAATGTAGCCTTCTTTATCAAAGGCGACCTCAACCCGGTTATGTGCATCCCATCCAAGCCAACTTGGCACTTTGTGATAGCTCCATGGTGCGCCGTTTACATCCCGCATTTTCCGCACAGCGACGCTCATCTGTCGGTTGGCGTCGTAATAGGCGATCATTTGATAGCCATTTTGCTCTACAAAATCGAAAAACACGCGTTGTCCGGCCCAAACGTGATCAATGGCTTCGGATAATGGTCGTTCGGCATTCGTCTCTTGAGCTGAAATTTTGGGTGTTTTGGCAGGTTCAGCTGCGGAGTCCGATTGGCGCGTGTCAGAGGCCGCTGAACACGCCGCTAGAGTCATGCAAAGTCCTGCCGAAGCAAAGGTTTTTATTACCTTATCCATGACTTAGTCCGCTAATCGTTCGTCAAACATGGTTTCAAACTCATTGGCGATGTCCGGATACTCTGCCGCCAAGTTCTGACTTTCTGACTTGTCCGTCTTGATATTGTAGAGTTCTATTTCTGCGTCCTCACGCAGGCGAACAACTTTCCAATCACCGCGACGGGCGGCTTGCTTAACAGTTCCTACAACACCCGAATTAGGGTCACCAAGTTGTTGCGCAAACTCCCAATATAGCACCCGCTCAGCCAATTCAGCCTCAGGATTAATCAAAAGCGGCAATACAGATGTACCATTCGGATCTAGTCCGGTCATGGCCGTTTTCGGGGCATCTGCCAAATCGGCAAGAGTCGGCAAGATGTCTGCGAAAGCCATGGGCGTGTCATTGACGCGCCCCTTTTTAATTTTGGCCGGCCAATGGGCAATCATAGGGACGTGTATGCCGCCATCATAAAGGTCACGTTTTCCTCCACGATAGGGGGCAGATGCGCGTATTGTAATCGGGTCTGCGCCACCTTCTTCATGCGGGCCATTATCGGATGTGAAGAAAACAAGTGTATTTTCGGCTACGCCTTTATTTTCTAACGCGGTTATGACTTCGCCAATATAGGCGTCTAAAGCCGCGACCATGCCTGCCTGTGTAGCGTTCGGTTCGGCTACCGGCTTGGGATAGTATTCCGCAAACATTGGTTTGTTTTCGGGGTCCGACATGCCCGCATAAAAAGTCTCATCAAACTTACCCGAATAGGGAGCTACGAATTCCTTTGGTGCTGCGAGCTCTGCATGGGGAGAGGTGTAAGACAGGAACATAAAGAACGGATTATTGTCTTCATAAGAGTCGATGTAATCCACAGCGGCGTCGGTAAAGAGTTCCTGCGCATAGGCTTCTTCTGCACCGCCTTTATTAGGACCGATGAATTGCATATCATTGTCGCGGAACATCATAATTGGGAATTGGCGATGCGCTGTGACGTTATGAAGTAATCCATACCACGTATCAAAACCCATGGTCATAGGGTCGGTTTTACCAAAGGTCGTGCCGATACCATATTTCCCAAATAATGCAGTTTTATAGCCGACATTACCCATCATATGCGCCAGCGTTTTGTCCTGCGGGCGCAGCTTAATTGTATTGGCGTTGGAGTGTAATGCCCCTGTATCTTTACCTGTCATGAGCGAGATACGCGACGGTGAACAGACAGTGCTGCCTGAATAGGCCTGCGTGAACAAGATACCTTCATTGGCCAGCTTATCAATATTGGGGGTTTTGATGATGGGGTGACCCGTCACGCTGAGTTGCCCATAACCCATATCGTCAACGAGAATAAAAATGACGTTTGGTGCATCTGCAGGGGCAGATATCGCCTCCGCGATGACCGACGTGCTTTCGTCTTTATCAGCGTTCGCGGTGCAGGCTCCTAGCGTGAGAAATGGGAGCATCAATGCGGCATAGGTTAAATGTTTCAAGGTCATCAAAAAATCTCTTCTTATGGGTTCATTTGGCGCTTGCAGCTTTGTCTTTATGGGTAAAGACTAGCGCCGTCGCCGCGATGAAATAGATGATGGTTGGCCATATGATAGCCGTCTTAAATTGGGTTGCTCCTGCGTCTCCAGCCGCTTTAAATCCGAGATAAAAGCAAACCAGTAAGGCGAATGTTGCTATCGCCAGAAGGATCATTTCTAAAGGCGCGCGTTTCGTTTTGGCTTCTGAAGTGAAGTTTTGAATAGCTTTTGCTTCTGCCTTTTTACGTTCCATTTCTACGTTTTCCATTTGAGTCAAAATCTCTGAGTCAGCTGATTTTGCGCCCATGAAAGAAGAGAGTAGTGGGTAAAGGATGAGGGCAACAATCCATGTGGGTATGAAAAGGAAGAAGATATGGATACCAAAAGCAGACCCCAAAATATAAGCGAATAGTGCTGATAGGGCCCATGTAATCGCAGCGGGTGTGTTTAGCTTATCGCCACGGCCTACTCGCCAATATCGGGTCATGCCCATGCGTTGGAATAAATAATGCTCCGCAAAAATTATAGCGCCAATCGGGGCCATGATGACCGCCATTATGCCTAGAAAGCCCAAAAGCTGTGAGAACACGAAGGGGGAACAAGCTATGATGGCTGTAATGATACCAACAATTAGCGTGACCTTCTCCCGCGACCATTTTGGGTTAAGTGATTGGAAGGCTAGGCCAGCGCGGTAAATGGTTGGGTTGGATGTTGTCCAGCCTGCAATGACTACCGCCAAGATGCCAACGGCTCCCAAGGCTTGGAAGGCAACGCCGCCAGCGTCAAGCTGAGGAAGCGGGGTCTTCATTATATAGGCAGCACCGGCGCCCATAATGCCTGCAGCGACCCAGGCGGCAAAATGGCCAATGAACATGCCGAGTGAAGAATACCATCCATACGCCTTATTTCGCGCAAATCGCAAAATGGTCATATCGCCCAACCCGCCATGGAACGCTAGGTTTGCCCCCCAAGTAAAGGCTATAACGTGCCACATTGTGATATCTGTGCCGCGATCAACAAAAACGCTGGAGCCCAGTAGTGTCATCAGGTCAGATGAGGAATTCACGTTGTCCAGTCCGGGCGTTGCATCTATGAGTGCCGGAAGGGTTGCTAGCGCGCCGACAAAAAACATCGCTATCATCCAAGGAGCGGCAACCTCAGCAAACTTTGCAACAAACTTGAACCCCTTCACTGCTGCGAATGCGACGACTGCGCCGACACTAAGCGCGATGATAATAAATCTTAGGTCTGTAGGGAAAATTCCTGTTTGCGCCTCCAATCCAAATAATATTCTAATCGCACTCGCCGATACGGTAATCATCGCTCCTGCGAGGATGCAGAAAAGAGCACCATTTACGACGCTGTATATTTTGATGAAATGAGGCCCCGCTATTTTCTCAAGATAAGCGTAAAGTGTGAGGCGTGTATCCGTAGCTATGGGTGCACAGACCAAAGCCCATGTGAGAACAGCAAGTAAATTACCGAAAACCAGCCCCATGATCACGTCTAGAGCTCCTAGGCCAAAAGACACGAACAATGCGCCGATGACGAATTCTGTTCCCGCTACATGTTCTCCTGCATAGGAGGCTGCAAAGTAGCGACCTGATTGCAATGCTTCCGGCGCCACAGGCGTTCTGTCAAATTCACTCACATTATTTCCCCTGCTGGCTTTTTAGCCTTATGCTGTAGGTCTCATATCACTTGTGATTGATTATGCAATAAAATGATTTTAAATGACCATATAAGGTATTTTCAACTACTTTATTAGATCAACTGTGGTGAAAAACTTTTGGTAAAAGGTAAGGAAAATCCGTTGAGGGGTCGATATCAAGCTTCATGATTGGGGCCATATATTCCGCCCAGCGCTGGTTCGTTTCATTCTGCGCCAAGAACTTTTGCGTTGCAGCTAAATCATCTGTTTCGAAATAGCCGAATAAATCTAAACCGTGCTTGAAAATATTGTAGTTTCTGATCCCTGACGCATTCAGAGCTTTTGTCATCTCAGGCCAAATCTCGTCATGACGTTTCAAATATTCATCTTCATATCCAGGCCGGATAGCTAAAATCCATGCATATGATGTCATGACGGTCTCCCCTTTTTATCGATGCTCACTGTTCCAGTAATAGTCACCTTTGCGCAAGTCATTTGTGGCTCGCGTACTGGTCGTTGAGGTGATGGGCTGCTTACGTAGAGAGCCCGTTTCACCCCTGAAACTCTTCGAAATGACGAAATATGTATCATATATGTCACTTTTACGCCTGTTTCTTGGTCAAATCGAAAAATATAGCTTTACGTGGCTAGGCGTGTGTCTGTAGAGAAATAACCAGAAAAAGTCATAAAAAATCAAAACTAGTCATACTTTTCGACGATCAACAGTTTTGATAAGCGCTCTACTGAGGGGAAACACTATGAGCAATCACTTAACCACGGCTATTAAATCGGTCTTGCTGGCTTCGACTGCCGGTGCTGTTATGAGTATGACGATGTATAGCTCGGCATTCGCCCAGACTCCTCCTACCACCACGACAGCTGAAGATGACGATGTCATTGTTATCACCGGTATCAAGGCGACGATTGAAAATGCTCTCCAAACCAAGCGTAAAGCTGATGTCATCCTGGACGGTATCTCCGCCGACGATTTGGGGAATTTCCCGGATTTGAATTTGGGGGAGGCCCTGCAGCGTATTCCTGGTGTGCAAATTGACCGTGAAGCCGCACGTCGGAATGCGACCATTAGTGTGCGTGGATTGCCAGGTAATTTCACCAAAACGACTTTGATGGGTCAGAATATTTCGAATCCGAATCGTACAGGCTCTAACCCGTTTGGCGTTTTCGATAGTGCTATTTTTAACGGCGTGGATGTTGAAAAATCTTTTACCGCGGAATCTTTGTCTGGCGGTTTGGCGGCTAACGTTAACTTGAAATTAAAATCGGCTTTAGAACGCCGAGATGGGTCACTCGTGCTGCGTGCAAAAGGTGAATATGAAGAGCTTCCGCAAAAGCTCAATCCCGGGATTTATGCCTCTGGCGCCAAACATTTTAATGATGGTAAAATAGGGGTTTTTGGGACGGTTTCATATAGCAAGCAAGATTTCCGCCGCGACGCCATCAACTTCACCCGGTATGAACGGAATGCTCGAAATTTAAATGTGGCGGGTGAGACCCACCTCTATGTGGGTGATATTCGTCAATTTGTAGAAGAGAGTATTGGTGATAGAACGTCTGCCGCGGCAGGTATTGAGTACCAACCAACTGAAAATCTAAGTTTCAGATTGGATGGCCTTTTCACACAGAGAAATTTAGATGAAGCCACCCAAGATAATATTCAGATTCAACCACGTCTATCCGCGGGTCAGATAACATCGGTGAGCGGTCCCGAGTTTGTAGGAAATTTTGATTTCGACCGGAACGGCAGCAGTGAAGATGTGTTCCTGCATCGCGCTATCGAGTTTGAAGATCCGCAAGTTGTTTATGGTAATAGAGACGATGAATCCCTAAATGAAACTTATGCGTTATACCCTCAATTGAATTGGGAAAATGATAAGTTTAAGGTAAATTTAATAGGTACATATTCCAAGTCGGAGAGTACTACTATCTTCAACCAATTTGACGCTCGTATACTCCAAACTGGTGGCGCGACATCTACAAGTACCGCGACAAATGGTGTGACCGGGTTTTTGGATACCGGCGGGGGCGATATTCGTGATTTTGTATTAGATCTCGATATACCTGATGACGCTCTACAGTTGGGTGGAGGTGGATATGCCATCACAAGCAGTACCGGTCTTTCTGCGGCTCGATTTAATGATGCGACCGTCAATAATCGTAACTTATTCACTGTTGCTGGATTTGCTAATGGCGCTGAACGGGACCTCAAAGCTATCAGCGGGGATGTTGAATACAACTTAACCGATGCAGGCCCGTTCGTTGGGCTTAAGTTCGGCGGGCGCTACGAAGATGAAAGCGCGGAAATATATCGGTTTGAAAACAGTATCATTGGTCTAAATATCAATAACCTTGATAATAGCGTGATTGTGCCCAACGCTGCAATTACCTCTGGGCAAGGGTTTTTCAACGGAACAGCACCGGGCTTTCTGGAGGATGATTTCTTATCGATCGACCGAGACCAAGCACGGGCGCTCTTATTGCCTCTTTTGCCGTCTGGCACGCTCAATTTTCCGAGAAGTATAAATGGCGGTAATGGCAACCTTTCAAACTTCATTGATTTCGTCGATGTTCCCAATCCTTTTACGGAATTCAACCAATCCCTTCAAAACGCGCGCAATGGAAGTGACGCACGTCGTAATTTTGCCATCGCACAAACTTTTACTGCGGATCGAGAGAATACAGAATTGTTCGGGATGGTGAAATATGACTTTAACGAGAATTACGACAC
>CALHXF010000139.1 GCA_938040095.1 uncultured Caulobacterales bacterium
GTCCGCAAGGTTGGCATCCGCGATGGAATACCAAATTTATAGTTTTTGTTTTACGCGATTGCCGCATCACCCGATTGTCAGGCGGATAATGCAAACCTTGCAGCAATGGTTTTTGAAGAAGCGGCCAGTCATAAACCCCCGAGTTCAGACACTTGGACTGACGGGTCGGCTCTCACTCCTAAAGTCCCGGCACCTCTGGATGTCTCACCACCCAACGCTCAGACCCACCGTCTCTCGATACCGGCAAGCGAGGCCCCGCCTGTCCCATGTCCGAAAGAACCCGTCCACAGTATCATGGGTCCAAAGAGCGGGGACGCATCTCGCTCGAGAAAAGGGTCGGAGCACCGTTTTGAGAGATGCCCCGAACAGCTAAGCTATTCGGATAGAACGAAATTTTCTTGAAAGACGAGTTAAAATAATTCTCTGAAAATCCGTTAAAACTTCGCTTTGAACGCGGACCATCATTTTTTTAACAATTTCATCAGGGCATTTATGCCTTCTCCTAGTAAATACCTTCAGAGACCCTTTAGAGCCTGAACCAAGCGATCGATATCATTATCTGTTGCGTAGAGATGGGGTGTGACTCGCATCGCAGGCCCGCGAACAGAAACGAATATTTGCTCTGCGGCGAGAGATGCGGCTAAATTTTCAGGCACGCCTCCGTGAAATCGGAGACCTAAGTAATGAGGCGCCCTTAGATTTTGATCAACTGGCGTGATCGATGTTCGGCTGAGCTCATTTTCAATATATTGTGTTTTGATGTCCAGTGTCTCTGAAATATTGGAGATGCCCCAGTCTAATATTTGACGCATTGCTGCACTAGCCCCGCGTAATTGAGCTGGGTTAGATTTTTCGCCCATATCGAAACGTCGCGCGCCGGGTTGAAAACCCTCTCTATAATTTGTGAGCCCTGAGAAATTTTCACTGCCTTCTCGATTGATCCAATTATGTTCTAACGGGTCTCCCTGATGCCACTTGGGGTCCACATAGAGAAACCCCATCGAATAAGGACCCATCATCCATTTATATGTTGCCGCGACGGCAAAGTCTGGGCGGATATCTGACGCGGAAAAAGATTGGGCACCCAAAGATTGCGTTAAATCCAAGACGAGGGCCCCGCCAACATCATCCAATGCTGCCCGAATACGCACGAGGTCTATTGTTGCACCGCTCGCCCAGTGTGTTTGCGGGATCGCGACAATGGCAGTTTGTGAATTAATCGCCTCCAACAAGACTCGCGTCCAATCATCATCCTCAGGTATTTGGAGTTGCGTGACAGTCGCGCCGACCTTGGCCGCTCGATCTTGCCAGGGATAAATATTCGACGGGAATTGATCCTTGAGAACCAGAATGTTCTGCCCAGAAGATACAGGTAATATGTTGGCCGCCGTTTGGATGCCGTAACTTGCGGAAGGAACTATTGCGATATTCTCAGCGGAGGAATTAAAAATCTTCCCCGCCAATTGTCGGGCCTCTTCCGGAAGGGCAAAGAACTGATCTGAGGCATATGTCCAAGGTTGCACCTTGCTGGATATGCCCACCTCCATTGCCGCGACGACGCTATGCATCAACGGGCTCATATAGGCATTGTTTAGATATGCGACATCATCTGGAATGTCGAAAAGATGTTTTTGTGAAGGAATGATCATGTCTGAACTTAACCAGAAAATGGAACTCTGTCCCGGTTTTAATTAGAACAGGAAGAATGGTTTCAAAAACCTTTAAACCAGAAATTTCATGAAATTAGTCCCACCGCAAAACCGTTACCTTGTAAAAATGAAATCGCACAAGATAACGGGCAGCTGCCTCGGGTTTCAAAGGGCGAATTTTGCCGCCCTTTGTTATGTTTGTTTTTGATTAGGCGTTGGACGTCACTCGCTTGCCCGTTTGAATGTAATTCAATTCAGAATTATTCGACTTTGTGGCGGCTTTGGCGTAGCTTTGCAGGGCGAACATCAGGCCGAAGTGCATAACGCCTAAGACAATCGCCATGGCCCCGATTTTGGTACTTAGAAACTCTAACCCTTCCGCTAATGTGTAGGGGCCATTGCCTTCAATGCGCATTGTGTAGGAAATATATCCGATATTGATGAGGTAAAACCCGACCAGCAGCATTTGATTGATCGCATCGGCCAGTTGCGGTTTGTCCGCGTAATTTTCGAGTAAAAATATGCGTCCATTGCGGTTCAACGTGCGTCCAACCCAGAATGTTATGGCGAGGCTGAGAGCGATATATCCAAGATAAGTGAAGCCAAGCATGAGAGTCTCCCTTGCGGAGTTGACGAAAAATGTTATTTAGCTAAAAAGCTAACGACCATCTACTTATGTTTAGACTATTCGTCAATTAGCTAAATAACTTTTATTTAAATTTAGGTTAAGCGACTATGGACAAAGTTTTTTCTGCATTGGCCTCGACCCCGCGCCGAAGGATTCTCGCCTATCTTTCGGCCACGTCGATGACTGCAGGGGAAATTGCAGAACGGTTTGACATAAGTAAGCCGTCTTTATCCAAACACTTATCTGTCCTTGAAAATGCGGGGTTGGTCACGCGAGAGAAGAAGGGGCAATTCGTCCATTACTCACTCGTACCCGAAAATCTGACGAATACGCTACACGGCTTTGCGCAACAGGTGTGTCCTGTAGGAGGATCGATCGTGAAAGAGTCTCGTCGTATCGCAGAAGAGCGCGGTGAAACCCCGCGAAACGCATCAGATAAGCAGACGTTACCAACAGATGCGACGTAACTTCAGCGCAGGACTGGTGTATTGACGTGAGAAGACCCGGAGATGACTTAGAGAACCGACGTGTAGTTTGGGACGCGCTCCATGTTCTTTGGCTGGATACCGATGTCGACGGCCTGTATCTTGATCAAGCTGTCAGAAAATGTGCCGCGACATCTTATTCAATAAAAGAGATTGAGTGCATATACTGGAATGAGGTCTATCCGTGTATGCGGTTGAACTTACTCGATATAGCGGGAGAATGGTGTTCGATTGATATCGAAAGCCTCAGCGCTGAAATTCTAAAAAGGTATAAGTTCGGGAAGAAAGTCTGGTTCAAAAGACGCCGTAATTATGCCTGGCACTATTGGACTGTATTGTCATCGCAAGTGAATGTTCTGCGATCAGGGAAGACTTGAACAGAAAAAACCGTCGCCTGGTTTCGGCGACGGTTTGAAATTTAAATTACTTTAAAGCCGAAGCTCAGTAGCCAGCTTTTGTCAATTCTGCTTCGAACTCGGGCAGGGCCTTGAACAAATCTGCGACGAGGCCGTAATCGGCGACCGTAAAGATTGGGGCATCTTCGTCTTTGTTAATCGCGGCGATGACTTTGGAGTCCTTCATACCGGCCAAATGCTGGATTGCGCCTGAAATACCAACAGCAATATAAAGCTGCGGTGCTACGGCTTTACCTGTTTGACCAACTTGCCAATCATTCGGGACAAATCCTGCATCAACGGCGGCGCGGGAAGCGCCCATGGCTGCGCCGAGCTTATCCGCGATACCTTCGAGAAGTTTGAAATTTTCCCCGGAACCCATACCGCGACCACCAGAGACAACGACTTTCGCAGCTGTGAGTTCTGGGCGATCCGATTTGGACAGCTCTTCGCCAACATATTCGGATTTCAATGCGCCAAGGCCCGCATCTGCATCTGACGTGGCGGCGGAACCACCTTCGCCGGCTGCTGGGAACGCTGTTGCCCGGACTGTGACAACTTTTTTGCTGTCTGTGGATTGAACAGTTGCCATTGCGTTACCGGCGTAGATTGGACGGACAAATGTATCCGCGCTTTCAACGCCTGTGACGGAAGAGATTTGCTGAACGTCGAGTTTGGCTGCGACGCGAGGCATGTAGTTCTTATGTGTTGTTGTGTCAGGGGCCAAGACAGCGTCATAGCCGTCCATCAGGCCGACAACGACGACTTCCATCGCTTCGGCGAGTTGACGTTCTAGGGCGTCGTGATCAACGCCGATGACAGCGCGCACGCCGTCAATTTTGGCCGCTGCTGCAACAACGTCTGCGACGCCTTTACCTGCAACGAGGATATCAATGTCGCCGCCCATTTTGGCAGCGGCAGACACTGTTTTATGTGTCGCGTCTTTGAGGTTTGTATTGTCGTGTTCTGCGATAACGAGGACAGCCATTAGATTACTCCTGCTTCGTTTTTGAGTTTATCGACGAGCGCTGCTGCGTCTGCCACTTTGATACCAGCTTCACGTGCAGCGGGCTCTGTGATCTTTAGGGTCTTGAGGCGCGGCGTTGTGTCCACACCGAAATCAGCGGGTGTTTTGGCGTCAATGGGTTTGCGCTTGGCTTTCATGATATTAGGAAGCGAGGCGTAACGCGGTTCGTTCAAACGCAAGTCAGCGGTGACGAGGGCTGGCAACTGCAATTTCACAGTTTGGAGGCCTCCGTCGACTTCTTTGACAACATTTACTGCGCCGCCATCAATTGCGATGGAGTTCGCGGCTGACCCGATAGGCCAATCCAGAAGCGCTGCGAGCATGCCGCCCGTTGCGCCGTAATCATTGTCGATGGCTTGCTTGCCCATA
>CALHXF010000140.1 GCA_938040095.1 uncultured Caulobacterales bacterium
ATACGACGGAATTCATCGACAGGCACGCCAGTTTCCTGGGCAAGACCACCGATTTCGGCACGGATTTTATCAATAGAGCGACGCTCGCGGGCGAGATAGCGATCCCAAGCTTCGGAACGGCCAGCCATTTCGTCGGCCCAATTCGGATTCAATTCGCTGCCCAAATAAGCCGTCAAAAAGTCTGAACGTGGAACGCCATTACCATCGGCCAAACGCATGAGTTTACCTTCAAGGGAGATAAAGCGTTTGTTGATCGTGTAGAGCTGATCAATCAGCGCATCGATACGCGCATTGTTGAGCTGTAGGTCTTTGATCTCGACGATGATCTGCTCTTGAATCGCATCATATTCTTCGGCTTGCGGCTTGCGCAGTTTCTTACCGTTCAGACGCGCATTGATGAGCATCTGTTGCAGTTTTTGGAAACGTCCAAAGTTTTCGGAAATCCGGTCCAATTTCTCCATGATCGTTTCACGGAGCGCCGCTTCCATCGCGGCCATAGACAGATTTGTCTTATCGTCTTCTTCGTCCTCATCGTCGTCGATGGGCTTTTCACCGGGCTTATAGGTCCGCTCGGGCATTTTTGTTTTGCGTTCTTCGGCAAGGGATTCAAGATCACCCTCTTGCTTTTCAAGCTCGCCTTTTTCGATTTTCTCACGACGAACAGCCAGAGCCGAACGATCTTCCTGAATATTACCGATGGAGCGGTTATAGGTCGTGTCGAGGTCGATGATATCGCGGAGAAGGATTTCACCCTCTTCCAGTTCTTCACGCCAAATCATGATCGCTTCGAATGTCAGCGCGCTTTCGCACAGACCTCGGATCATGGTGGTACGGCCCGCTTCGATACGCTTCGCAATTGCGATCTCGCCTTCGCGAGAGAGCAGCTCAACGACGCCCATCTCACGGAGGTACATCCGAACAGGGTCATCTGTACGGTCGAGTTCCTCTTTCGAGTTCCCGCCCTTAACAGCCGTGGTCGATGTCCGTGCGAGGGTTTTCGGTCCAAGCGTTTCCTCGTCCTTCTGGTCATGGACAGAAATGCCCATTTCAGAAAGGCGTGCGATAATGATTTCGATCTCTTCGGCGGTAATGCCATCGAGGTTCAAATGCTTATTCAGGTCATCCGTATGGAGTAGGCCAGATTTCTTGGCCTCCACGATCATCCGTTTGACGTCTATACTATCGAAATCCAGTCGCTTGACGACAGAGCCGACTTCGGTTGATTGGGCTGTTTCAGCCGCGGCAGTTGTGCCCATGTGTTGACCACCTTCACGTGTTAAGGTCGCCTTATGGTAAAGACGGTCTTAAAATAACGTTAGCCCCGTCCGTTCTGTGTGATCCGCACAGAGCCGACAAGGCCGTTAAAATCTCTAGTCGCGTGCTTCTTTCGAAGCCCGCATCGCACGGTGCATACCGTCCGAGTTGTCGCCCGATATGGTTTCCACCAATCGTGCGCGCGTGTCGTTCAGGTCAGCCTCATGTGGATTTTGTCCCAATAGGGTGTCGGCCTGGGTGTTCCAGAGAGCCGCGCGTTCATCCAATGTAGCCTCCGTGCCGCCCATCCCAGCCCTGATCAAGAGCCGTTGACGGGACAGAACACGGTAGTCCTGTTCTAGTCCTTGATCCTGTATATGTGTAAGGAGGTGAGACTTTTCAACCGCTTTCGTCTGTCTCCACCAATCTAAAACACCCCTTTGTACCGCTGCGCAGGCTGTATGGCTGAATTGGAGCTCAAAAAGGCGTTCATCCACGCGCTCTAGGAGCTCAGGAAACTCAAGAATTGCGCCCATTAGGGTCATTTCAGCGCGCACATTTGACGCGAGTTTCTGTGCTGCGGCAATTTGTGTGGTTTTATTGGCCTTGGTCTCGCCTGTGTTTTTTCCTGATTGCCGTCCGCCCCGATTGGCCTGCCAGCCGAATTGCGCGTCAAATCTTGCAAGTAGCTCTGTTTTGTAGAGGGCTTTGACGTCGCCATGCTGGATTTCTTCGAGTGCTTTATACAGGCGTGACTTTAAACCTGCTTTGGCCTCTGGCGTATCAAGGCGTTCGACCTCAACTTCTCTGCGCCACAACATATCCACCATAGGGATAGCGGCGTCTAAAACTCGCTGCATGGCGGGCGGCCCCGACGCTTGGATCAAATCATCTGGGTCTTTGCCCTCGGGCATCATGGCAAAGCGAATACTCTGCCCCGGTTTCAATAGCGGAAGCGCCCGTTCAATGGACCGAAACGCGGCACGTACGCCCGCCTTATCGCCATCAAAGCACAGAATAGGTTCTGGCCCCACGCGCCAAAGCAACTCCAGTTGATCCTCGGTCAGCGCCGTGCCCATCGGCGCAACGGCATGAGTGAACCCTGCCCGTGAAAGTGCGATGACATCCATATAGCCTTCGGCCACAATCAAACCGCGCGCAGAGTTCTGCGGATCAGAATAAGCTCGGCGCGCACGATGGTAATTATAGAGCAGCTTACTTTTCTGGAAGATCGGCGTTTCTGGGCTGTTGAGATATTTAGCCTTGGCATCTTTCGCCATCGCCCGACCACCAAAGGCGACGAGCCGCCCGCGTCCATCATGGATCGGGAACATGATGCGATCCCGGAACCGATCCCACGGTTGGCGGGAGCGATCCTCAGGCTCAACTAACAAGCCTGCTTCGATCAATTGTGCGGGCATCGCGCCTTGGGCTATCAACTCGTCTTTCAACGCAGAAAAATTATCAGGCGCGAATCCCATACCAAAGGCTTTGGCAGCGGTTTTGCTGAGGCCCCGATTGGTCAAGTAATCCCGCGCACCCGCGCCATCCGTGCGGTAGAGTGTCTTTTCGAAAAATTCCTGCGCGCGTTCCATCCAAGAAATCGTCGCTTTATTACGCGCGGCGCGCGCTTCGGCCTGCGGATCAGCTTTGGGCATCTCCATGCCCGCCAGCCCAGCCAGAGTTTCGACGGCTTCAGGGAAGGACAGACCTTCGACTTCCATAAGGAAAGAAATCGCATCACCATGTTTGCCGCTGGAAAAACAGTGATAGAACCCCTTCTCGTCATTAACGAAAAAGCTGGGGCTCTTCTCATTTGTAAAGGGCGAAAGTCCCGCAAATTCGCGGCCTTGGCGTTTCAATTTCACATGACGGCCGACAACGTCAGACGGGCGTACCCGCGCTTTCAGCTCCTCCAGAAAATTATCACCAAACTTCATATGGCTAACTTAAGGACTATTCCTCCCGATAGCGAGTCGCGAGCGAAGCTGATATGGTGTTGATAACTTGAGACCCGACCCTACTGTGGACACAAAAAAGAGCCTTAAACCCTCATGTGAGGGTCATCCAGTCGAAAGCACCACATACGCCTACTACATCAAGACAGAACAACCTGCCCCCTTCGGGCGTTGCATAACTTGAAAGCGGGGTTTTATGACTGATCTGAAACACTACAATAAAGTCCTCACAGACCGCCGGTCTTACTTGATGGACAAGTCAGACCAATTTGAGCATTCGGGCGACGAACCTTTCGATGGCAATAGCGAAGAAGTAAGCAACCTGAATGTCTTGGATGATTTGGATGAAATGGCCCAAAGCGAAATTCGAGCCATTGATGCAGCACTCGGTAGAATCAAGGATTGCAGCTTTGATGATTGCGTCACCTGCGGAGATCCGATTGGCGCCGAGAGACTTAAAACGCTGCCACATACGCCCTTCTGCAAAGCGCACGCGCCGTAAACCATTTCTTCCGACCGCCTAAAGTGAAGGCGGTTGAGTTTTCTTGAACTCCTCATCGGCCAATTCCATCAATGTAGCGCGACCCGATGTTCAAAAAAAGGCCGCTGACGTTTTCCGTCAGCGACCTCAAAACCGTAGTCTCATTAATATTCGTTAGAAGCCAGCTTGTACACCGACTGCAAAGACGTCTGTAGTTGCATCATTAACAGACCACGTCGCGCCATTTGGTAAGTTACCACCGCTCAGGAAGTTTAGCGGAACATAGCCATTTACATGAACATATTCGGAGAAGACTTTGACACTTGGCGTCAAGAACTTGGAATAACCTGCAACCCATTGGTTTTGACGTTCCCACGGAGCATCATTTTCGCCGGAAATGAATTTACTGAATTCAAAAGACAAAGAGTCTTTACCGCCGCCGAAAAATGACTGTTCGAAGTCATATTTCCCGCCGAGCGTAAATGACGTTGCCTTTGATGCGGCAAAGACACTTAAGGGATTTGTTGGGTCTGGAACAGCAGTCCCTGCCCATTCCTTTGTCGTTTCGGCAAATTCTGCGAGGAGTGTAAAACCGCCTAAGTTTGCACGGGTATAGGCCGCGAACGCAGGGTTGTTATCGTCGCATGGGTTAAAGTGAAAAACCGGGTAATTGTGACAATAGGACGTTCCGTGCTGGTAACTACCACCAACCAAAACATCACTCTCCCGGCCGACGTTGAAGGCATAATTTGCATCCACAGCAAAGTTATTGAGCTTTGACGGAACATTCGTGCCGCGAACTGGGGTGCTTGCGGACCGAAATTGGCTGCCGCCTTGAACGGCCATACCACGCACATGCAAACCATTGCCATAATAACCGACCTGCGCACCATAGGCGAGGCCCGCAAAAGCGTGCCAATTGGTTGAGTTTGTGAAAGGACTGACAGTGTCATTCAAACCGAAAGGAATATCCATTTTACCAATCGAAGCATAAAGCGGCGTCTTGTTCAGATTACCCCACGTGACATAGGCTTTACGGGTCTGAATTTGGTTGCGGTTGAGCGCCGTGATCGTCCCTGCTCCAAAGCTTTGCTCTGGATTATAGAGCAACTCCATATAGGCCGTTATGTCATCTGTTACATTTGCCGTGACGGATAGGTTTGCGGAATGCAAAACCGCTTCCGATGCTTTTTTTCCAATTTGGTTAGACGAGGTTGGATGACGCATCAGCCACCCAAATTTACTATCATCGCTAGTGGTTTGGTAGTTCGCCAGAGCCGTGACATTACCGCCCAAAGTCACCTTAGCAGGCAACTCACCCGCAGCACGCGCCTTTAGCTGCACGAGCTGACGCGTATTCGTATTTACAGTGTGATCCAAAACATCATGACTGACTTTTGAGCTTATGCCGACAAATGGGCCAGATTGCGACGTGACCGCCGGTATCACAGGTGAGGTTTTCTCAAGTGTGATAAGCGGATCTTCGACAGGTGTCGCAGCTTGATCTTTTGCACCTAGTAAACCTAGCAATTGTTGATTAATTTTCTCAAGCCGCTCGATGCGCGCTTCGAGCGCTTCCATCTTCGTATCTCCAGCGAATGCAGGTGTTCCCGCAAACGAGAATACACTTCCCAGTAGTACTAATTTTAGAATTTTCATTTTTTGCCCCTCCATTACCAAAATTGGTAACGTGGCGGGGCCTATCGATTAGATTACCGAAGTATATCTAATAAAAATGTTTAATTAACTTGCACCCTCGATTACGCATCAAAGACAACCATAGGCATCCATGAATTGTTTTCAGGCCTTGGAATTTTGGTTTTCGGTGCGGGAATTTGATCAAACGAACTGCCAAGCCTACAGCGAAGGCGGTTG
>CALHXF010000141.1 GCA_938040095.1 uncultured Caulobacterales bacterium
CCGTGACAATAAAAGGGCAGGCGGTGAAAGTGATGTCAGGACAGATATTTCTTTAGGCATGAGAAAACCCGACATCACGCAGATGCCGGGTTATTAATTTTGTCTCATTGTTTTGCGTCTGCAACCCTAAAATTGGTTCAGTGAAATTGAGAGAGTCTTTCCGATAGCCCACCGTTCCAAATCTCCCTAGCGAGACAAGCGGGCGACAAATAGCGATTTACCAATTTCTTCGAATGCGGCTGTCAGCGCGGCTTTGTTCGATGCATCAAAGAATTGACCCGAGCTGGTCGCGCAATTTTGTAACATCACCTTCGATTTACTGTCATCGAAATTATATGCGACGGTCCACACATCAATATCAGCTTCTTTTATGTTCTCACATAGCTCGCTCGTAAGCTTATTGGCTTCTTCTTCGTCTTTACCCGTATGTTTTCCATCCAAATAAGGGTCAGTCAGAGATAAAGTATTTTTCCCGTCTGTCATTAAAATCAGAGCCCGCTTACGCTTCTCTTCCTTGTTAGAGAGTGATTGAAAGGGTCTATCCGCATCCAACATTCTCCAGCCATTGATCAAGCCGACAGGAATATAAGTTTCGCCACTGGCCGATAAACTATTAATCCTATCTTTCACTACGTTCATATCGGTCGAGAGTGGTAACACCTCCTGACCGCACGAACTGCCCAGTATGCCCGGAATGCGTTTGCCACGATAGGCGGCCGTCTTATTATACAGACCGCTACGGGACCCAATGCAGCCTTTCCATTTTACTTCTCTCGTATAAGCTTCCGGACAAACTTCCACCTCAGGTCCGTTATCTTCATAGGCCGTACATTGTTCCCACGTGTGGTCCGTCGTCACACCATCATTCGTCCGAGGTGCGGTTCGCGTTTCATAGGTTGTGCACGTCCTTGGTTGGCTCATATAGCACTCGCCTGCCGGAACGTTGGTAATCTCATCTGCTGGTACTTGTATCCAACTTTCGCTTCTGCGGGACAGGCCCACATTGACATAATTCGAGAATGGAACGACTGCGACGCGCGTATCTGCGTCATACTCCTTGAATATGTCTACCAATACGGCGGAAGCGGATTTGAGAGAGTCCATGTTAGCGCCGTTCATCGAACCCGTTCTGTCCAAAACGAGTGCAATGTTGATCGGTTGTTCCACAGGGAATTTTCCCTCGGAAAGCGAACTGACGGGCAGATCGTCCTTGCCGACGAAACCCATAATTTTGGTGTCATAGGGGGACCTTAAAACAACAGTTACGGTATTATCATCGATTTTAAGATCCCAATCCAAATCCATATTGTTCAAATTATTGGCAGCCAAGCTCGCATCGACAAATGGCTTGACCAAATCATATTCGGTCTCACCTGAGGTCACAGCTGCAAGAACTGCTGCGTCTGACATACTCTGCAAATTGTCTTGTTGGCTTGAGGAGCCGGCTAAATCGAGCGCGGCGGCAATACCAATGATAAGCATGCTGGATGTCACCGCGAACATCATGCCGATATTGCCGGCGGTATTTGATAGATATTTGTTCAACATTTTACGTCACCCTAAAGGACTGAGTTTTCACACTGCGTGCTGGATCATTGATCCTGTTTCGGGAACCGTATGCTGTGACAGTATTTTTTCCGTGAAAAATCAGGCTTTATTTTTGGTTAAACCGATCACGATTGTGGGTCTCTTCGTGGGAACTTCCTTCAAATTCTGATTTATTGCAGTCAAATGGCTGATGGATTTCAACCCAGAAGTCATATGTCTGAACGGGGTGAGCGCAAATTATTGGGAAGCCAAAATTGGTAAACCTCCTGTCATTTGATGGTCGTACGGGACGTCGAGTGTGTGCCCTGCCAACAAAAAACCCGACACCACAAAGATGCCGGGCTAACTGTTATTTATCTTTAGGTGGTGAGGCGCATGGGGCCTCAGCGATCACTCAACCGCGAAACCACACTGACGTTGTTCCATCTTAATTTGCTTGGTTAAGCGGACTGCGTTTTGAGCGTAGGCTTCCGTCACCGAACCTGAATTCACGGTCTTACCGCGCAATGTGCTGACACCTTCACACAGATGAAAAACCAATTTCGAGCTGGATTTGTCGGCGCCGTTTTTCGGTGCAATCCAGTAAACCGTGTCCATTCCGCCAGTGGCTTTCTCAACAGCTTCGGAATCGCGCGCAATGTCCTGAGCCTGTTCCGCAACAGCCGGGGAGCAGGCCGTGGTTGGTTGCTTAGCTCTGATCTGAGCTGCACATTCATTCATATCCTGCGTATATTGTTCAGTGGATGGCGGTTTGAAATCAATCCCGATTGTCGTTGCTAAAAGTGCCAAGCCAACACCAACCGCACCGGCAATCTTCTTGTTCTTCGGATCCATATCCTTGTCCAAGAAGATCAAGGCGAGCAATGGCAGAAAGGCAATGACGGTGATGATCGCGCCAAGTTGATTTTGAACAAAAAACTTAAACGGTTCCGACTTCGTGGCCGGATCATGGCGATTGGATTTTTTCCAGAGGATGCTGCCAAGTATTGCGAAGACAGCAATGACAACCAGCAAACCGATCAGAAGGACCAAACCGCCACTGTTAAACGTATCTTTTAGCAGTAGGACAATGGCGGCAATTTCTGTCCCAATCGCGACGAACCAAGATCCGCCGGCCATCAGGCGCAGTTTCTTGGCCTTGGCCTTTTGGTCATTCGTGGCTTGCCACGCTTTGGTGACATCTATTTCTGTTTCTGCGCCTGCTGTTGGTTCAGTCTCACTCATCTTTTTCCCCTCCAAGAAAATGGGCCCCGACAAGGGATTAACATGACCCGGTAGCTCTATAACAGGCATTTTTTAGGTGTCATGAATCGGTTCAGTAAATGTTCATGATAGAGCAAGGGGAGGCAGCCAAATCGCGGCCAATTCACCCCGCCTTTAAAGACTTCGTTCACTACGTTCCCTCACAGGATATTCAGTCGACAGCTGTAGGGTTTTATTGGGATTGCGAAGAGTACGAGTAGGTGGGACTATGCTAAGCTTTAAAAGATATGCGTCTGAAACTGACGGAAATGTGGCGGTGATGTTTGCCGTGACGGCACTGACTTTGGTCGTCGGCACAGGTGTAGCCCTTGATTATTCCAGTATGTCGCGTGCACAGAGCGCTTTGCAGTCTCAAGTGGATGCAGGCGTATTGGCTGCCGCAACTGTTGAAATCGACGAAAATTCCAATGAAGCTCAAACAAAGAAACAACGCTTGGCGGTGGCGCGTGAAGTCGTTGAAGCCAACGGGTTTGATTTGAATGGTATTGATCCTGTGCTGACCGTTGGCCGGGACTCCATAACTTTACGTGCGGAAATGGATTACAAACTCTCGTTCGGCAGTGTGCTGGGCTTGGGCACAAAACGTGTGGCGGCGGAAGCCGAGTCAGGATTGGGAAAAGTTGAAGGCGTAGATATCGTCTTGGTGCTCGACAACACCGAGTCCATGAATGTCGATGGAAAGATGGATGCTTTGAAATTGGGAGCGACCAATTTGGTTGACGCAATAGAATATAGTGGCTCCGAAAGTAAGATGGGTATCGTGCCATTTGCACGATATGTCGCTCTGAAAGACGAATTGCGCACAGCGAGTTGGTTAGATGTACCCGCAGAATATGATACGCCGCAAACATGGACGGTGAATTTTCGGGAGGGCGGAACTTGTGTCAAGGAAACCCAAACTCAAACCATCGACGGCGTTGATCGGGACGTAGAAGTCGATGTTTGTACAGGTTACACGCTTCGCCAAGAAGAGCGCTCAGGTGTTAAAGAGTCGCGATGGGAGGGCTGTGTCGGCACACGGATTCCGCCATATAGTGAAAGAGACGATTCATATTCTAACAAGATCCCCGGATTATTGAACGTTATTCCTTTAGAGGTTTCAGGATTGGGGCATAACGTGAATTCATATTGCCCTTCGGCTATCACCGAAATGACCAACGACTATGATGTCTTGCGAGATGATATTCAAAGGATGTGGACGACAGATTACACCTATTTGCCAATCGGTCTCGTTTGGGGGAATCGCGTATTGTCACCAGGGGAGCCATTTAACAACACTCCGCCAGCGAGTGGCGAGGTAAACCGAAAAATTATGGTTTTGATGACAGACGGGGTTAATACATTAGAGATAGATCAATCCACTCTGGCCCAAGACGAATTTCGTGCGCCGCCTTTTATTTCCAACATCGCGCATGACGCGATTGCAACGGAAGCCAATGCGGCCACTTTGCGCATATGTAATAATGCCAAAGCCGAGGGTACAGAAATATACACAATCGCGTTTCAGGTGACAGATGGGACGACACAATCTCTTTTACGTAAATGTGCGTCGTCTAATCAGAATGCCATGACCGCGGAAAGTAACTCTGCCCTGGTTGCTGTTTTTGAGAATATTGCGAATTCTATGGGCGAGGAAGTTCGCTTAATGCGGTAGCCATCAGATTTTGACCGTCCGGCCGCTCTGGAAAAAGCCGATAGCTATGATACGTTAACTTCGAAACCGGCCGCGGAATAGCGGCCGGATCTCGGAGATAAATATGAAATCCCTATACAAACTAACTGTCCCGCTGATGACCTCGCTCTTGGTCAGCGCCTGCGCGACAGTGCCTGCTGACCTAGATGTTGCATCCCTGCATGACCGCATTCTGACGCTGGACACGCATATTGATATTCCCTTGACCTATATGAAGGAAATAAACCCGTCCAATGCAACAGAGTTGCAAGTTGACTTGCCAAAGCTGAGGCAGGGCAAACTCGATAGCGGATTTTGGATTGTCTACACACCACAGGGTGAACTTAATTATTCCGGTATAAAAGCGGCCCAAGAAATCTCTGAGACCCGTCTTAAAGCGATCTGCGATATGACAAAGGCCTTTCCATCTGTGGGTCTCGCCAAGACCGCCGCAGATGTGCGCCGTCTCGTCTCCGAAGGCCGCCATGCCGTCCTTATCGGGATGGAAAATGCCTACCCCCTCGGACTCAGCGGAGTTGAGGAAGAGTTGAAAATCTACACCGGCGTCGGCGTACGCTATGTCGGCATCACGCATTTTGGACATAACCAATTTGGTGACAGCTCCAACCCGCATCCGGTGCGCGATAATGGCCGTCCCCGCTGGAACGGCTTATCCCCCGATGGCTACCAACTGGTCTCTATCCTGAACAGAGCAGGCGTGATGGTCGATGTCTCCCACGCCGCGAAGTCAACGATGATGCAGGCGGCAGATGCGTCCTCCACGCCCATCATCGCCTCTCATTCCGGCGTGAAAGCCGTCGCCGATAGCGCACGGAATTTGGACGACGAACAGTTACGCAAGATTGCCGACGTGAACGGCGTCGCGCAAATGGTGGCGTTGGGGGCCTATGTAAAAGCGCCAACGGCGGAACAGAAAGCCG
>CALHXF010000142.1 GCA_938040095.1 uncultured Caulobacterales bacterium
GCGAATTCGAACCTCTGGCGGATTTTATCAACGTCCGCATGTTCGAAATTATAGGTCGATTGCTCGACTTCATTGCGGTGGAAAACGTCACCATAGCTCACGCCGTGATCATTATATGGCAAATCATAGACGTTATCGACGTCAAACACATACATGGCGAGCCGTTCCAAACCATAGGTCAATTCGCCCGAGACAAGGTCGAGGTCTTGCCCGCCAACCTGTTGGAAATATGTATATTGGCTGACTTCCATGCCGTCACACCAGACTTCCCAGCCGAGGCCCCATGCGCCGACAGTTGGATTTTCCCAATCATCTTCGACGAAGCGAATATCATGTAAATCACGGTCAATGCCGATGGCATCGAGGGAGCCAAGATAGAGTTCCTGTAGGTTCTCTGGATTCGGCTTCATGATGACTTGGAACTGATAATAATGCTGCAAGCGGTTTGGGTTCTCACCGTAACGCCCATCCGCAGGGCGACGCGATGGCTGCACATAGGCGCAATTCCAGGGCTTTGGCCCGAGCGAACGCAGTACAGTCGCGGGATGCAATGTCCCCGCCCCGACTTCGGTATCAAAGGGCTGCAAGATCACACAGCCCTGCGCGGCCCAATAAGCCTGCAGCGTGAGGATTAAGCCCTGAAAGGACGACGGTGTTTTTGTTTCGGCGGTCATGCGTGGCGTTCTACGGAATCACAAGAAAAGCGCAACCATGATGTGCGGGTGAAGATTTACCTTTCCAACCTTTCGTCATCACAAGGCCTGTCCTTGAGATCCACGAGTAGCTAGGAGTGGTCGGTTAAAACAAATAATAACATCTAACTCTAAATTCATGGTTCGGCGGTAGGGCAGCCAGCATGGATATGTGGAATTTCATGGGAAAACTACTAGCAGCCTTTCTAATGGGCATAGCTGGTGCAATCGCTGCCATTGCTTTGTCTGAATGGTTGATCCCGAGGGACACGATGAACGGCCTCCCAATTTCAGACGTTTCCATTGCTCTAGGATTATTTTTTGGCACACTCGGCGGATACTTTGGATGGAGAAATGCCGAAGAGGTCTTTGATAGCTTTATTTGGTCTATTCTTGAAAGAGTTTTGGGGAGACTGCTTTTTTGGTGGGTTTAACCACTCACACAGCCATCAAATCCCGTTCCATACCCGCCAAACCTAATTGACGGCGCGCGGCGCTTTCGTCTTCATCTACGACCATCAAGCGACGCGGGATCATGATCCCTGGTTCTAACACGCTCATATTTTGATCGAGCACGAAATACTCGATTTTCGATTCCGTCAGGATTGCCTCAGCGAAGTTCAGCGTCGCAGGGTTATTTGTCGTCAAAATGTTTTTCATAAGACTTACTTCGGCTTTGAGCTGAAGGTCTGCAAGAGTTTTGACAAAAATGTGTTTGTCGCGCGAGGAGCGGTTTGAGGTTCTTCAAACGTCAGTTCTTTGCCGAGCCCTGCGGCGTTCAACAGCTCTCTGGCATCGGTTTCATCTTCATCAATAATCATCAAACGACGACGCACGATGGTTGATGACCCGTCCAAAACGGATGCATTCATGTCAAACAAGAAGCTTTCTATGCCCGCATCTTTCAAAACAGCTTGTGCAAAATTAAGCGTAACGGGGTTCATAGTTCGGATAAGACATAACATGACCTATAGATGGGGCGACCCTGCATATATGCAACTCGGACATTCGCCGCAGGGAATCGCCTTGCCGTGCGGGACACTGCGCATTAGGTAGTGAATAACTAAAAAGGTGATCTCCCTCTCGTGAATGCACCCGCACAAATACGCCAAGATGCAGCCCTCTCTCCGGCACAGACCCTTTGGGATCTGACTGGCGATGACATGGCCGCTGTTGACGCCCTGATCCTTGATCGCATGCAGTCATCCGTCGGGATGATACCTGACCTTGCGCAACATTTGGTTGGCGCAGGTGGAAAGCGCTTGCGGCCCTTGCTGACCATCACTGCCGCGCAGCTTTGTGGATACGCCTCTTGCTCCAAAGGGGGCACGGCCCATCATAAATTGGCTGCGGCTGTCGAATTTATCCATTCCGCGACATTACTGCATGATGACGTTGTTGATGAAAGCGCTCTGCGTCGGGGCAAAAAGCCTGCGAATTTGATCTGGGGTAATAGCGCGTCGATCTTGGTCGGCGACTTCCTCTTTGCGCGCGCCTTTAACCTGATGGTCGAAACAGGATCGATGGAAGCGCTCGGGATTTTGTCCAATGCGTCCTCCGTGATTGCCGAAGGCGAAGTCCAACAACTCGCGGCATTGCGTAACCTCGCCATGACCGAAGAGACCTATATGCAGGTGATCGAAGCCAAAACGGCAGCTCTCTTTGCGGCCGCAACCGAAGTTGCACCCGTCATCGCAGACTGCCCTGCGACTGAACGCGACGCGCTACGTGAATATGGCCTCAAACTCGGCCTCGCATTCCAACTCGTCGATGACGCCTTGGATTATGGCGGCATGGCAAGCGCGCTTGGTAAATCTGTCGGTGATGACTTCCGCGAAGGCAAAATGACTTTGCCCGTGATCCGCGCGCTAGAAACGGCGTCCGAGGATGACAAAGCATTTTGGCGACGCGTGATTGTAGACCATGACCAAAAAGATGTTGATCTGGAAAAAGCTGTTTCAATGCTTCGCGCGTCGGGCGCATTAGAATCTACGATGGAGCTGGCGAAGCGGTATTCTCAAGATGCAGCAGATGCTCTGAATGTGTTCCCGCAATCATCCCTGCGTGACACGCTCAAAGAGTTGGCAGGATTTGTCGTCGCGCGCATAAGCTAGCGGTTAATTTTTCGACCTGCGATCATCTAATATACGACTGATCAGAATATAGGCCGTAACGCTCGCGCCCACCAATATCAGTGGCACATGTATGCGATCCAACCAGCCCTTTGTTGACCCGATCACAACCACATTCGCGCAAATCAATGCTCCCAAAGCATAGAATCCACCGACAGCTAGATGGCCGCGCCCGCTTTGAATAAGGCGTTGGTAGAGATGCGAATTATGAGCCTGAAGAATATTTTCACGCTTCCGTACGCGCCGCACTAACGTCAGTAAAACATCAACCAATATAGGTAAAATCAAAATCGGCCCGACGAGGTGAAACGTCTTCTCTGGCGTCTCAGCAATCAGAAACAACACCGTCACGGCAAAAAGAAACCCAACACTTAGAGAGCCAATATCTCCTGAAAAAACACGAGCCTTCTGACGTAAATTATAAGGTAAAAACCCGAGCAGAGCCATGAAGGTTAGCGCTGAGAGTAAAAGCGTTGTCGGCGACCCACTGATCAATCCCACGCCAAACAATGCGAAATTAGCAATGATCATCGAAAGCCCCATCAACCCATTTGCGCCATCTATAAAATTGACGGCATTCATCACGACAAAAATCCAAAGCAGCGCGCCGCCAAACCCTATGATGGGATGCAAAGCGATAGGTGTGTTCAGAAACGGCAACGTCTCGGGCGGACCAATGGACCAAACGGCGGCCCCACAAATCAGCAGCATCAGACCAAATTTCAACTTTGGCCCCAATGTCAGCGAATCATCAACCAGACCCAAAACCCCAATGGCAAACAGAAGCGCCATGACAGGCGCAAAACCTGCGCCCAAAGATAGGCTTGGGAATAAAAATGCGACACCACAAAGCGACAATCCAAAACTCGCGATGATGCCTAAACCACCCGATGTCGGGATAACGCCACGATGGGCAGATCGTCCATCAGATGCGTCACCAAGCCCAGCCATGGACATGAACCCCGTCACGGCAAGGCTCGCAAAAAATGCGAGGGCAGCAACCTGTATCCAGAGCCATAAATTCTGCGCCAACATTACGCCGCATCTCCCAGACGACAGGCCCTCACCCACCATGTTGGACAGTCAGTTTCCAAGGCCTGCGCAGCCGCTTGCGCTTGCGCATCTGATCTAAATATCCCGAAACATGTCGCGCCCGACCCTGACATACGCGCAAGCTCGCAGCCGGTTTGTTGCGCCAGAGCGCGGAGAACATCAGCAATAATCGGAGCCTGCGAAATCGCCGCGTCTTGCATGTCATTTTCCCCCGCTAGAGCCCGCGAAAGAAGATCACCTGTCAGAGACGTTTGGCGCGGGTCAGCCGCACGCGGCACACTATCCATCGCGTGAAATATTTTTCCCGTCGAGACCGCCACACCTGGATTCACCAGAACCGCAGACAGTTGCCCTAAATTGGAAAGCAGAGAAATATCCTCTCCAATCCCTGACATCATCCCGGTTTGAGACGCGCGACAGACAGGCACATCCGCACCCAACTTATACGCCAGATCACGATCAGATATGTCGGCGTCAAACACACGCAACACTGCGCCCGCATTGGCGCTACCGCCGCCTAACCCTGCGGACACGGGAAGATCTTTGTCCAAGATAATATGGTACGGCGAGGCTTTGGCCATACCCATCGCGCGTAAGATCAGATTTGACCCATCCGTTGGTAAATCATCTGCCCCCCGAATGGTGAGTTGCATTTTCTCACTGGGTTCAAACCACAATCTGTCACCTATATCTGCAAAGACAACGAGACTATTTAGGGGATGATACCCGTCTTCACGTGCGGCACCCACATGGAGTGTCAGATTGACCTTCGCCTTCGCGATTTCGTCAATAGCAACCCCAGTTTGAGTGTGAATGTTCGCCCCTGCCATAATTTTATGGTGCAGATTTTGGATCGACGGGCACAGCCTCTAGGCCACCCTCAAGCTTCAACTTGATCTTCGCACGCTCGTCATCAGTCGGGTCAAATTCTAAGGCCCGTTTCCACTGAAAACCCGCTTCGCGTTTACGACCTAGCTTGTAATAAACATCACCCAAATGGTCGATTATCGTCGCGGCAGAGGGGGATAAAGCCACGGCGTCTTCTAATTTTTCACGCGCGTCCTGATACTCGCCCAATTTATAATGCGCCCAGCCAAGACTATCAACAATAGCCCCAGACTCGGGTTGTTGTTTCACGGCTTCGCGGATCATATCAAAGGCTTCCTCGAGGTTTTCACCCCGATCCACCCACGTGTAACCCAAATAATTTAGCGTATCGACATCGTCAGGGACGAGTTCCAACACACGTTTAAAATCAGCTTCCGCTTCGGACCACCGATCAAGGCGCTCATAGATAATCGCACGAAACCGCAGAGGTTCGACGTTCCCTGTTATCTCTTCATCTGACATGGAATCGACCAAGGCCGTATAGAACGGCAAGGCTTCGGCGTAATTTTCGCGGAAAAACCGAGCGCGACCTAAACTCTCACGCGTTAGGACAGATTGCTCGCGTTCATTCAGCGCTTCCAAAACCTCAATGGCTTTATCGTCGTTTTCACGATTAAAATGGATATTGGCGAGATTGAGTTGCGCAGACACATAATAAGGATCAGCTTCACCAATGACCGTATAAAGGTCATGGGCCTTATCTTGTCCGATTTCACCTTGATCCTCTAAAATAGAGCCGAGCCAAATAGATGATTTCGTACTTGTGGGGTCAATGAAATTTGCAAAGCGCAAATAAAGCTCCGCACCATCAATGGAACGGTTTGCAGCGAAGAACCCAAAGGCGGGATCCGTCACGGCGCGCGCGGCTTCCCCTTTGATACTTATACGCGGCAACGGCTCACCGGCGTTTAGACGCTTTAGATAAACGCCAACTGGACCAATCGAAAGGCCTTCATTTTTTTCGAGGGTTTCTTCGAGGGCCGCAATGGCTTCAATTTGACGCCCAGATTGATCTAAAATACGTGCCCGCGTCAGCAACGTCTCAACACCCGAAACACCCGCCTCATCGACGGCATCCAGACGTTCGAGCGCTTCGTCGAAATCCCCCTCTAAAGCGTCGATTTTTGCGAGCTGCAATTCTGAGAGCGCTTCGAAATATTCGCTTCCATTGAAATCCGCAAATGTTTCTCGGGCGGCGTCGTAATTCTTATTACCGGCTTCTGCCCAACCACGCACCAATTGCATCATCGGTGTCATGATGACGTCATTTGAACGTCCCGAGAAGTATTTGATCGTTCGTTTGTTCCGACCACGGCTAAACGCGTCGACACCCAATATAGCACGCGCCATAGCTTCGGTCTTATCCGCTTTGCGAACTTTTTCCGCTAGCTTTACAGCGCCCGCCATATCGCCTGTTTCTATGGCTGAAACAATGGCACGGCGTCCAATGCGCGTATCGGTTGGTTCCTGCAAAAAGGCGTTGGTGAAATATTTTTGTTGCGCAGCGCGATCTTCAATCTTCTGTGCGTAAGTGCCCGCGAGGTAATTCCCGTAAAGACCAGAGAGGTCGGACGTATCGGGCGCAGCCGTTGCACTGACGTGGCAGGACAGCGCCAAGATCGAACTAAGGGTCAGGGAAATCAGGCGATGTTTCATGACATCTTTCTGCGGTGGGCGCGGGGGAGTATCAAGTGATGACGGCAAGCGCTGAAATCACGTTATCGGAAGGGATCCGTAAGACCGTAAAGCGTTACACTACATATTTGGATAATTTGGACCGCCGCCACCTTCGGGTACAGTCCAGACAATGTTCCGCGATGGATCTTTAATATCGCAGGTTTTGCAATGGATACAGTTCTGCGCATTGATATTAAATCGTGGATTTGAGCCATCATCATCCGTCAGGACTTCATAGACACCCGCAGGGCAATAGCGCACGGCAGGTTCTGCAAATTCTGGAAGGTTCACCGTGATCGGGATAGAATCATCAATCAAGCGCAGATGGCTCGGCTGATCTTCGCCGTGATTTGTGGCTGTGAAGGACACATTGGTCAGACGATCAAATGTCAAAACACCATCAGGCTTTGGATATTCTATCGGCGCATAAGCTGGAACCGTCTTGATCCACAGCGACTTATAGGAGCGTTTCGTTTTACCCAACGCCTTTGTCGAACCCGCATCGTCTTTCTTATGGCTCATCGTGCCGAGCAAGTTGATCTTCAGGATCGAAGCGGACCACATATCCACACCGCCCAACAACATCCCGCCGAGGAACGGACCAAAACGGCCATTAAGGGGCGCAACATTACGCACAGGACGCAGGTCTTCACCAATCGGTCCATCATGCAACATATCATCATATTCCGTGAGCGTGTCGCCGGATCGTCCAGAGGCCAGCGCTGTCGTCGCCGCATCAGCCGCATGAATGCCTGACAGCATCGCATTATGATTACCTTTTATACGCGGTAGGTTCACAAGCCCAGCCGTACAGCCGAGCAGCGCGCCGCCGGGGAACGCGACTTGTGGAACAGATTGGATGCCGCCTTTGGTCACGACCCGCGCACCATAGGCCACGCGTTTCCCGCCTTCGAGGAGGTCAGCCACATCAGGATGTGTCTTCCATTTTTGGAATTCCATATACGGATATAAATGAGGGTTTTCGTAGTTCAGATCGACGATCATGCCGACGAAAACTTGGTTGTTTTCGGCGTGATAGATAAAGGAACCGCCGCCTTGTTTAAAACCTAAGGGCCAACCCGCAGAATGCACGACCGTGCCTTCGCTATGTTTGGCAGGATCGATATCCCAGATTTCTTTCATACCAAGGCCGAATTTGGACGGCTGTGCGCCCTCGTCTAGCTTATATTTAGCAATGGCAACTTTGGACAATGACCCACGTGCACCCTCGCCCAACATGACATATTTACCGTGCAGTTCCATGCCCGGTTCGTAGCCAGGACCCTTGGAGCCATCTTTCTGGAACCCAAACTCACCCGCAACGACACCTTTGACGGAACCATCTTCGCGGTACACCAGCGCGGAACACGCCATGCCAGGGAAAATTTCAACACCCAGAGCTTCGGCTTGCTCTGCCATCCAACGACATGTGTTCGCCATTGAAACGATATAATTCCCGTGATTATGCATGAGCGGTGGCAGCGCGATTTCAGGAATACGCAGGGCGCCTGCTGGGCCATAGATGTAGAACTTATCAGCCGTCACTTCAGTTTTAACGGGACATCCGTCCATTGTGGCAAAGTCAGGGAACAACTCTCGGAGGCCTTTTGGATCAAGTACCGCACCTGACAGGATATGCGCGCCGACTTCTGAGCCTTTTTCAAGGACAACGACGCTTGTATCGGGGTTGTTTTGCTTCAAACGGATCGCGGCGGAAAGGCCCGCAGGCCCCGCGCCGACGATGACGACATCATATTCCATACTCTCGCGCTCAACGGGCGTCACATCAGCCGTGAAAGCGGCACTTGTTTGGTCTAGATTATACATTGTTGATCTTTGGCCCTAGCGGAGTGTCTTTAAGTGGCGTATTCTGTAACGTCTCATAGCGCGCCCGACAAGCGCCTGTTCTGCCGCATTAACACTGAAAATACAGGATTTACTCGACCAATATGAGCGAATTGGAAAAAGAAACGACACCAATGCAAACATTGGGGTGGGAAGAATGGGTCTCGCTCCCAGGATTGTCCCTGCCTGCCATCAAAGCAAAAGTGGATACAGGTGCCCGCACATCCGCTCTTCATGCCGTTGCGATTGAGCCTTTTGGCACAGATAAAAACCCGCAAGTTCGCTTTATCATGCATCCCGATCCATCGGACCCAACCCTAGAAGTCGTCTGCTCGGCCAAGGTCTTAGATCGTCGCCGAGTCACATCCTCAAATGGGTCGACGGAATTACGCTATATTATTGATGCAACGATCAAGGTCGCCGGCAAAAGCTGGCCGATTGAACTGTCACTGACAAATCGAGAGACGATGGGATATCGCATGTTGTTGGGGCGCTCTGCGCTCCGCAAGGATATCTCCGTCGTCCCGACACTTTCCTTCCAACAACCCATCTTATCCTATGACGTCTACAAACGAAAACAGGGTAAAAAGACAATCCCACTGCGCCCGCTTCGCATTGGTATTCTGACACAAGAACCAAATAATTATTCAAACACGGAAATGGTACGCGCCGCCGAAGCACGGGGTCACGTGGTCGATATGATCTATACCTCGCGGTGCTATATGTCGATCAATGCGCATAAACCCGAAGTTTTTTACGATGGCGCGCCTTTGCCCCGATATGATGCCATTATCCCGCGCATCGGGTCGCGCCTAACGTTTTACGGTATGTCCATTGTACGCCAATTCGAAGCGATGGGTGTCTTCTGTCTGAACAATGCGCAACCTATCGGGGCCAGCCGCGATAAACTCCTCGCGCATCAAGTCCTCTCGCAGCATGGCCTCGGCATGCCCGTGACGGCCTTTGCAAAATCATCACATGATACGAAGGGTATTCTTGATCTCGTAGGTGGCGCGCCTGTTGTTGTGAAATTACTGGAAAGCACACAAGGCAAAGGCGTGGTTCTGGCGGAAACACGATCGGCCGCGACGGCGATCATTGATGCCTTCCGCGGGTTGAACGCCCATTTCCTTGTGCAAGAATTCGTCAAAGAAGCGAGTGGATCAGATTTACGATGCTTTGTGGTCGATGGAAAAGTTGTCGGCGCCATGATGCGAACCGCCCAAGAAGGAGAGTTCAGGTCAAATGTCCACCAAGGCGGTAGCGTCAAGAAGGTACGCCTTTCCAAAGAAGAGCGTCGCGCCGCCGTCAAAGCCACTAAAATCTTGAAATTGAAAGTGGCAGGTGTTGATATTTTACGGTCTAAAAGTGGCCCAAAAATTCTCGAAGTGAACTCGTCTCCCGGATTGGAAGGCATCACAAAAGCCACTGGCAAAGACATCGCCGCAGAAATCATCGGCTGCATCGAAGCCAATGTGCGCACCGTCTTTAAAACGGCGGTAAAGTAATGGACGCAGCCCTTAGATCACTCTTGGATTGGTACGCGTCGATGGGCGTCGATGTGCCCAAGGTTCCACCTGTACGCGTTTCGCGGCCTAAAAGGCGGGCTTTGCCAGACACGCGCACGACATCATCCACCCCATCAAAACCCGCGATCAACACCGCGCTGCCAACCCGCGTCGCCCCTGCCCTTTCTAAAATCCGAACCTTGGACACCCTCAAAGAGGCGATGATTAGCTATGATGCGGGCGCACTCTCAGACACGGCCCGTCAGCCTGTTTTCGCTCGCGGAAATCCTGAAGCCAAACTCATGGTCATCGGCGAAGCGCCGGGGCGCGAGGAAGACATTCAAGGCAAACCCTTTATTGGTCCTGCGGGACAATTACTGGATCGTATGCTGGGTGCCATCGCCTTAGGTGAAGATGATTTCTACGCGACGAATGTCATCAACTGGCGTTTACCAAAGAACCGCAATCCAACGCCTGACGATCTCTCGATTTGCAGACCCTTTCTCGAAAAACATATCGAGCTGGCACAGCCTAAAGCCTTACTTTTGGTCGGCGGAATTTCGATGACGGCTTTGACGGGCATGACAGGCATTATGAAAAATCATGGCCAGTGGCAGGACGTAACCATCGCGGGGACAACATACCCTGCAATGTCGCTTTATCACCCTGCGTTCCTTCTCCGTCGCCCCGAATTAAAAAAAGACGCATGGCGGGACCTGTTGAGCTTGCGTGAAAAGCTACTCTCACTTTAAATTCTCACTGGCCTACGCTATCTCGGCGCGAATTTTGAATAGGACGCCTCATGTTTAAACGCTCACTCATTCTCTCGACACTCTTCCTTGCAGCTTGCAGCCCAGCAGAGGCTCCAGCGCCGAAAGCCGCAGACGCATTTCTGACAAAGGTTCAAGCGGATTATCCTGTGACACTGTCCAAATTAGCCGAAGGCGTTTGGGTCCATACGACGAATTACACCTTACCTGGGCAAATCCCGATCCCGTCCAACGGACTGGTCGTTGTCGATGGAGATGATGTCATATTGGTTGACGGCGCATGGGGCGAGTTGGCGACAATTTCGCTTTTGGAAAAAGTAAAAGCCGAAACGGGCAAAGCTGTCACTAAAATGATTGTAACACACCATCATGCTGACCGCACGGCAGGCGTAGATGCCGCCGAATGGCAAGGTATCCAAGTCTTCACCCATCCTGACACGCCCGCACTCGCAGCAAGAGCTGGATTTCCAGCTCCCAATACATCGGTGGCTGCATTGAAAGCGCCGAAATCCAGAACCAAAGTTGGGAGTTTAGAAATCGCCTATCCCGGTCACGGACATGCCTCAGACAACCTCGTCGTTTATATTCCTTCGGCGGCGGTTCTATATGGCGGTTGTGCCGTGCGTGGCGCCGGCGCAAAAACGTTAGGGAATACAAGTGACGCAGATTTAGAAAAGTGGAGCGAGAGCCTAAACTGGGTCAAAGCCACCTATCCCAAAGCGCAAATCGTCGTGCCGGGGCATGGTAAAGGCGCGAACCTATCTCTCATCGACGGGACTTTGGCCCTTCTTAAAGCCGAGACTGACGATACGCCTGCAGCGCCTTGAGGTCATCTACATCGGTGAGCGTTCGAAGCACACCAAACGCGCCGTCTGTTCGGTCTTTGACATCGGATAGCGTCTTTTCATGCGACCAGCGGACACCGTCGAAAAACCCACGCGGCAGAGGACCAATTGCGCCCATCAACCAAAAGCCACCATCACTGGCGGGACCAAATACGTGATCTTTGGATTTCAAGACTTCAAAGGCTGCGGCAATATCTTTCGCTGTTACTTGTGGACAATCCGTTCCAATCGTCAACGTAGGCCCTTTACGCGAAAACAATGCAGCCAGACGCGGCGAGAGTGAGCCAGCCACTTGAGGAATTTGCGCAAATCCGTCCCAATCTGGGACGCGGCCTAAGAGATGTGGCGGTGTAACGGCCAGTACCGTGTCCCAGCGCGGATCGTGAACCTGCCGCAAGACTTGCCCCATCATCGCACGGTAAAGCCGTTTGGCATGCACAGGTCCAATATCTGCGGCCAAGCGTGTCTTCGCGCGGCCCATAATCGGAGCCTTAGCGACAATAAATAAAGTGGGTCGCATCAGCCATATCTCCGCAGTAATTCATCGATAGATGTTCCACGTCGGTACGCCCTTAGCAGTTTATAATTCCGCCACCCCCGCGTCCAAATACCTTCATCTAAATGGCACGATACATCTGTTTTCAAACCTAGAGGCAAAGGTTTCAACGCATCACGTCCGAATTGAGCCTTTATCCGATCAACAATATCAACATCTTCAAATAAAGGTTTATCGCGATCATATCCGCCCAGCGCCTCATACATCGCGCGCGGGATCAAAAGCCCCTGATCGCCATAGGGCAACCGCCACGCCCAACTTCGCAAGCCCACAATAAATCGAAGCCAAAGACCAGAAAGCCCAGTCGTTTCCGGTCGATACTTGAAGAACCAAGCGGTGTTCTCTTGCTGCAAAGCCGTATCTACGACGGCCTGCCACCCAGGAAGCAACCGACAATCTGCGTGTAGAAAGAGATATGCCGTTACGGAATTCACTGCGGCTGCAAGCTCAGTGCCACGCGCCAATTGCGCGCCACGACTCGGATTTCCACTCGCGATAACGGCGTTGTACGCCAAGGCCAATTTAAGCGTCCCATCCGTTGAGCCACCATCACTGATGACCACGCGCTGTTCGCCCGTCTGCGCCAACAAAGGCGACAAGCAGGTTTCAGCATTTAATGTCGGAATAATAACAGCCAGCACAGTGCGCTTTTGCCGCCTCAAATGCCATATGGCCACAAAAAAGCCCAGCAACTGGGTGTGCTGGGCTTCAATAAATCGTGTCCAGGTCGAGACCTAGGAGATTTGGTAGACTTAGTTGTTCGCGGCCAATTCGGCTTCTGTCATCGCAGCCAATTCAGCTTCGAGCTCTTCCCGTGTTTTCTTCTGGGCTTTTGGGCCAAGATAAACGCGGCAATATTGTCCGCTGGGCTGGATGATTTCATTCGAAAATGCACCGTTGCCAGTACAGCGAATAACGCCAAGACCTTTGCCGTCGTAATTTGCCGTATTTGCAGAGACGCCGCGAATTGGGATGAAACAGATTTTACCATCCGTCAGATCCATAACGGAACCGCCTTCATATTCACAAGAAGTCGCATTTGTTACGACACCTTCTGAACTTGGTGTCTTCATCAGTTCCGCGTCTGCGTCCTGAGCGAAAGCAGCACCTGAGGCTGCGAATACTAGCGCGAGTGTTGCGCCAGCGATTTTGAGTTTGGACATGGAATGCTCCTTCATAAACCGTTAGAAAGTCTTTAGCAGACCTTCATCCTCCTAATAAACCCTGCACATGCGTTTTTTGCATGTGTCGTGCCATTCGTTCTTTTCCATCAAAATACGGCCTAAATATGCCTGACTTCAAATATGAAACCCAAGCTGGCGCGTATCAGGACCGGATCATATGCGGGGTAGATGAAGCGGGTCGCGGGCCCCTTTCGGGACCGGTTGTTGCGGCCGCCGTCATCTTAAACCCCGATAATATTCCGGAAGGTCTGAACGACAGTAAGGCTCTTTCCCACTCGGCGCGTGAACGACTCCTGAATATCTTAATAGAAAATGCACAAATCGGGATTGGGATCTCAGAACCTGCAGAAATAGATCGCATCAATATCCTTTGGGCCTCGATGGAAGCTATGCGTCGCGCCGTAGAAAACATTGGAATTTCAGTTGATTACGCCCTCATAGACGGTAACCGCGTTCCGCCAAATTTAGTCTGTGACGCTCACGCAATCGTGAAGGGTGATGCTAAAAGCCTCTCCATAGCGGCGGCGTCTATTGTAGCAAAAGTTACGCGAGACCGATTGATGGCAGAAGCCGATCAACGATTCCCTGGATATGGATGGTCGGGACACAAGGGATATCCAACAAAGGCCCACCGCGCTGCCATTGATGAATTAGGCCGAAGTCCCTCACATCGATGGACATTTGGGAAACCTTAGAAAAAAGCGGTCAGCTCTTTTCTTGACCAAGATATTCTTCAGTCCGCATTTCCATCAAACGACTCACAGTTCGCTCAAACTCAAATGCGCCGTCTCCTTGATCGTAGAGATCATTAGGTTGCACCGCGGCGCTCATCACGAGCTTGGTCCGCGACTCATAAAGTGAATCAATTAAGGTCACGAAGCGTTTGGCTGCATTGCGCATGTGCGGACCCATTTCTGGGACGTCTTCAATAATGACGGTGTGGAACGCTTTTGCGAGCTCAAGATATTCAGCGGAGCTACGATTGGTTTCACAAAGCAACGAAAAATCGCTCCATAAAACTCCGCGCGCCGTTTTGGGGAAATCCAACGTTCGGCCCTGCACGGTAAGCTCAAAAGATTCGGGCGTTGCTCCTCGCGTTAAGCGATCCCACGCAGCAGATATGGCCGTTGTCGCATCTGCATTCAGAGGAGTGTAATAGATAGGTGCCGCCGTCAGGGCACGCAGGCGATGATCCGTGTCTCCCTCAAAAGGGTGAATAAGAAAATGGTCTGGCATCATCCGAATAAAGGGCTCGAACAAATTTCGGTTTAGGCCATTTTTATAAAGGCCGTCAGGTTCACGGTTCGACGTTGCGATGACGACAACACCTTCATTTATCCATAACGCCTCGAACAGACGTGATAAAATCATCGCATCCGTAATATCGGTAACATAGAATTCGTCAAAACAAAGCAGCTTCGCCTCGGTCGCAATGGCGCGTGCGACGGGTGCAATCGGGTCATCCCCTGCCCCGCGTACATGAAACGGACTAGCGCGTCGTCCAGCCTTGTCCAATTTCCGCCACGCATTGATGCGCTCATGCACATCCAACATGAAGGCGTGGAAATGTGTACGCGCTTTGGGTTTGAAGTCTGCCGCCTCAAAAAACCAATCCATCAACATGGATTTACCGCGTCCTACACCGCCATACATATAGAGTCCGCGCGGCACCGTTTCGCGCCCCCCAAAGAAACGCCCTAGCAACCCGCCTTTCGCGGGCTCATATTCGCCAAGGGCCTGTAAACGACCATCAAGCGCGATGGCGGCCTCAACTTGCTCAGGGTCGCGAATCAGTACCCCATCTTGAATGCGACGCTCGAGTCTGGTTTGAACGGGTCCCATGCTCACACCGACAGTAATATTACAGCAAACCCGAGCAAGCCGAAGCTCACACTGACAAGACCATAGAAGAGCGGCTTATTGCGTATTGGGGCAGGTTCCATAGGGGCGCTTTGACGGACCATTCGGTCCTCGTCAACGTGGCGTTTTGAGAGAACGGCAACTGCAGAACAATAACGTTCAGGAACTGTTAATCTAGTATTGCCGAAGGTTAACGTTTAAGGGGCAACCAAATCGCAGAAAATCTGCGACTAAGCCTATATGTCTGGAGGGACACAACATCATGGACTTCATCAACAACATTCTCGCCAATGAGGACTTGCAAAAGTGGGCAGCCGCCGCCGCAATTCTCGTCGTAGGCGTTATCATCTCTTACGTTCTTCGTGGCCTCGTCAGCGGTGCGATTAATCGCACGGGTCTTGGCAAACGTGCCGCAACAACAGGTGGAAACATCGGTATCGCAATTGGTAAAGCCGTGTTCTGGCTTGCGCTGCTTTATACATTGTTCCTCTCGCTTTCACGCGTTGGCATGGGCAGCTACTTTGGCCCCGTTGAAAACCTTTTCAACAACATCAGTGGTGTCGTTCCAAACCTAATTGGCGCCGGTTTCATCGGTTTCATCGGTTTCATCATCGCAAAAGTTGCCAGCACAGCCGTTTCGTCTGTTGCTGAAGCTGCGCAAGTTGACACCATCGCTTCACGTTCAGGTCTAACATCTGCAACGGGTTCATCTGGATCAATTTCTAGCCTTCTCGGCAAAATCGTATTTGTCCTGATCATCGTACCTGTCGCGATTGCCGTTCTTGAAAAGCTGAACATGGAAACAATTTCCACGCCGCTTTCAGAAATGTTGAATGGCTTCCTTAGCTATCTTCCAGCGCTCGTCGCCGCGTCTGTTGTTCTGGCTGCAACGATCTTCATTGGTCGTTTCGTTTCGAACTTCATCGAAAACCTATTGGCTGGCTTTGGCTTTGATCGTTCGATCAACGAAGTCATGTCACTTGACGATGGTGAAGGCCTCAAAACAGCGCCATCTAAATCCGCTGGTTATATCGCCTTCTTGATCATCTTGGTCGTCGGCGTCTCCGCAGCTGTCAACATCCTCGGTAACGACAGCTTGTCGTCAGCCTTTGGTACAGTCCAAGAGTTCGGTGGTAGCTTGCTTCGTGCAGCTGTCTTGATAGCAATTGGCGTCTTCTTGGCCAACTTCATGGGTCGCTTCCTGTCTACGATCATGAGCCCGCGCATTGCGAGTTTTGTGAAATACGCAGCGATGATCCTCTTCGTCTTCTTGGGCCTCAACTCCCTTGATCCAGAAGGTCAAATCGTACCAGTAGCCTTCTCTGCCTTCGTGATTTCTGCGGCTGTTGCTGCTGCTATCGCCTTCGGTTGGGGTGGACGTGACTGGGCATCAAAAGTCTTGGGTAAGACAATGCCACCAGCAGACTTCAAAAAACTTGGTGATGCACCAAAAGCTGCGCCGGCTCGTAAAGCGCCAGTGAAACGCGCTGCACCGCCTAAAAAGAAGTAATATTCTTCACATCTAAATAGAGAAAGCCGCTCTTTCGGGAGCGGCTTTTTTATTGCGTATTTTTCAGGCTAGATGGATATCAATCCAAAGCCTTTTCAGACGAGCCCACGCTAGGCATCAATATTAGCAATCGCTTGAACTGCCGCGTGATCTTTCAACTCATCAGCTGAAAGCGCCATCAACGCTTCAATCCGTGCTTTGCAAATGCGGTAGGTCCGCGCAAAGGCGGTCTGGCGTGCAGAGATCGGCTCAATATGTGCAGGGTCGACTTGTGGCCAATGCACTTTCAGACCAGGCCCAAAGAAAACAGGACAAGTTTCTGCCGCCGCATTATCGCAAACCGTCACAACGATATCGAATTCAGGCGCGCCAATCTTGGAAAATTCGTCCCAACTCTTTGATCGGTAGAGTGTTGTAACATGCCCTTGGTTTTCCAACTCCGCGAGGCCCTCTGGATGAGGTTGACCGCTCGGTTTCGATCCTGCGGACCAGGCCAGAAATCGCGGGCTACCATCGTCATTTCGCCCTAAGTCATTGAGCAAAGCTTCTGACAAAATAGAGCGCGCAGAGTTACCAGTGCAGAGGAAGAGGACATTTATAGGGTGGGTCATAAACCGCCCCTTGGATTCATCGCGCGTATTCGTCAATAGGGAACCGTGCATATTGTCGAAGAACTCATCGCCGAACGCGCCCCGCGTCTTATGGCGCGGCCCCGTTTTTTCGGGGCGATCAAGCCCGTGCTGTATCGTATTTTAGCCTATGATGCGGCAGTTTTTCTGTCCGATACGATCCGCCCTCTGACGGGACATCAGGCCTTTCAACGCGTGTCCCGACACATAAACCCCCGCACCGCTGTCGTTGGCCTGTCAAACCTCCCTCGCACCGGGGCTTGTATCGTCATCGCCAATCACCCCACAGGACTTGCCGATGGACTGGCCGTCTTCCAAGCTATTCGAGAGCGGCGGCCTGATCATCTTTTCATGGCAAATGCAGACGCATTGCGCGTTATCCCCAAAGGGCAGGACATCATCATTCCTGTCGAATGGGTGAAAGAGAAACGCAGTCATGCCAAAGCCCGCGACACGCTTTTGGCTGTCAAACAAGCGATTGACGACGAACGCTGTATTGTGATTTTCCCCTCAGGCGCGCTTGCCACGCTGTCATGGCGAGGCTTGGTGGATAGACCTTGGGAAAATAGTGCCGTGACACTCGCCCGAAAATACAAAACCCCTATTGTGCCGCTGAAGATCAAAGCACGCAATTCGACGCTCTATTATATCTTCGCAAAGCTAAATTCTGAACTCCGCGACATCACCTTGTTTCATGAGCTGTTGAACAAGAAACGGCAGATCTTTCATATGACCTTCGGCGAGGCCATTGCGCCCGATACCATCTCAAAAAATGCAGATGAGGCAACACATGAAATTCGCAAAATTGTCGAAGGACTATAAAACATAGATTTAACGCAGTGACGCTTGGCTGACCTTCATCGCAACGGAGAACTCTGGGCGATCCCCTGCATTGCGTAGATACTTGGGCGTGACACGCTTCCCTGCGACCTGCTCAAAACTATAGCCAAAGGACAGTACTTGCGCGTCTTGCCCTTTCCCCGCCATAATCGAAAATCCGATCGGAATGCCGTGGATATCGCCCATCGGGACGGTGATATGCGGATATCCCGCAACAGCCGCTAAATACCCTGCGCCAGCCCAACTTGGCCAAACATCCCCATTGATAGGATCGACACGCGACGAAACAGGCCCTGATGGACTGACTAGCATATCGAGTTGATTGGCGACCATTAAACGGTCAATGCCGTTCGCCCCAGTTGCACGCTGAATTTCTGTGCGAGCCGTAAGGTAATCTGGATCCGTCAAATCGCCCTTCGCTTGCGCGGCTTCGAATATATCTTGATCAAATACAGCTGTCTCTCGCGGGTCACTCTCATTGTAAGCCATGAGTTGTTCCAAGTTACGCGTTTTGACCGCTGGTGCGGCATCCGCAAGATATTCATTTATACCCGCTTTGAACTCATAAAGTAGAACATCGAGGGACTTTTCTCCATAATCGTCGCCGCGTGAAAACTCTTCGATTTCCACTAAAACTGCCCCTGCAGCGGCCATCGCCTCTAAGCTGGCATTAAAACGATCTTTAATGTCATCATTGGACCCTTCGGCAAAACGCATAACGCCGACACGCGCCCCCACTAAAGAATTTGCGGCCAAACCCGCAGTATAATCAATCTCTTGGTTATCCATCGCGTCGAGCATCAATGCGGCTCCGCGGACCGTTTTTGTGATAGGACCTGCCGTATCCTGGCTGGCACTAATGGGGACGATGTGTTTCTGACTGACGAGACCAACAGTTGGTTTAAATCCGACGACGCCGTTCACATTGGACGGGCAGATGATTGACCCGTTGGTTTCCGTGCCGACTGTGCCTGCGGCCAAGGACGCTGCCGCCGCGACACCTGACCCTGACGAACTTCCGCACGGGCTGCGGTCTAGCATATGTGGATTTCGAACTTGTCCGCCCAAAGCGGTCCATCCCGAAACACTCTCATTTGATCGAAAGTTTGCCCATTGTGAAAGGTTTGTCTTGCCTAGAATGACGGCCCCCTGCGCCCTTAGTCCAGCAACTAAGGGACTATCACGTCCTGTGATATTTTCGGCCAGCGCGTAGGCGCCCGCCGTTGTCGCGACAGGGTCCAGCGTTTCGATATTATCCTTTAGAAGGACAGGAATACCATCCATCGGGCCTAAAGATTGTCCTGCAATGCGACGTGCATCTGATGCCTTCGCTTGCGACATCGCATCAGGGTTAAGCGCGAGGACAGATCGAAGCGTAGGGCCGCTCCGATCAATTTCCGCAATCCGTCGAAGATAGGTTTTCGTGAGGGATTGCGACGTGAGTTGCTTTGCCGCCAAGCCTACCGAAATTTCAGAGAGCGACTTCTCACTCCAACCTGTTGCCGCATATTCATTTTGTGCAATTTTGCGGTAATCGGACGGCATCGGACCGTAAGGCTTTACCGTTATGCAGGCCGATAGCAAAAGCGACGCCGTAGAGATCAGAAGTAAACGCATGGAGTCATCTCGCCCAAATTAGGCGTTAAGACTTCATTAACCTTGTCGCTAGGTCAAGGCATTGCCGTAAGAATTTTGGAAATGTGATGCGTGATATCTCTGATGATCAGACATAAAAAAACACCCCTAACCGAAGTTAGAGGCGTTTCAGAACTCTAGAATATGAAGGTGGCGCTATGCGCGCTCAACCATCATTTTTTTGACTTCAGCAATCGCCTTGGCCGGGTTCAATCCCTTTGGACACACATTGGCGCAATTCATAATCGTGTGACAGCGATAAAGCTTGAACGGGTCATCTAGCTTTTCAAGACGTTCCGCCGTCGCATCATCACGGCTGTCGACCAACCAACGATAAGCTTGCAGGAGCGCTGCTGGGCCGAGGTAACGATCGCCATTCCACCAATAGGATGGGCAAGATGTTGAACACGACGCACAGAGAATGCACTCGTAATAGCCGTCCAGCTTGTCACGCTCTTCGACCGTTTGCGTGATTTCTTCGGTTGGCAATGGTGTGGACGTGTGGAGCCACGGCTCAATCGAGGCGTATTGTTTGTAGAAATTTGATAGATCAGGAACCAAGTCACGTACAACTGGCATGTGTGGAAGTGGTGAAATCGTGACTGTGCCGCCTTTGACCTCATCAATACCTTTGGTGCAAGCCAGCGTATTACGCCCGCCAATGTTCATGGCACAGGAGCCACAAACCCCTTCGCGACAAGAGCGACGGAATGCGAGTGTTGGATCAATTTCGTTTTTGATTTTGAACAGAGCATCCAGAACCATTGGACCACATTCGTCCAGATCAATCTGATAGGTATCCCAATACGGGTTACCGCCATCCGTCGGATCATAACGATAGATTTTGAATGTTTTGAGGCGCGTTGCGCCTGGTTTGGCTTTCCACGATTTGCCCTTACGGACTTTGGAATTTTTGGGAAGTGTGAGCTGAACCATTGGGATCGTGTTCCGTGTCTTAATTTCGAAATTTTGATATAGACACTAACGTGGACGAACAAAAGACATTTCCCGCGCGACAAACTGCATCGTTTCACCGACGCGCAAGGATAGGTGTTAAAGGAGAGAATCCCCCCTCAGGTCGAAGATTTCGTTCCCCCGTACCAATCCATGTCACGGGTTAGATACATCGTTGCTGCAATCGCAACAAAGCTAGCGAGAGCCCCAATCATAAGCGCAAAGTCGGCGATGCGCATCAGGACAAATAACAGGCCATAAACCGTCGCAAAGACACCACCCGCTTTCCAAATATAGGAGCGCCCGCCAAAAACGGCCCCTGCATAGGCCGAGGTGACGGCAACCGTCAGAGATGACGCAATCATAAAGGCCAATGTAAACCCGACGCGTTCAGCGAAAGCCAACAAGAGGAGGTAGAAAATTGCCTGCGCCAAACCGATCAAAATATATTGCGCAGGATGAACAGGTGTCCCGACAATCACTTCGAAGAGAAAGTAAGCCAAAAAAACAAGCCCAATGAACAGCACTGAATATTTCAATGCACGATTGACAGTTTGATACGGATTATCCGTATTCACGAATTTCACACGTACTGCATTTTGATCAATGCCGCGCAATACATCGCTTGATTTCCCCTGCCCGCGAATACCACGAGACAGATAGGGCATTGCCCATTCGGCCGTGAAACCCGTTTCAGTTTCCGTCCGCGCGCTGGGCGTGAATTCTCCTTGAAAACCAGGGTCAGCCCAATTTGAGCTCATCCGAACATCTGTAGATTTCGCAAAGGGTAAAACGGACAAGTTTTGCGCACCCGATAAAACAAGATCGACAGTGACTTCAAAGCTATCACCTGATGTCAAAAGCGTGGCGGCCGGAACTGCCATCCAATGCCCAAGACTTGGAAGCGCCGTGTTTGAACGACCTGGAACAGCGGGCCTTACGATCTTCCGGTTTCCACTGGAATCAAATTCATATGTCGCGGACGCACCCGAACGAACATTTGTTTCACGCTGCCAAGGTTCGAAGGCTTGCGACACGCCAGTTTCGCTGCGTAAGGCGACGTCTTGTTTTAAACCGCGAACATCAGAAACAGATACGAGGACCTTCGCCTGCTTCATGTCCAACTCTAAACCTTGCGTCTCAAGTCGCGAAAGCGGAGCCTCAAAGCGAGCCGTCAGTTCACCCTTCACCGTATAGATCGGCACTTTACAAAGTGATTGGGTTTTTGTCTCGACCTCGACGGAGGTAAAGTCAGCCAAACCACTATCAGCATAGATGATGTAGTGACCTGTCTCAGTTGACCCATCAGATTGTTGCGATTCATATGGAATGGAGAGGATCGGGCCGATGATCACTTGAGGACCACCATATCGGCGGCTCACATCATCTACGACCTTATTGGCTTCCGAAGAACGTTCGTAGCTGATCGCCCCGATAAACATGGCAGGGATCGACATGAGCAAGACCAGCGCACAGATTAAAATAAGTTTCAACCCTGCCGACCGACGTATTCCAGGCAAAGGTGCAGGCGGCATTTTAGATGACATGATGTGAAGCTCTTAGAAATTAGAAATCATTCGTCGTCTAATTTTAAGGCTGAAATAAGTTGAGAACCCGACGTTACAACGACGAAGACGTGTTTATTCCGCGACAGCTAATAGGCGTGTTTGAAAATCAGGCACCATCACTTCGTAATTCGCCGCAGACCCAATTGGCATCTCAAATTCAGTGAATAAGAAATCCAAGTCTTCAACCTTGCAATTCAACACGTCGGAAACATCCGACAGAATCTTGCGGCGATTAATGTGATTGGCGGATCCAGCCGCACGCAAACCCGACATCACAAAATTTGACTCAGGTTCAGCCCTGTCGACGTGACCAGGCACAGACATATGTGTACTGATCAATTCATTGAGTTTCAGCGTGGGGCGCATCTCTATTTCCCTAGAGCGATCCCTTGTTAGGCTGGGGGCGGCAAGATCGCTAAAATAGTGGAAACACATTTTTTCATGCAGCAAAAGTTAAAAATTTATTAATGCCACATTTTCAGTGATTTTACTCGATATGATGAAAGATTACGCACTAAACACACGTCTAAGGATATCCGATGTGCGTTTTGCAGGATTGGCACGAATGGCTTTTTCTTCTTCACCAATGAAATGGAAGACTCCGTTCAAACCATATTTTACACCGTGGTTGACCAAGTCCGTTCGGGCATCAGCTCCCAAACCTGGCGCAAATGGCACGGATCGCAATTGAGACGACACGTCATCGACAAGACGCAAGGCCCCCGTCTGGTTGAGCGCATTTTCCATGATAGGTGAAAATAATTGACCTAATCGATCCGTTGTACGTCCGCGTAAATATTCGGTTGCCGCCGTATCTGTGCCACGCAAAATATCAAAAGCATCCGTAATGGTCAAACCCTTAACGGCACTCAGGAAGATATCCTTTGCGACGGGTGCGGCTTTTTCCGCCCCCCGATTGAGCTGTGTTTGTAGATCGACTAATAAATTATCCATCCCGATTGGAGCCAGAAAAGACTGCACATCCTGCAACACCTTTGGCAGCGGAATACGGACAATATCATTACCTAGGAAACCATTCAAAACCCCGACATTCGTCAAGGCATTGCCGACACCATTATCAAGTGCGGCTTTCAAACCCAGCGCGACTTCGCCAGCCGACAAAGCGCCAAGACCGCCTTGTCCACTTAAGATACCATCAAGGATAGCAGGGTCGAGCGTTTCACAGGCCACGAGTGGTGTCGCGGCTAAGCCGAGGAGAAGATGTCTACGATCCATCATGAGATTGACCTTTCAAAGCTTGGTAAAAACGCTCGCGAATACTGAAACGGATAAGCCCATAGGCAAACCCGCCCATCGCGAAATAAAGTATAGATTGTAACGTGAGGCTATCTGGCCCCTCCATTCCAGTCAAATTTATGACCAGTTTCAAAAGACCTATCATCCCACCGATGACGGCAGCGTGAATTAGGGCATAGACCCAGCGACCACGCGCCCGTTGGCGTTCCCACTTTTTCGGAAATTTCTCGGCATTTATCATTTTTAATGTGTCACTTTTTACGGTCTGAGAATTTAGGTGCACGTTTTTCGAGAAACGCTTTTACGCCCTCTTGGCAATCTTCACTGACGAAGGCAGCATTTAATAATTTGCTCTCTTCGATATGCGCCGTGAAAGCAGCCTCTTCGAGTAAACCATATCCCATCATAGAATTTCGCAGCAGACGTTTATTGCTGGCAGTTGAGGTCGGAGAACAATTCGCTGCAATATCACGTGCAAGGTCCAAGGCTTTTGGCAAAACGGCTTCGGGTGGATGGACTTCGCTGACATATCCTGCCCGGTACATCTCATCTGCTTTGATAATATCGGCCTTCAAAATCCACTCATTGGCTTTCGCCCAGCCAACCAAACGTGGCAGGAACCAACTGGCCGCGCCGTCAAACACAATTCCGCGACGCGCAAAGGGAAAAGCCCATTTCGTTTTTTCCGAACAAATGCGTAAATCCATCGGCATCGTCATTGTCGCACCAATACCAACGGCATGACCATTGATCGCGCCAATGATGGGCGTCTCAACTTTGAACATATCCAAGACTAATTCTCCGCCCGCATCACGCGCAACATCTTCGTGCATGGTCGGTGCGGTTGAAAGTCCCGCCCCGTCAAAGCCGCTGGAAATATCTGCGCCTGCGCAAAAGGCACGACCCGCGCCAGTCACCACAATCACGCGCACAGAACTATCTGCATCCAGGTCCGCATAGGCCTGTTGAAGCTCTCTGTGCATGGCGAGATTGAAACTATTCATCGCCTCAGGGCGATTAAGCGTGAGAATGGCGACGGCTGCATTTTCTGCATCACGGGAAATAAGGAGTGATTTAAAATCTGTCATGTGATGACGCTATGCCCAAGCGCGTCCAATTGCAACGCCATCTATAGCGTCTCAATCATCGCTAACTCGGGTCAACTTTTCACGTCCAGGAAAAACCAGACGTCTTAGTATCGAAGCGTCAAAATTTCCGAACTAGATGCCCCCTGATACTCCGTGTTCAAGGATAGATCTTCATGGGAATTGATATCCAACCCCGCCAAACGACAACAAGGTTCATTTGATGGCATAATCACCTTTACCAAATTATATCCATTCTCAATCGGAACTTTCAATTGGACGACGACGAAGTGAAACCCATCGTGTTCGCCATATGCATGCCCGTAATATTCAATCGCTCTGAGGTCAGCAGTCTCCGAGGCCACCCCTTTTAAGAACGTCCACCTATTATCAGACACCCCCTGCAAGCTCGGATGAAAATGATCTTTGATGGCGTCGCGACCTTCAAGGAAAAAGAGCTGCGTACCGCCAACCGCAAATTCGTAGAACTTTGGTGAGAGCGGAGGCAGGCCCTGTGTTACATTTGACGTCTCCGCCTGCGCGACCTTACTGGGTAAAATTGCGCTACTGTCTTCACATCCCGCGAAGGATAGACACATGATTAAATATAAAGCAGACGAAATAAAATGACGCATAATTTCGTATGACGCATAATCTTTTATACAACCTTAAGGTCTTTTTTTATTTGCTCTTATTTTGGCCCAAGCCGCTAATCTCGCTTTGATCGGCGCTTCGCGTCCGTCACCTTTTGGTGCGTAAAACGTCTCACGCGGCATATCATCGGGAAAATAGTTCTGACCAGAGAAGCCCTTCTCAGTTGATGGGTCATAGGCATATCCGTCGCCATACCCGATATCTTTCATCAATTTCGTTGGCGCGTTGAGAATGTGTTTTGGCGGCGGTAAACTGCCTGTGGCCTTTGCCGATCGCATCGCCGCTTTGTAGCCCGCGTAAACACCAACAGATTTGGGCGCAGTCGCAAGGTGAACAACGGCATGGGCCAAAGATAAATCCCCTTCAGGACTCCCCAAACGCTCATAGGCCCGCGCCGCTTCGCTTGCGATCATCAAAGCAGTTGGGTCAGCAAGACCAATATCTTCACTCGCGAAACGGACCAGTCGACGCGCGATATAGCGTGGGTCTTCGCCACCCGTCATCATCCGTGCATACCAATAAAGCGCCGCATCAGGATCAGATCCACGCATAGATTTATGTAGCGCGGAGATAATATTATAATGCTCGTCTCGGGACTTATCATAGGCAGGCGCACGTTTCTGAAGCAACGCAGCGACCCCCGCAGAGTTCAACACATCTTCACCCGCGAGAAAAACTTCATCCGCTAGGGTCAGTAAATAACGCCCATCCCCATCGGCAAATCCAATCAATGTATCACGCCCACTCTCATCGAGCGGTAAGTCCCGCCCAACATGGGTCTCCGCCCGTTTGAGCAACCCTTGCAGTGCATCCTCGTCCAGACGGTTGAGGACAAAAACCTGCGCACGGGAGAGCAGCGCGCCATTCAGTTCAAAGCTAGGGTTTTCCGTGGTCGCCCCAACGAGCGTCACAACGCCTTCTTCAACATAGGGCAAAAAGCCATCTTGCTGCGCGCGATTAAATCGATGAATTTCGTCGACGAACAATAGAGTTCCGCGACCAGACTCGCGACGAGCGCGGGCCGCTTCAAACGCCTTGCGCAAATCTGCAACGCCAGAAAAAACCGCAGACAGCTGAACAAATTCAAGATCGGCTTTATCCGCTAACAAACGCGCGATAGTTGTTTTCCCAACGCCGGGTGGCCCCCACAGAATCATGGACGACAATCGACCCTGCCCCAACATTCGCCCGATTGGACCGTCAGATCCGATCAGATGTGATTGCCCAACAACGTCATCCAAGACGGCGGGTCGTAAGGCTTCTGCCAAAGGCCGAGGCGCACACGCCTCAAGACCAGCAGATTGAAAGAGATTGCTCATACCGACTCTCTACCAAAAGGCGTCTACGGGAGATAGCGGGAAAACTGAAAAGACGGGGTAGCAGGAGACGAAATTTAGCGCAAAATCGAGACAAATCTATCGATTGGATTAGAGGGTTTTCCGGTTGTAATTTCAACGCATTGCTAACCTTGTTCGGTTATCGCCTATATATGGAAACTTCATTTAATCGTTTCGAACGTTTTTTGCGCATTGATCGCATGACCACAAAAAGTGAGTTGATGCGCGCCCGTGCCGTCTACTTCGTTGGATTTGCGTTCATCATCACCCAGTTGATCAATATTGTGGCGATGTATTATACCTATAACGGGTTTACATTCGATCATATCGTCTCCGTGATTGCGTGTTGTTTCGTTTTTACAGCGATCATGTTTTTACGGATCAGCAAACGGTTTCAGGTTTATGCGTTCGCATTTTCTGTGCTGATCCTTGCGGGCACAGCGTCATCCGCGTTGAATCAAAATACAGGTATCAATTCTGCGCTACTTCCCTTTTTAGTTTTAGGTATTGTTATCAACGGTTTCATTTGTGGCGCGCGCGCCACAATAGCATTTGGATTAGCCTGTTTTATCGGGATATGGGGATTGTGGTGGGTGAGCTCGAATTACAACTATACGCCTATCTTTGATGTCGAAAAATTCGCGGATCGAAATTTTCAACGCGCGGTACAAACCAGCTTAGCGGCCTTTCTCATCACGATGGTCGGGGCGTTTTTCTCGGAAAATATGCACTCCGCCTTTGGGGATCTCGAAGCAGGCATCACCGCCGCGCAAGATTCGGATCGCGCCAAGACAGATTTTCTCGCCACGATGAGCCATGAACTTTTCACACCCATGAACGGCATCATCGGGATGAATGATATTCTGCAAGAAACAGACCTCGACGAAGATCAGCGCGAATTGACGTCAATCATTCGCGACTCCGGCCGCGATTTGCAGGCCATCATCGGGAATGTTCTGCTCTTCTCGCAACTAGAAGCAGGTCGTGTCAGCCTTGATGATGCCAAATTCGATATACGCGAAACCCTCGAAAAGACGGCCGAGTGCTTTGCAAATTCTGCGGCAGCCAAAGGGCTCGTATTCAAAACGCGTTTCGCCCCTACAATCCCGAAGGTTGTTGTCGGCGATAGAATACGAACCGCTCAGATTGCCTCTGCTATCTTAGACAATGCCGTGAAATTTACCGACACAGGCGCAATCGAACTCTCTCTTCACGGCGGTACAGACGAACATGGCGACGTGATCCTGCTGATGACGGTAACAGACACTGGCATTGGAATCGCAGCCGAAGATAGCGCCCGTATTTTCGAGCGGTTCACCCAACAAGACGGGTCGATCAAGCGTCGCCACGGCGGTACAGGCCTTGGTCTGACCATTGCACGCGGCTTAGCCAACCTCATGGGCGGAAGCGTTACTGTCCATAGCGAACCGTCCATCGGAAGCTCGTTTTCGGTTCGCTTGAAATATGCTGTTGCAGACGCTGACACAGCAGATGTTGAGGCTTGGCAAGAAGCCGCAGAGTAATACGCGCACCCCAAATAAGAAAGAACAAGACGTCTAATACTGGAACGCTTGATCTTTCACCTATTCGAACCCTATTTCTTTAGATTGAATTCCCAAACATCAGCAGGGTCAACGCGCTGCCCGTTTCTGGATGTCTCGATATGCACATGCGGACCTGTGCTTTTCCCGCTGCTGCCCACTGTCGCGATTTGCGAGCCTTTTGAAACGGCCTCTCCCGTGACAACGGTATAGCCGTCCAAATGCGCAAACATTGTTAGCATGCCACCTTCGGTTTTTAGAGCGACAACATTGCCGTATTTAGTGTTTCCATTGTAGGCATCTGTCGCCGCGAGAATGACACCGTCAGCAGGCGCGTAGATCGGTGTGCCGGTTGGTGCGGCAATGTCGATACCATAATGATTTCGGACCTTACCCGCCTTGAACGGATCAGGTGTAGGACCGAATTTCGCCGTCAACCGACCAGAGATCATAGGCGTTGTAACAGCCTTCCCTTTTGAGGTCTTCTTAGCTGGCGCTTTCTGGGAAGACGCTTCCTGCGCCTCGGCAGCAGGGTTTTGAGCGGGTTCCGCTGTTGCAGTTGCGGAAATCGCGAGCATGCCAACGGCTGTGACACTCGCTGCGACCACACTCAGCGCCAATTTATCGCGCAGCCGCTTGAAAGCTGGCGGCGTCCCGTTCATAATATGCGTAATTCTCATCTTTTCGTTCCTTATACGGTGGGTTGAGAAGGCGGCGGCCGGGTATTCCTGTACCCGGCCCGCCATTATGTGGAGCGCTTGCAACAATGTGTCTGCATAAGCCCTCCGCATCTTTGGATCGCGACCCGCCGTAACGGCCATATCGCAACGAAGTTCTGTGCTCTGACTCCACGCGCCGAATAGAAGGTGCGCGAAAGGCGATACCCAGCACAGACACAGGGTCACTCTTAAAACTAATCCGCATTCGTCATCCCGCCGCACAATATGCGCGCGCTCATGAGTCAAAATATCTTCAATTTTGTCGGCCCCCACGACCCCGCGATAACTCTGCGGGAGGAGAATATGGGAGTGTTTTTTCTGTCCAAAAGGTGTGTAGGCGAGCGGCGATTGGATGTGAGGTGACACAAGCACATCATCCTGCCCCGCAATGTCGGCACAATCCGCAGCCAAAATCACCCGACGCAAACGATGACGTCCCCAGCCGAGTTTTATGAGGGCCAGAAACACGCCAGAGGCATAAAGGGCCGCTAGAATAGTCTTGAGCGTTTCGAAGGCCCAAACGCTCTCATCCGCCAAAATATTTGCAGGCTCGTTCCCTATAAAGCCCATCGCCTCCAATGGATCATGTCCAAAAAACCCAGAGAGAGAAAATACGGACAAAGCCTCTGCTGCAACGGTATTGGGTAGCAGTGAAAACAAAAGTCCAAATAGGGGCACGGCCACACACATTGCGAGCATCGTCGCCCAGAGCAAAGGCCATTGCTCGACCCGCCTATCTATCAGGCGAAATCCTGCCGCTAGCATCCACACCGCAACACTCACCACAAACATAGACACAAGAAAAATGAAGATAGCTGTCATCTATGCGCCCTCGTCATTTGAGGGCGTATTGACTTTGAGGAAGGCTTCCAACTCGGCGAGTTCATCCCCCGAGAGGATATCGCTTTTGACGAGATTGGAGACGGGCAATGGACCCTCAAGTCCCAAGACATCGGCGGCAAAGCTTTGAATGAGTCCTGCCAATGTTGGAATTTTTTTGGCCTTGGCGCGGTAAATATTCAGCCCATGCGCCTCGGTTTGGCTCAGTAGACCCTTATCCACCATACGCTCGATTGTTTTACGAGATGACGACCGCGACCAGCCTAAGTCCTCTGAAATCGCCCCATGTATTTCCCCAACACTCTGCGCCCCAGCGGACCAAAGGTGTTTCAAAATGACAAGTTCAGAAGAAGATGGTTTCATGTCGCCTTATGGTGACATGCGTCACCAAGAGTCAATCTACATATTCCGTAAGGTTATCGCAATATTCGGCGAGCAAAGTAGCTTTGACATCAAACGCGTTCACATGACGGCTATTTTACCAATTTGACGCTAGACCTAAATCGCGTCGAAGCTTTCGACAGAACAATTAGATTATTGTGGTCCACCACCGTCATCTTCCGAATGAGAAGGCTCAGTTACTTCCATCATATATTCGGGACCGATTTGCACATTCAAACGCAACCCGTAAAGCACGCAGCACGTGTCTTCGTCTGGCGACACTGTAATAGTGACGACCTCACGTCCCTTTTCACGGGGGATATGGAAGACCGTCGTGTACAACTTCATGGTATTGCGTTGGCGAAAGCTCCGATCTGCCGCCACGGCTAAATCAGGCTGAGCCGTTTCACTAATGAACTCATAAATCGAATCGATGGCATCAGCTGTAAACCCAACGGATTCCGCAGCAATGTTCAAAATATCTTCTGTCCGACGTGCATAAAAATGCTCTAGCGCGTCGGCAGAATATGCTTCGATTTCATCTGAATGCGAGGAAACTAAATCATTGTTGAATGAAACGCTGCAAGCCGCCAACAAGAGTGAAACCAGCACTGCTAATGGCAAGAAAAGGTTATGAGAGCGCGACATAAAAACTCACTACAGCAAATGTAGGTTCACCGAAAGACGGGACGAACAAACATCTTGAGAAACAAGATCACCCTATCAGATAGTTAAAACAAAAAAGGCTCCTTTCGGAGCCTAAATTCGTGTCTGTAATTGAAACCTAGTAAACCCGCTTCTTCGGTTTAATGTAATCAATCCCGTCGGACATGGTGTAGTTATGCACCGGGCGGTAGTCGATTTTTACTGTGTTGGTTTCGCCGTCATACCATGCGAGCGTGTGTTTCATCCACTCTACGTCATCGCGTTCTGGATAATCTTCATGCGCATGTGCGCCGCGAGATTCTTTGCGGTTTTCTGCGGAAGCGATTGTAACCCGCGCTTGAGCGATCAAGTTATCGAGTTCCAATGTTTCCATCAAATCCGTGTTCCAAACCATTGTGCGATCCGTCACTGACACATCCTTGATGTGCTCTGCGATAGCGGTGACTTTTTCAAGACCTTCAGAGAGGCTTTCCTCTGTCCGGAAAACAGAGCAATGGACCTGCATGGCTTTTTGAAGATCAAGGCGGATATCAGCCGTTTTCTTGGAACCTTCCGCATTGCGGAATTTTTCGAGGCGCGCGATGGCCGCGGCCCCTGCATCCGCCGGGAGCGGTTTCTGCTCTAGGTTTGGCGTGTTGATTTCTTTGACGCGCAGACCTGCGGCACGACCGAAGACAACGAGATCGATCAGCGAGTTAGAGCCGAGACGGTTCGCACCATGCACAGACACACAGGCCGCTTCGCCCACAGCCATCAAGCCAGGGACAACGCTATCTGGATCGCCGTCTTTGAGCGTCAGAACTTCGCCATGATAATTCGTCTGGATACCGCCCATATTATAATGGCAGGTTGGTAGAACTGGAATCGGCTCTTTGGTCAGATCGACACCAGAGAAGATTTTCGCCGTTTCCGAAATACCCGGCAGACGTGACGCGAGAACTTTCGGGTCCAAATGATCGAGATGGAGGAAGATATGATCTTTATCTTTCCCGACGCCGCGACCTTCGCGGATTTCCATAACCATCGCGCGGCTGACCATATCGCGTGGCGCGAGGTCTTTCACGCTAGGGGCGTAACGCTCCATGAAACGCTCGCCTTCGGAGTTGGTCAAATAACCACCCTCACCGCGTGCGCCTTCAGTGATAAGACAGCCTGCACCGTAAATGCCCGTTGGATGAAATTGGATGAATTCCATGTCTTGAACAGGCAAGCCCGCACGAAGCGCCATCGCATTGCCGTCACCCGTACATGTATGTGCAGATGTCGCGGAGAAGAACACACGGCCACAGCCGCCCGTCGCGAGAACAACGGTCTGCGCGCGGAAACGATGCAATGTGCCATCGTCCAATTTCCAAGCCGTCATACCGCGGCAAACACCGTCTTCCATGATCAGGTCGAGTGCGAAATATTCGATAAAAAATTCAGCGTCATTCCGAAGGGCTTGGCCATAAAGCGTGTGAAGCATCGCATGACCCGTGCGGTCAGCCGCTGCGCAGGTACGCTGTACTGGCGGGCCTTCACCCATTTCTGTTGTGTGACCACCAAAGGGCCGCTGATAGATTTTACCATCTTCGTTCCGAGAGAATGGCATACCCCAATGCTCTAGCTCGTAAACCGCCTTTGGCGCTTCGCGACAGAGATATTCGATCGAGTCTTGGTCACCGAGCCAGTCGGAGCCTTTGACCGTGTCATACATATGCCAGCGCCAATCGTCTGGACCCATATTGCCAAGTGAGGCGGCAATACCGCCCTGCGCGGCAACTGTATGGCTACGCGTTGGGAAAACTTTCGTGACACAGGCTGTTTTCAACCCAGCTTGCGCCGAGCCGAGTGTCGCACGGAGACCAGAGCCGCCCGCGCCAACAACAACAACGTCGTAAGTATGATCAATCCATTCAGTTTTTTGGGCGGTCATAAGACTATCCTAGAAATGCGAGTTTGATGAGCGCGAACGCTACGGCTGCCCATAAAATGAAGGCGACCAACTTATTCTTCAACAGGCCAAATGCGCGCAGTTTGCCCCCGAAATAATCCATGATCACCTCGTCCATCTCTAGCTTACAGTACCAAATGGCGGCCGTGAAAAAAGCGAGGAAGCCGAGCGCGCCGATAGGTGTCGAGAGCCAAGCGGCAACGCCGTCAGCTCCAGCGGGTGCAGCACCCGCAACGGAGAGAATGGCAAATGGCAAACCAATGATTACGCCCCATCCTGTCAGGGTGTGAATTTTTGCATGGGATGCACTGTGGTTAGCTGTTCCGGCGCTCATGATAACACTCCCGAAATTGCGAGGGTCAAGACAAGGGCCACAACAACAGATCCGCCGACCATAAGGAAGGACAGCATATTGTTTTTATCAGGATCGAGCATATTGCCACGGTTCCAAATGGCGTGACGCAATTGCGCGACTGCCATAAAGATAAAGGCAAAAAGAAAGACAAATAAGCCAATCGCACCCAGTGGTGAGAAGACCAATCCAGCCAAGGGCAAACTACCTGTCAGGGCCAAAATTAAGATGCCAATCGCCACCAACAATAGGGCCACATAGCAAATGATCGCACTTGCACGATGCAAGATCGAACTGAGCATAGCGCCATGCCAGCGCCAAACCTGTAAATGCGGCGCCATAGGCCGCTTATCATTCCATTCCGATGACATGAAACTGTCCCTCTTTTAATCTTCGCGCAAGCTAGGCTTCGACGATAATATGTCAATATGTGATTAGTCGCCGGGCACGAGGTAAACCTAAGAATCTGCAGTACTCAAATGCCTGATTTTCGGCGACAAACCCCTACATTTGGATATAGGACGTTTTCATGACGCCAACCATCAATCAACAGATGAGCTTCACCGACATCCTCATGTTGGTCACCCTCTCAATTTTATGGGGCGGGTCCTTTTTCTTTATCGAAATTTTGGTCAAACACCTTCCGCCTTTAACAATTGTGACATTTAGGGTTGGCCTAGCGTCAATAGCGTTGTGGATCATCGCGCTGAGCCTCAAACTCCCGCTTCCCACGACAAAACGACAATGGGGCGAGCTATTTATCATCGGGCTCTTAAATAATGCGCTTCCATTTTGCCTGATTGTCTGGGGGCAAACGCAGATCAACTCGGGCCTCGCCTCGCTTTTCAATGCGACAACGCCGTTCTTTACGGTTCTCGTTGCCGGTACTTTCTTGATGGATGAACGCATTACGAAACGAAAACTCTTTGGCGTTGCCATTGGATTAATCGGGACGCTCGTTTTGATCGGTCCCGAAGCCCTAAATGGGTTCACAGGTTCAACACTGGGACAACTCGCGGTTATGGGCGCAGCCATATCATATGCGTTCGCGACAACTTACGCACGTCGGTTCAAAAAATGGGGATTGTCGTCGCTCATTATTGCAACGGGACAAGTGACGATGGCGACGCTCATTCTTTTCCCGTTGATGTTGATTATAGATAAACCTTGGATCGATTTTAACATGACATTTGAGGCGATTTGGGCAATCATAGGATTAGCCCTATTCAGCACAGTTATCGCCTATACGCTCTTTTTTCGCCTTGTTGCGTCTGCAGGGGCCACAAATGCGGCGCTTGTCACCTTCCTCATTCCAATCTCAGCTATTTTGCTGGGCGTGACAATTTTAGATGAAACTTTCTCGGGCCTTCAAGCTGTCGGGATGACCTTAATTGGGTTGGGTCTGCTGGTCATGGATGGCCGTGTTTTTCAAAAGCTGAAACCTAAGTGAAACTTTGACACTCCTTGCCCCATAAGAAAAAGGCGCTGCCCGAGAGCAACGCCTTACAAATCCAAAAACAGCACCTCTAATTTAGAGAGCTTAGATTTTATTTCTCTTCGACAGCCGCTTTAACTTTGTCAGCGGCTTTCTCGACTTCATATTTTGTGTCCGAGCCCATGTCTTTGGCTTCAGTCGCCATTTCGCCCATTTTATCAGCGGTAGCTTTGACGCCATCTTTGGCTTCAGTTGCCATTTCGCCCATTTTATCAGTGGTAGCTTTGACGCCATCTTTGGCTTCAGTTGCCATTTCGCCAGCTTTATCCGTCGCTTCAATCATCGCGTCGCCAGTTTTGTCAGCAGCCGCTTTGATGT
>CALHXF010000143.1 GCA_938040095.1 uncultured Caulobacterales bacterium
CGGCGATTGATCTTTACCGTGATAGCCTGGCGTGATGGGAACGCCCGCTTCGTCCATCAGCTTTTTGGCAGCGTCTTTCAGACCCATAGCTTCCATGGCTTCCGCGGAGGGTCCGATAAAGATCAGTCCCGCTTTTTCGCAGGCGCGCACGAAGCTAGGATTTTCCGATAGAAAACCATAACCAGGATGGACCGCATCTGCGCCAGTCTCTTTTGCCGCTGCGATAATCTTCTCGATAACAAGATAGCTCTCAACCGCTGGGCTGGGACCGATATGCACGGACTCATCAGCCAGACGTACATGTAGCGCCTTGCGGTCTGCGTCCGAATAAACGGCAACCGTCGAAATACCCATCTTCCGCGCGGTCTTGATAACACGGCATGCGATTTCACCACGATTAGCGATGAGGATTTTAGTGATTTTATCTACTGAGTTCGTCATATTTCTCTTACTTGTGGTGCCGATGCCTAAGGCTTCGGTTCCTTGCCATTTGATTTATTTGATCAAATGTCTGCGTCACATCCTAAAGACACCGAATTTGGTGTCCTCCAAAGGTGCATTTGCTGCCGTTGCTAAACCAAGGCCCAAGACACGGCGTGTATCGCTTGGTGCGATGATACCGTCGTCCCAGATGCGCGCGCTGGCGAAGTAGGGATGACCTTCGCGTTCGAATTGTTCGACAATCGGTTTCTTAAACGCGTCACGTTCAGCATCGGTCCAAGTGGCTGCGTTACGGTTGACAGTTGCCAAGACGTCTGCGGCTTGCTCGCCGCCCATGATGGAAATCCGTGCATTTGGCCACATGAACAATAGTCGTGGAGAATAAGCGCGGCCGCACATACCGTAATTGCCCGCCCCATATGATCCGCCAACAATGATTGTAAATTTCGGTACTTTCGCACAGGCAACGGCATGCACCATCTTTGCGCCATGTTTAGCAATGCCACCCGCTTCCGCTTTTGAGCCGACCATAAAGCCAGTGATGTTTTGCAAGAAGACGAGCGGTATCTTGCGCTGTGTGCAGAGTTCGACGAAGTGCGCGCCCTTCACGGCGGAGTCGGAAAACAAAACACCATTATTGCCCAAGATGCCGACGCGGTAGCCGTGTATCTTTGCGAAGCCGCAGACGAGCGTTGTTCCGAACTCTTTTTTGAATTCTGTAAATTTGGATCCGTCCGTAATGCGTGCGATAATTTCACGGCAGTCATAGGGTTGGCGTAAATCGGATGGCACGACACCGTCCAATTCATCAATATCATAGGCGGGCGGTTCAACGTCGCCTTCGGGTGAGAATGACGGAGAGGCCGCGCCCAGGGTTTCAATGCAATCTCGCGCCATCTGCAAGGCATGGGCATCATTAGCTGCCAGATGGTCCACCACGCCAGAGGTGCGGGCGTGTAGGGCGCCGCCGCCAAGGCTTTCCGCGTCAATGTCTTCGCCGGTTGCAGATTTTACCAGTGGCGGCCCCGCGAGGAAAATTGTGCCTTGATCCGCAACGATAATACTCTCGTCGGCCATAGCCGGCACATAGGCACCGCCCGCCGTGCACGATCCCATAACGACAGCGATTTGGGCAATACCCTCCGCGCTCATATTGGCTTGGTTATAGAAGCACCGCCCGAAATCACCTTTGCCGGGGAAAATCTCGGCTTGGTTGGGTAGGTTACCGCCGCCAGAATCGACGAGATAGATACAGGGGAGCTTATTCTCTTGCGCTATTTCTTGTGCCCGCCCCTGCTTCTCACAGGTCATGGGGTAATAGGTTCCACCTTTGACCGTGGCGTCATTGCATATGATCATGACTTCACGACCTGCAACGCGGCCAATCCCTGTAATCAGACCAGCGCTGGGCACTTGGTCATCATACATGCCGTAAGCCGCCATTTGGGACAGCTCTAGGAAGGGGGTGCCTGGATCAAGAATACGTTCAACTCGTTCGCGGGCGAGGAGTTTGCCGCGCGCCAAATGCTTAGCGCGCGCGCGTTCTGACCCACCTTGAGAGATCGTCGCAACCTTCTCACGTAGGTCCTGAACGAGAGCCTCCATCGCTGCGCGATTGGTGCGAAAGGCTTCGCTATCTGGATTTATTTTAGAAACGAGTTTCGGCAAAAGTCCCACCTAAATTAAGCGCCCCATCTGGAGTCTTTAGATGAAACTATGACGGGCTGTACGCAAAGTCCATGCGCTCCGCGACGGCGCACCCCGTCTATGCGCAATTCGTTGCTGTCATTTGCGTTTCAATCGCTTATCTGTGGTTCATGACCAAGCCCACTAAGAAAACAGCGCCCGACCAATCCCTTGTCCGTGAAAGCGGATATGAAGGTCGTGGTTTGGATTTTATTACCGCTGACACTCCTGAAAGCGGTAGTGCAACAGAGGTCGCACCAGGTGTTTTCTGGCTGCGTTTCCCCCTACCCATGCGGGGGCTAAATCACATTAATCTTTGGGCGCTCAAAGATGGTGATGGTTGGGTTGTCGTCGATACGGGTATCGCGGATAAAATCAGCCGCGAAATTTGGGAAAAACACTTCGTCAATCTTATGGGTGGGCGGCCAATCAATCGCGTCATCTGCACCCATCTTCACCCCGATCATACGGGCTTGGCGGGATGGCTCTGTCGCAAATTTGGCGCGCCGCTTCTGATGACACGTGGCGAATATTTCCTCTGCCGTTTGATGGCCGCTGATACAGGCAAGGCTGCGCCCGAAGAAGGGATTCGTTTCTACCGAAAATGTGGGTTCACCGATGATCAAATTGAGCTTTACAAGATGCGTTTTGGCGGATTCGGGAAAGCCATTGCCCCGCTTCCGCAGAGTTATGACCGTTTGGTGAGCGGCGAAGTTGGAATGATTGGTGGGAATGAATGGCGCATTGTCATTGGGTCTGGTCATTCCCCAGAACATGCGTGCCTCTATTCAGAATCGTTGAATGTGGCCCTGACAGGGGATCAACTCTTGCCAAATATTAGTTCTAATGTTTCGGTTTGGCCGACCGAACCTGAAGGAAACCCTTTGGAAGATTGGATCTCATCTTGCCACACGCTCTTAGCTGAATTGCCCGAAGACGTGCTGGTATGTCCTGCGCATGGTATTCCTTTCCGCGGCGCGCATAAGCGTCTGTCGAAATTGATTGAACATCATGAAAAGGCGCTGGATCGTTTGGCCGAACATTGCCGCGAACCCCGTCTCGCAACGGGTGTTTATTCGGCTCTATTCCGCCGTAAGATTGACGACAGTAATCGCATCATGGCCGTCGGCGAATCTGTAGCGCATTTGAATTGTTTGAAAAACCGAGGCGTCATCAGCCGTCGCCTGAATGATGCAGGGCAATTTACCTATAAAACCCGAACTGGATGGACGGCTTAGGCTATTATTTTGAAGAGGCCGAGGGCGGCCAAGGTGATTGCTGTAACGCTCAAAATAGCCATGCCGTAGTAATAAAAAGCGCGCTTGGCACGGCTAATCATACAGAGCTCTTCTTTAGGCATGCCTGATTTTAATAAATATGTGTCGATCAAATTCGTCATATTGTATCTCTCTGTCTGAGAGGGTATATATGAATTTAGACTAAATGGTCAATAAATGTGATATCACATAGCTGTGAAGTGACGAATGACAAGATGAAAAGGCCACTAGCCGCGCAGGAAAAACCCATAGGCGGGATTGTCGGTCTCGCGTGCCATTGGATACCCTGTCCCTGCGAGCTGTGTTTCCAGGTCTGCAATGTCATGATTGGGGATATGGAACCCACACAGAACGTGACCTTCAGCTGCGCCATGATTGGAGTAGTGAAAGAGAGAAATATTCCAACGTGCGTCTAGAGTTTCTAAGAATTGCGTCAGTGCACCTGGGCGCTCAGGGAACTCAAATCGGTAAACGGCCTCTGCGCGATTATCACCACGTCCCCCGACCATATGCCGTAAATGACGTTTCGCAAGGCGATCGTGCGAAAGGTCGGTGACGTTGATACCTTGTGCGGCCATGTCCAAAATAACCGCCGCCCGATCCTCAAGGTCGCGAGTCTTCAGTCCGACTAAAACATGGGCTTCGGAGTTATCTGCAAACCGATAATTAAATTCGGTTACCGCGCGTTGGCCCAAAGCGCGCACAAAATTAAGGAAAGCGCCTGCTTGCTCTGGGATTGTCGCCGCGAAGAGCATTTCCTCACCCGCCCCAAATTCTGCGCGATCTACCATATGGCCAATACGATCAAAATTCACATTCGCGCCTGATATGGTTACGACTAAATCTCCCTCTGGTGCGTTGCCTGCGCGAATGTCCTTGATCGTACCTGCCAAACCAACAGCCCCTGCAGGTTCAACGACGGTACGCGTGGCTTCAAAAATGTCGCGGACTGCGGCACATATTTCATCATTTGTGACCGACAATTGTCGATCAACGACTTGGGTGCAAATTTCATATGTGAGTTGTCCAAAGGTTCGTACCGCGACACCATCGGCAAAGCCATCTACTGTATCGAGCGCAACAGGGCCATCCGCTGCTAAGGCGGCACCCAAAGTTTGTGCCCCCACGGGCTCAACGGCAATAATTTGTGTGTCTGGCGCATGCCGGTTGAAATATGTCCCAATGCCAGAGACCAGCCCGCCTCCACCCGTGCAAACATAGACGGCGCTTGGCGTGCGTGGCATTTGTTCCAAAATTTCTTTCCCAACGGTACCTTGGCCTGCAATAACTTCGGGTTCATCGAAAGGATGCACAAACACGGCACCCGTTTCATTGGCGTGATTGATTGCGGCCGCGCAGGCTTCGTCGTAATTATTCCCTACCAAACGCGTGGCTGCGCCCATAGCTTCCACGGCTGCGACCTTAATTGGCGGTGTCGTGATGGGCATGAAGATGATGGCTTGGGATTTGTAATGACGTGCGGCGGCTGCCACGCCTTGTGCATGGTTGCCCGCGCTTGCGGCGACGACACCGCTTGCGCGTTCTTCATCATTTAATCCCGAAATACGGTTCGCCGCACCCCGGATTTTAAAGGAAAAAACATCCTGTAAATCTTCGCGCTTCAACCAAATATCGCGACCTAAAGCGGCGGATAATTTTGGTGCATATTCCGTCGGCGTACGTCGCGCGAGACCGTAAACATTTGCGGAGTCAATACGTGCGCAGAGATCATCCAAATTTACGAGCGGTACCTTAGCCTTTGACATAATCCGCAATCCACGCGCCAACCTGCGACGTGCTGAGGGACCCGCCCAAATCACCCGTTGTTTGGTTCTGTTCCAGTGCAGCCGACACAGCCGCTTCAATGGCGAGGGCTTCCGGTTCGAGATCGAAACTTAGCCGCAACATCCATGCAGCAGACAAGATCATCGCAAGCGGGTTGGCTTTGCCTTGGCCTGCAATGTCTGGCGCACTGCCGTGGATAGGTTCATACATCCCCATGCCGCCATCTGACAATGAAGCTGATGGGATCACGCCCATTGATCCACATAGGACAGACGCTTCATCGGTCAAAATATCACCAAACATATTCTCGGTGAGAACCACATCGAAATCTTGTGCGCGCGTCAACATATGCATGGTCATCGCATCGACGAGGAGGTGTTCTACCTCGACCTCCGGGTAGTCTTTCGCGACATCAATCACAGTTTCGCGCCACAGGCGGGATGTTTCCAAGACATTGGATTTATCAACGCTGGTGACCTTCTTGCGACGTGTCATCGCGAGGTCAAAAGCCTTGATCGTAATGCGACGAACCTCGGCCTCAGAATACCGACATTCGTCATAGGCACCGCGTTCGTCACGGCCTTTGTCACCGAAATAAATGCCGCCTGTCAGCTCGCGCATGACGACGAAATCCACACCCTCAAGACGTTCACGCTTTAACGGCGCACGATCAATTAGGGCAGGGTAAGGCTTACAAGGGCGGATGTTCGCATAGAGGTTCAAGTTTTTCCGCAGAGGTAAAAGCGATCCAAGCTCTGGACGCTCTGCGCCTTTGAGGTAATCCCACTTCGGACCGCCGACAGCACCCAACAACATCGCACCTGTGCGTTGGCAGGATTCAAAACTATCATCGGGGAGGGGTTTCAAACCTGCGTCAATCGCCGCGCCGCCGATCAAATGTTCTTCGATGTTTAGCGCGTGATCAAATTTTTCGGCCACCGTATTCAGGACAGCAATGGACGCTGCCCCGACTTCGGGGCCAATCCCGTCGCCGGGTAAATATGTGAAATTGATATTAGTCACAAATATTCCTTACTATTCTTCGAGTAAATATCGAAATTTGTAAATTTTGAAAGAGTCATGCAAATTGGCGGCAAATTTTCCTTGATGGGTATATTTTATAGAATCACCATTTGATGTTTCAAATTTCATTCCTAGCCAAATTTGTTTGCATGAAACAATTTCATTCCAATCAATATTACGCTTTGGACCTACCATCCACGGGTTGATTTGAATGCCATTGGCATCAAATACAATTTTTGTCGAAAAAATTTCAAAGCCTCTTAGAAAAAGAACAAGAAAACTAAATACGCCAAGCAATGTAATTCCATCCCACAAACCTTCTACAGAATTGGGAGTCAATAGACCTTTGATAAATGCAATCGCCATGAATGTAGCGCCTATTAGTAAGAGCGCACTCCAATAAGGTTCTTGCGTGTTAGGTTTAAGTGTTCCGATCAATTGTCGGGCCTTTTGCTCCATTTCGCGCATTTTTATAGGATCGGTTTCGGTTTTCATGAATTACGGTTGCCGCCTTGATTTTTCTCGAATTTATCAAGTTCGATATGCTGCCCCTGTAAATATCCCATCTCGTCCACGCCTTCCATCAGGCAGTGGCGGGAGAAATCGTCAATCTCAAATTTATAAGTCCCGCCATTGCGCGGCAGATGCACTTCGCAGCTATCCAAATCGACAGTCACCTCTACGCCAGGATTATCTAGTAACCAGTCATGAGCGCGTTTTTCGATGATGATCGGGAGAAGCCCATTCTTCAGAGAATTTGTTCTGAAAATATCGGCGACTTCGGAACTGATCACGACGCGAATGCCGTAATCGGTCAAACCCCACGGCGCATGTTCGCGAGAACTTCCGCAGCCGAAATTATGCCCTGCAACGAGGATTTCGGACGCTTTACCCGCAGGGGTATTTAGAATGTGATCCGTTTCCGATCCATCTGCATTGTAGCGCAGATTGGCAAAGACGTGTTCGCCGAGGCCTGCTTTTGTCGTCATGGACAGAAATTTCGCAGGCATAATTTGATCGGTGTCGATATTGGTCGCCGTCAAGACGAGCGTTTTCGATGTGACTTTTGTCAGAGGTTGAAAGCTCATGCGGCTGCCCCAAATTCTCGAGGGTCTGTAATAACGCCGTGAATGGCAGTAGCCGCAGCCGTTTCTGGCGAGGCGAGGACTGTCCGTACACCCGGTCCTTGGCGACCCATGAAGTTGCGGTTGGAGGTGGAAACGACCAGATCACCCGGTGCGCCAATATCACCATTCATGCCAAGACACATAGAGCATCCCGCTTCACGCCATTCCGCGCCGGCGTCCGTGAAAATTTTGTCCAAACCCTCTTCTTCGGCTTGAAATTTTGTGATCACGGACCCTGGAACAACGATAGTTGTGACACCCTGCGCTACGGTGCGGCCTTTCATAATTGCGGCGGCAGCGCGTAAGTCTTCAAGCCGCGAATTCGTGCAAGATCCGATGAACACTTTGTCGACGGTCGTACCCGCAATTTTGTCGCCTGACGTTAATTGCATATAATCAAGTGCGTCTTGGTCGGCGTCCGACGCAGCGGCAGGGATGACCTCAGTGATGGGAATGCCCATGCCCGGGTGGGTGCCATAGGTGACCATCGGTGAAATATCTTCAGCTTTGATGCGCACGACCTTATCGAAAATGGCGCCGTCATCCGTGGTAAGGCTCGCCCAATCTTCGCAGGCGGCTTCGTAATCGGCAGGCGCGAATTTACGACCTTCAATATAATCGAATGTTATTTGATCTGGTGCGACCATGCCGCAGCGTGCCCCTGCCTCGATGGACATATTACAGACCGTCATGCGGCCATCCATGCTCATCTCACGGAAGACATTGCCACGATACTCCAACGCATATCCTGTACCGCCGCCAATGCCGATTTCGGCAATGATCGCGAGAATGACATCTTTTGGCGTGACGCCGGTTTGCAGGGTTCCATTGACCTCGATGGACATTGTTTTGGGTTTACGCATTAGGATGGATTGGTTCGCCAAAACATGCCCGACCTGTGTGGTGCCAATCCCGAATGCAATCGCACCGAACGCCCCGTGTGTAGAGGTATGGCTATCCCCGCAGACGATGGTCATGCCAGGCTGTGTCGCGCCTAGCTCTGGCCCCATGACGTGGACAATGCCGCGATGCTCGCTGTCCCAGCCATGCGTTTCAATGCCGTGGGCTTTGGTGTTGGCCAGCAGGGTTTCAACTTGTGTCTCGGCTTGCGGCGTTACGTAAGGGCGAGAGCCATCGGCGTTCACACGTGTCGGCGTAGAATGATCAATCGTCGCCAGCGTGCGATCAGGACGGCGAACCTCTAGGCCGCGTTCCTTCAATTCCGTGAACGCCTGCGGAGACGTCACTTCGTGGATCAGATGCAGATCAATATAAAGCGTTGCGGGATTGGCGGTCGTTTCAGGGACAACAATGTGACGGTCCCAGACTTTGTCGAAGAGTGTTTGAGTCATAATTAATGCTGCGCCGCAATCGCGCGCTCCCCTGAACCATTTCGAGCTTGGCGGCGTTCGATCCGGTTGATGACGTCGAGATAGGCTAGCGCTGAGGCGAGCACCGTATCCGTATCCGTGCCGCGCCCTTGATAGGTTTCGGCTTCGGTTGCGACGCGCACAGTGGCTTCGGCCATCGCGTCTTTGCCGCTGGATACGGATGTCACAGCGTAATGTTCCAAATTCATCGGGATATTTGCGATCTCTGAGATCGCCGCGAAGACAGCATTCATCGGGCCTTTTGCGCGGCTGACATGCGTCTCGCTGCGTCCATCTTCATGGGAGAGGCGAACGATGGCTTCGGGTTCGCGATTATCATCGGACCCAGCAGAGACATAGAGCGAGTCAATGGACCACGGCCCGCCCGCGCCAACAGCTTCGCCCAAGACAAGGGCTTCGATATCGGAATCGAACACTTCCTTCTTATCATCAGCGAGCGTTTTGAATGCGGCAAAGACAGAGGCAAGTTGATTGTCTGCTAAGGTAAAACCTAGTTTTTCCGCCCGCGCTCGCAAAGCTGCCCGTCCCGAATGCTTGCCCAATACGAGGTTATCTGTCGAAACGCCGACATCCTCGGGCTTCATGATTTCATAGGTTTCACGATTGGCCAAAACACCATGCTGATGAATGCCGCTTTCATGCGCGAAGGCGTTCTTGCCGACGATGGCTTTGTTACGCGGCACGGGATTGCCTGTGATTGTCGCGAGAAGTTTCGACGCGGCGTAGATGCCTTGGGTTTCAACGCCTGTTGAAATGCCAAAGAAATCCTTTCGCGTGCGCAGGGCCATGACGACTTCTTCTAACGCGCAATTCCCAGCCCGTTCGCCGATGCCGTTCAACGCACATTCGACCTGTCGCGCGCCGCCCCGAATAGCGGCGAGAGAGTTGGCCACAGCCAAGCCCAAATCATTGTGACAATGGGCGGAGAAAATCACGTTTTCTGCGCCTTCGACCTCAGTCGTGAGAAATTCGAACAAGTCCTGAATTTCTTCGGGCGTGGTATAGCCCACCGTGTCAGGCATATTGATGGTCGTCGCGCCGGCTTTGATGACCGCTTCGCAGACGGCTTTCATATAATCACGTTCCGTCCGGATTGCGTCTTCGCAGGAAAACTCAACATCATCCGTATATTGACGCGCGAGTTC
>CALHXF010000144.1 GCA_938040095.1 uncultured Caulobacterales bacterium
CCTCACTTTCCAGAGGCAGTTTCAAAGCGTCCTCAGGTAATCGTAGCACAAGTTGACGGGCGGCCTCCCTAACCTTCGGATCGGCATGCCCAAGTGTCAGAATGATTTTGTCCAATAAGTCTGGATTATTTTTCAGAAGAGGTAAAAATTGAGCAGCTTTTTCGATCGACCAAGCCCTATTTAATCTTCCGATCTCCGTTGAGCTCAGGGGCCCTAATGCGAGGATCATGTTGGCAATATCGGGGTTCCCCGCGTCACTCTCAAGAATGTCAAAAAGGGCTTTCCTACCCGGACCTCGAAAACGCTCAAACTCACGCTCTAAGACAGTATAATCAAACTCAGACGCATCATGACGCTTTATGATGTCGACACAGACACGTAAGTTTGGGCAAGAAATACGCTCAGCTTTGGACAGCGGTTTTGCACTCGCAAAGGCTGCGCTCAAAAGGCTGCCTGCGATAGCAGCTATAATTATGTATCGATGGCCCAGCATGAGATTGACTTAGGTTATCTATCACACAGCAACAAGCACCTGACTGGATTAGACGCAGCCACTTTACGGCCACTTAATCGCAATCAAATTCGCAATCTTCACTAAGATAGTAATTTCGCAAATCTTGGTGTGGGGCCTTAGAACCACATAGTATAAATGGATTACCCAACACCAAGATCTGCAAGTCTATTCATACAATTGAAAACGTCTTGTCGAACTCAACCTCAATCAATGAAGAAGAGCTCTAAAGTGTAGCGCGTCAGACAATGTCGGATGGTACAACATTGATATGTGGGAAACATGATTCGCTACGCTAAGAAGTTCAAGTCGTCTCCAGTTATGCCGTGTTACAGAAACACTCTATCAATTTAGGCGAGGCAATTGGGTAAAGAGCCTTGGGAAACCTAACAGTCATAGACGTCGCTGATCCACAAAGTGTGAATAGAGTCAGCCCTTTATTTAAAGTCACAAGGGTTTAAACCCGACGATCGTCGGGTGAAATGAAAAACCACCATTGCGGTTTTTTTCTTAACAACCACAGGCTGAAATTTTGACCCTAAACCTCCGTATTTCTCCTCCAGAAAGGTTCGAAACCTTCAGTCCGTCTGAATTATTTCGCTACTTTTTCCAACTTGGACACTGGACAGAGGAAACTTTCAGCTCAGATCTTCAAGAATATGCGCGTGGAAAGAGTGTCAGCACGGTGACCATAAGCAAATGGAAAAATAAGAACGTTATTCCTACGCATTACACGGCCGCATTTTTCAAGCTTATTGAAGGGAAATTCGAAATCCAGATCGCAGATCAATGGATTATAGCCTTTGAAACCGTATGGGCCGTTCATGCCGCAAGGCAGACCTCAATCACAGGCACGGATATTGCGATGGATACTAAAACAACTGCGTCTGATCGGGTTCGTCAAAAACATGCGGCGTGGATTCAATCGAGATATGCCGCCCCGACTTTGGGCGAAACGTTTTCAACTGCTGATATCTATGTCCCCCTACAAATGGTCGAGGACAGCCACGACGCCTATATCCTCTACGATCCGAAAGATTTGGAATGTTATGCACGGGTCGGGTGGGAGATAGAGCCCGAAGTTGATTGGACATTTGTTTCAGGCGGGCCCGGCAGCGGGAAGTCAATGACAGCACTTCATGTGGCAAATACACTATCAAAATCTGATGTTTTTTCGATCTATATCCGGGTCACCAAGCTCTCATCAGTAGACATCAGCCTCTCTGATGGGTCAGTGGCATTAACAGATGACGTATCTATATCCTCCTTTCTCAAATGTTTTCGATCTTCGTCCTTCGCAACCTGCTCTATCATTCTGGACGGGTTAGATGAGATTGGTGGAACTGTAAGCGAATCTCTCACTGGATTAAGAGACCTGGTCTCCCATTTGAAATCCGAGCAGGACATCTGTCGTTCAAATAACAAAAGGCTGAGGGTCATTGCTTTTGGGCGCAGCGCGCGTACTGAGGCGATCTCTGAAACCTTACCACGTGAGCAAACGAAGTTACTGAGAATGGTCGGTTTAAACGGCCAGACTGTAGAACAAGGTACGATCGAAATCGTCGGTGAAGATTTTCGCTGCACATGGTGGCGACGTTACATAGCGGCAAAGGAGCTTTCCGCAAATATTGAAGCTCCCGAATTTCTGTCGACAGATTACAACGACTTTTTTGACTTTGGCACAACACCGTTACTCGCATATCTCTTGTGTCGCGTCGCATTTCCAATTGAAGAAAAACCGACAGCCAATTTGCCTGGGAATGAAGCAATTGATCAAATCACTTACACGAAAAACAAGAACACCATCTATCAGGCCATCATTGAGCAGGTCCGTCGAGAGAATATTTGGCGGACACAATCCCTAAAAAACACACCCCTTAGCGCAGGTGATTTTCAAACGCTTCTCCAACACATCGCACTCCTAAATTGGCAAAACGAAAACGAACACCCAATTACAATTGATCAAATTGAAAACACACTATCTAGCAAACGTGCCAAGAATATTTTCAACTCTTTGTCATTCTCAAAGGCAACATTAGACAATCAACCAACCGACAACATCACTACCGTTTTTGATTACGACGCGGGGCCAAGCGCTGGACAAAACACCTTATCCTTCACGCATAAATCATTCGCGGACTATCTGCTCTCGACGCTCCTGTTTGAAACTTTCATATCGCTCATCACGACATTCACAAATGATGGAGATACTGAACTCGCCCTATCAGAGTGGATGAAGATGTCCGATGCAAGCGAGCAGGATCCGAGCTTAGCTGACTTCTGCGAGTATGAGGCAAAGCTGAAGTATGATGATCTTGCGAACCTAAATTGGGACGCGGCACTGAAACTGCTAAAGGCCCCTATATTAGGAACTACTCAGAACACTTCAAAAAAGAAATCATTGGGAGATCAAGTTAATCAACTGAAACTCGCGAGTTCCCTCATTTTTCTGATTTGGAATTGTCTAAATCGCGAGCGTTGTAGACGCGAGAATATCAAATTCGAAATTTCGCCTTCAGACAGTGAGTTCAGCATTACAGATCTTTGTCAGATACACACCCTCAATAGGCCTCGATCAAAAACCAATCTCACCCCTAACGCACAAGCTTCAAACCGAAGCTTCTTAGGCCACTCATTGGCAGGCTTACATGTTGTGGATTCTGACATGTCCCACGTTGTACTGAATACCGGACACATCCAGAATAGTGCGTTTGAAAACACATCCTTTGCTATGAACAGCTGGAGCCATATCAGAGTTGAAAATTCAACTTTCAAAACTTCGAAATTTCAACATACATCATTTTTCTTATCCGATATTTCCAAAAGCATATACCAGGAGTGCTTGTTCCAATGGTCACATTTAGACCGCGTTAGATTCACAAAGACCAGAATAATAGATACCCATTTTTTACAATGCCACTTTTCAGAAGTTGACCTCAGAGACTGTCACCTACAGAATGTAATTTTTAATCGTTGTATTTTTGTTGGGAGTATTTTTGACCTAGACGTCAATTCAGAAAATGGTCCAAGATTTCGACATTGCTCATTCCTAAATATGCAAAGTGCATTTTCTCGCATACCAAAGACGCTGTTAGATTCATGCTTGCAGGATGCAGAACCAGAATAAGGTTCCGTGGTTTTGCGTCTCGTCAAGACGACATATGCCGGAGAATGACCATGATATTTTCCAATTAAAACAAATTGGTATCTGTCTGAATTTGTAATGAGTTTGGATTAGGTTCATGGGCACCTGCTGCGGCGAACCATAGCAAGAGGCATGTATCAGGAGACGAACATGCCCAAAATTCTGCCGAAGACGCCATCATCCATAACATCTGTTATCGTCAGATCACTTTTCGTTAAACCCCGTCTGTCGTTTTGCACTCCAGTCAAAATTGCGTCCAAAACGAAGTGAGCCTGTCTATTCAAGAAACGAAAATTCGACGTCGTCAAGTAGGACGGTTTTCACTCACCCTCCTGAAACAGATCTTCAAACTTCTGTTTTTGGCGACTTTCAGGCCGCGAAACATTGAAGATTATTCAAATCACTTTGCCTCACTTTACTCGAGAATGTGGGACTACGCCGAACATTCAATATCTAATCGAAACTTCCATCTACCGTCGACTTTAGGTGACGGTCCAGTTCAAACCGTAAATACACGTCTCGCTAGACTTTATAATTCCACATATGCCTGCCTGTCTTTCAGTGGCTCATCCGGGGCCGCCTTGGTGTTACTCACAGCCGTCTTACCCAAACTTCAAACACATAGGAAACTCGTGTTATTTGATGAAATGTGTCATCAAAGTACAGTCGGGGGTCTCATATTTGGGCGTTGGAAATCGGTTCAAATTCCTCGTATATTTGAAACAGCTCACGGTACAGCGCAGCCCATAAATTGCCACACAATTATTGGACTCGCGGAGCATCATGGTCCAAAAAATATCGCGGCAATTGTTCTCGTTGTTCCATCATATGACGGGTTTCGGTCATGCACTGAAGAAAGACGGATTTATAATTACGCGAAGTCTAATGGTATCTATTTGTTTATTGATGGCGCGTGGGATGCAACAGCATTTCGTAATGTCGAAACAGAGGCATCTTCCAGCACGCCTCTCTGTGATGCATGGCTGACGAGCCCACATAAGAGAGGGCTTTCGCCTTCGAGTTTAGGCTGCATGGTTACAAATAATGAGAAAATCGCACGCCTTTGGGACGAAGCTTTAGACCTCGGATTTAGGTCCTCAAGCCTTTCATTTGTCGACATCATGATCACAGAACACCGCCTTCAGGAAATCTCCAATGGCATGTGGGCCTCATCTTTTAGACAAGCAGACACAGCTGCCCAATGCCTATCAGATCGCATCACAGACATACATCCAGACGTATACGTTGTTAGACCAGAACAAGTTGGAGCCGAGTCCTCTGACCCCACGCATATATTGATCAGTACATCTAAAATTCCTTGCATAGATGCGAGAGATTGGGCTTTTCAATTATCTGAGAGATTTGGGTTAGACGTTGAAAAATCCACTGCGACCAGCATGCTTTTACTTTGTGCCTCCCCAGCCCATGCAAGCAGCTTAGACGAGACGGTTTCAATTCTTAAATCGGCTCTCCAGATCACACTTGGCTCTATGAAGGTCACCAAATGAAACCTTTCGATCAAAAACTAGACACAACAATATTAGATTTATGGGAGGCCTATTCCGCGCCAACTGAACGGATTTCGATTAAGAACGCGTCAGGTAGAATTGCGGCCTCGACTATTCGTCAATACCCGCCAGGCATTCCCGAGATAATTCCTGGAATGACCTATTCCCCGCGCCTTATCTCTAACCTTGAGGGCGCCTATAAAGCCGGCTCCGAAATTATCGGTGTTGATTTTTCAACAGGTGGGTTTGTGGATGTTCTCCATCATTCTAAAAAAAGACATCACATGAAAACTCCAGCAATAGAAACCCATTTAGCCCGAGATATACCTGCAGCTATTACGGTTGAGATTGCAGACTTCTTTCGTGTTCAGTTTTCGTCGGCACCGTATTTTCATTTTGCCTTTCACGAGAATGATCCGCTGACCCCTCTACCTTCGGGGATAGACTTTGGAAGCTGGAAAGAGACGTTAGATCTACCCACAGAAGAACAGGTTTCTAACGCTCAAGCCAAAATTCTCGTAGATGCCATTGATCAAGAAAAAACGTCCGAACACGACTTACCCGAGGGATTCCATCTGTGGACAGATAAGCACTTATGTAGAACCTTAATCGCAGATAGGTTGAAAGACCCTGGCTATGTTACCCTCGTGAGAGATCCGAATAAAGGTCATCTTCTTGGACTTTTGCATTCGCGCATGGGGTCAATTGAGCGGTTATTTCATAGCGAAGAATGGCGTGATCCATTTATTTTCAGCCGCTATAAGAATGTCGACTTCATGGATTGTTCAGATCGCTTTTACAGAAAAATGAAAGAACATTTCAATCTAGATCAAAATGATCAGGTCATGACTATATCTGCGCAAGTTTTAGCCCCTCAGATTCAAGGCGGCGATGTCTTTTACGATATGATGCGGTCAATGGCAGAAAGCATTTTACCCGCGCATACCGAACTCCCCCTTTTGTGTGAAATCCCTAACCAAGGGACGGCACATGTACTCAACACAGCCTTTACGGATCGTATTATATTCGGTGCACTTCGAAGTGAACACCCTCTCGTTTTTTGTGAGAAAACATCTCAGGCACTATTCACCTTCTTGGCGGAGAGGTCACATTGGCAGCAGATATTGCGATCCAATGTTCGTTCGAAAAGAGAATTCGAAAGACAACATTTTACATGCTCTTCAACCGATTATCCTGACCTTGAGGTCCGAGAGAATGGAGAGATGGGCTATGCCGTATTCGCTACAAAAAGAATAAAAGTAGGGTCACGAATCGCCGTCTTTGAAGGTGAAACTTATTACGCTGACGACGCTCTGAGTTTACCCGAAATTATGCGCGACCACGCCATTCAAACGGGACCCAAAACTTATGTATTTGGCTATCGAGGATTGGCACATTGCCTGTGTCATTCCTGCGAACCAAATTGTGGCATCAGAAACCTGACTGAGATTTTCGCCGTTCAGGACATTCATAAAGGCGAGCAAATCACATGGGATTACCGATGTTCGGAAAACTCTACATGGAGTTTAGACACGTGCTTATGCGGGAGTGCTCAATGTTCAGTTGTCGTCGGGAACTTCGACAGCCTATCCCCCGACAAGAGAAGCAGTTATCTTCAAAGAAATATGGTCTCAGAGTGGCTGACTAACGCTTAAACAGCGTCTCTTCCCATAGTTTCGACCAGCGGGGCCGTGTGATCACCCAACATAAGTAAGAACCCGAAGTGCTGGTCGAGCAATCGTGTCGGCGTGTTACGATTCTCTGGGACGGTGAGCTCCAATTTATACATTGTTGCATTGCGGATCAGAGCCAAGTCTTCTTTCAGGGTACTTGCTCGTATCCCCAAATCACTGGCCTGCTGATCAAAGCTCTGCAAAGAGGCATTTATATATTTACGCAAATTCAACAATCGGCTTTCGGTCAACCCCTGAAGCAACAAGAACATTTTGCGGAGTTTAGCTTCATCAAATATGCCTGCACGAAACAACCACGCCAGAGCGAATGGGAATGACGCCAACTCAATTTTCACATGATTAAATGCAACCCAATCTACATTGGATTTGTCGCCTAAATAGTCGAATGACAGGAAAGTGCTCTCATGTCCCGGATGCAAAAAACCCACCGATATGGCGTGATGAATTCCAAATTTATGACAATGGGCAATAAAAAATGGATGATCTTCAACACGTTCATGTCGACAGACATAGGTGTAATTTAACGCGCGTCCGGGATTAGCATAAACCATCGGCGAAAGATCATCTAAATGTCCATGCTCCATATAACTAGGCAGGCATTCATCCGGCAAATTCCAATTTACGGTGTTGAGGCTCAAAACTTCACCTGCACCAGACAGGCTAACTTGGCTCGTCGCAGAATACTGATATGTAAAACTAGGAAATATGCGTTCAAAGATACGGTTTTGGTAGGCAGAAAACTCTAAATCACCATCAGGCGTAATTGGGCATCTCTTCGCTGTCTCTAGTAGCTCCAACAATGCGTCAGGATCCAGAAGTTGCTTGACCGCGTTTTTATGCGCTGTCGCAAGTTTTTTCGTCGCCATCCCAAGTCCGATACAAAATACGGTCTACCCATTATTGGCAAGCGGTTTCCCAAACGCTTACGACCAGAATTTCTACGTCCCATATTTTCAAAGAAATTGAAAGTTTAAGTCATTGTTTTTGTCAGCAAACAAAAGACGGTTCACAAATTTCAGGCTTTGTACAAAACACCGAAATATGGATTTCGACCAATATGCGTAGGTTAAATTACCGCCAGAAGAAATGACCTGACTTTCCTCTCAAAGGAGGAAGTCTGGTGGGCGATACAAGGATTGAACTTGTGACCCCTACAATGTCAATGTAGTGCTCTCCCACTGAGCTAATCGCCCGTCCAAATTTGAACGTATAACCGGGGGGCATAACGGCCATTCCCAGTTAGGAAACGGCGATATACGCAAGGGTTACAGGGGTGGCAAGCCCTAATCCCGAGGAAATCGCAGCCTTTTTATTAAGCTATGCTGCAATCAGGCGATCAACCTCATGAACAAGCTGTCGCAAGTGCACAGGCTTGGACAAAACTGTTTGACTACTGGCATCTTGATCGCTCATTGCGACGGCTGCAAATCCCGTAATGAACATGATTTTTATGCCCGGTGAGAGTGTTTCAGCTTGTTTTGCGAGCTCGATACCATCCATGCCAGGCATCATGATATCGGTGAGAAGCATATCAAATGCACCATCAGCAAATTTTAATGCACGCAAAGCCCGTTCCCCATCAGCGCAAGCAATGACGTGATGGCCTGCTTTTTCCAAGGCTTTCTCGAAGAACTTGCGCATCGCGTCATCGTCTTCTGCGTAGAGAATGGTTGCCATTTGCCTGTTCCAGTCATGTTTAACTTTGAATTCTAACCAATATCTATGCAACGCGCTGGCCAGTTGAGCCATTCTTTTAGGGTCGCATGTTTAAAATTGTCTGACGACGCGAAGGATTTTACATTATATGCAACTATGTAATGCGATTCAGACCCACAGCAAAGCCAGAAGACCTAAGCGCCTATGGCGCTGGGCACATCCTAGAGCACCCGCAAGATTGGCGCTCAGCTGTTGTTTTCGCGTCGCCGCACTCAGGGTCAATTTACCCTAAGGACCTGCTTAAACGCTCAAAACTATCGGCACATCAACTCCGTCGAAATGAAGACATTTTTATTGATCACCTCTTTCACAGCGTTGTGAAAGCAGGCGCGCCATTTCTACGGGCAACCTTCCCTCGCGTTTTAGTCGACGTAAATCGATCATCAAATGAAGTACCGCATGACTGGCTGGCGGGACTCGGGATCGATCCGTCCGAGAGCTCCACGCCACGCGCCGTGGCAGGATTAGGTGTCGTACCGACCTATCTCACTGAATCTTTAGCCATTTATTCCCGTATGCCGGACATTGTTGAGGTTAGAACACGGCTCGATAAATTGTATCACCCCTATCACGCCGCTCTTCGTCACCTATTGGATCAATCGCGGGCTAGATTTGGTCGCGCTCTTTTGGTCGACTGTCACTCAATGCCAGGGTTTTCACAAATGGGAGCTCGTCGCCCAGATATAATTTTGGGTGATAGATTCGGGACCGCCTGCCATCCAGACACCTTGGCGCAGTTCCATGAGCTTTTTGTCGAAGCAGGATATAATGTTGGCGTGAATTATCCCTATGCAGGTGGTTTCACGACGGCACATTACGGCCAACCCGCAGAAGGGGTTGAGGCGATACAGATCGAAATCAACAAAGACATTTATGTCAATCCCGTGACGCTCGCACCTAAATCTGGCTATTTACAACTCATGCAAGATCTCAGTAGTATTACGTGTGATATCATTGAGCGGGCCCTACCGCAGGACTTAGCGGCCCAATAACCGTCCCATTTCAAGACTCAATGCCGTGACAGTTTAGTTTCGACGATCTCTCGGTTCCTAAAAACCTCCTATTTCGCCTAATAAGCGAAACACTGGCACGGCACTTGCTCCCCTCAGAGGCGAAGATACAAATCAACCCAGGGATAACCACATGACAAATGATATCGACTTACATGTTGGCAAACGTTTGCGTCGTCGCAGACGTCTACTGGGTCTAACCCAACAATCCTTAGCAGAAGAGGTCGGGATTCGGTTCCAGCAAATTCAAAAATACGAATGCGGCGCCAATAGGGTTTCAGCAGCACGTCTATTTGAACTCTCCGAAGCCCTTTCCGTCCCAATACAGTATTTCTACGAGGGCTTAGGCTCGAATGATCCTCTGACGGGGGAGATCGACCAAGATGTTATTGCCCCAGATGTTTTGTCCCGCAAAGAAACCATGGACCTCGTGCGTGCCTATTACGCGATGGATGATGCCCCCCGAAAGCATCTACTCGACCTCGCAAAGTCGCTTGAGCAATCTACAAAACCCAAACTGCGGCTGGTTGCGCAATAGACAGACCTGAATGGTACTGTTAGCTGCCACACATGACACACGCTTCTGAAATCAAAAAACGCCTCGATCACCTGCAGGTTTTATCGCATGTGGCGAGGGATATCACGCTACCACTTTTTGCGGCTCCTAAAGGGGTCGTGAACAAGGCGGATGGGGGTCATTATGATCCAGTTACCAAAGCCGATATCGATGCAGAAGATGCCCTGCGCGCAGAGATTAGAAAGCAATTTCCTAAGGATTCCATCGAAGGCGAAGAACGTCCTGATCATATTGGTACAAGTCGGTTTTCATGGACCTTAGACCCCGTCGACGGAACACGGGCATTTGTCGCTGGCGTGCCTGTTTGGAGCACACTCATGGCCCTTTCACATGAGAACGAACCCGTTCTGGGAATGATCGATCTGCCTGCATTGGAAAAACGCTATATTGGCCATACCGAAGGCAGTATCAGTCGGGCGTGGTTGGAAACAGAAACGCACTCCATTGATCTAAAAACATCGCCCTGCGCAGAAATTCGCGACGCCGTCTTAGGCTGCACCGCGCCATTTGGGATGTTTCGCCCAGGTGAGTTAGCCGCATTTAAGATCATTGGCGCAGGCACGCGCTTTATGCGCCTTGGGCTAGATGCACTTGGATATGGGTTAATCGCAGAAGGCCGGATGGATATCATTGTCGAAGCGGGCATGAAGCCCTGCGATGTGCGGGCTCTGATCCCAATTGTAAAAGGGGCTGGAGGGCAACTTACAAATTGGGAAGGCGGAAGTGCCGCGGATGGCGGGCGTGTCGTGGCTGTCGGGGATGCAAATCTACTCCCCGAACTTTATACATATCTCGGACGTGCGTTAGATTAGCGGACGTCTGATATCCGTTGGCCTATTCGCACGCATACATATAATTTCCGCATGTTTTCATGAAGTGAACAACGGTCCCGTTCACGCTTTGAATACGGAAAGCTTCACGGTCGGCTTCAATCGCAGGCAAGATAGAATATTGCAGATGATGTTGCTTACCCAAGCCCATCAGACCTGATGTACCGACAGGCAGAACGTCATCACTAAACATATAAGGTTGCGCGTCGGCCCAGCCATTTGTGTAGCCCATAGATTTGAATAGATAATCCAAATAGGTCTGATCAACGGCATTGTCGTAATAACGTGCATTGAGCTTATCGTAAAACTGCGACGGCGTTAGGCCACGACTTTCGCCAAATTCTGGCATCGTGCCCAAACGCGCAACAGTCTTAGGCGTCATGTCGATAGGCACATCAAAGATCGCAACCGAAGACTTATCGCAAAAGTTCAGATTAGTCTGGGCGGCGGCGGCTTCAAATACAGGCGTTGGAGCAATAACAAGTGTCGGTGCAAGTTCGTAATCAGGTTCAACAACAGGTGCCAAAACTGGTTCTGCAACAGCGATACTGACAGGTGCTGCTGAAACAGGTTCCACGACAGCTACACTAACAGGAGGGACTGTTACAGCTGCCTGAATTCTTTCAACAGATGGAGCACTCAAAATCTGGTATTTCTGACGCGGACCAACAGATTCACCGGTTGGGCTAATACGGCGTAGCAGACCTCTGGCTGTATCTTGGTCAAATTTCACGCGAAGCTGTAGATATGCGCCTTTACGTGCATATTCGGCAGCTTCGAAATCACGATCTTTGAAACCCTCAACGTTATAACCTGCGCTGATCCAAACATTATCTACCGGGGAAACACCAACACTTGGGCCCCAAGAATAAGATGTTCCCGAACCTTTGCTCGTCAATAAAGCACCACGCAGGCCAACGTCGATACGTTCAGTGACGTCAAAGCGTGTCTCAGCACCGATCAAGTGTGTCCAATTAGACAGGCTTTTGTCCTCGATTTCGGTTTTGACATATTTTGTGCCGACATTCGTCGACAACTGCCAACGATCAGAAATCATTGTGTTCATGGCGGCGTTATTGACCAATTTGGTCGTGTTAATGTCATTCAAAGGTTGGGAGTTAACGACATCCAAGCGGTTGAAGAAAACTGTGTCTTCATTCCGCGGACGCCAAGTTGCACCGACGCGGGCCTCATAACGTTTGTCAGTTCCTCTGGAACCCGTCGCAGCCGAAATACGTCCACGTGCAGAGGCTGCCAATGACAATGTATCGGAAAGCTCTCGTGCGGCTGAACCTGCGAAAACCCAAGTTTGGTCTTCGCTGGAATCACGCACTTCAATACGGCTAGAGGCCGTCATAACATCCTTATTATACGCTGCGCCAACATAGATTGACTGGAAGTCCTCATTCACCTCAAAAGGTGAGATGGCATCATCTGGCGTGACCTGAATAAAGTTGTCTTCTTCACTGATCAACCGACGTGCACGTACGCCGACCTGAGCTGAAACATGTTCAGTCAAACGTACAGTTTGATCCAAACCAACTGTACCGCCCAAACGCTTGCCGCTATCATTGGTGACATTATCTGCAGCAATCGTAGCTGTACCACCTGTCCACGGCGTTGCAGAAACACCGAGTGTTGTATTTGCAGAATCTTGTCCCGCACCATGGAGGAGCTCATGACGCAGATTGATGACGGCAACACTGCCGACCCGTTTATCAACGCCGAGCATGAGACGCTGCGGTTGACCTGAAACTTCATCTTTTCCGCTAATGGGCGTTTCGGCAGCCGCTTGGACTGAAATTCCGTGACGGCCAATATCATATGATGCGCGCGCAACGGCAAGAAGAGATGTCCGGTTGTCAGCGTCAACTAATTCATCGCGTGTGAAACGAAGGCCCGCAGAGGCATCAAGTTTTGTGCCTTCCTGCGCAGCGAGAAGCTCGCCTGTTGTCCGTCGGTTATTGTTCGAAAGATTTTCCTCACGAGAGACCTGTGCTTTCAGCTTACGCGTTGCACGTCGTCCTGTGTCTTCCTCGATCAATTCTTGGACATTCACTTCACCACGTGCACCGTAACGACGAACGCCGTTTGTATTGGAGCCCGTTTGGTTCAAACCGAAATTGCCATCTTCTTCACGGAAGTAAGCCTCGGCTAGGACTTTTTCAGATGTGTGAATAAGCTCTAGAAGCTTGGCGTCCGCAACGCCTTCTCCGTCACCTGATTGATCGGTGACCGCATACTCCGCACGAAGTTCGGTCGTGTCAGAAAGCTTGGCGATAACGTCGATACCGATTTGGTTGGACTTCGAACCCGCAGCTATTGAACTACCATTCTCATGCGTGAAGGTTGACCCAACCTGTAATTTATCATTCAGGAACTGCGCTTGCACACGTCCACCCGCAGTTATGTTACGTTCGGCGTCTTCCGACGTTTCATAATCAACGACGATCACATTTGGATTGAAATTAGAGTCAGTTGCATCAACAGGCAATCGGAAAATCAATTTCCCAGTGAAATAATCCAACGTGTAATCAAGATAGCGCACGAGCGTTTTGCGCTCCAGAATGATATCTGGACGAAGACGATCACGTGTCTCAACCACAATCTCTTCAGACTGGGGCAGGACGCGATCATGGCTCAACTGATAAGGACCAGATAGGCCTTCAGCTGCGATTTCATCTTTCATGAAACCTTGGTTCGTCTCAGCTGCAAAACCTAGAACTTGTAGATTGTCGCCAAGATACTCAGCTTTCAAACCAGTCAGTTTGCGATTGTAACTCGTTAGACGTCCTTCGGTAATGTCTGTGTCGAAATCACCAAACAGAGCATAAGCCTGTCGCTTTTCTAATTTCACGAATAGAGGATAGCGAGAGACACCCTCAAACTGCTGATAGGTTTGATCGCCATATAATGTGTAATAAGCATTCGGATCTATCTCACCAGAAAATTCGCCATCCTGAGAACCGCGACGCTTGTCTGTATCCACAGCCAAAGTCATCAACCAGTTGCCTTTAATTAGGCCTTTGGCAAAGAATGCAACGCGGCCATCTGTGACAACGTCATCAGCGTCACCGGCGAAGGCGTTCAAGTTCCCTTTTACATCCTGAAGAGCTGCACTACCCTCAGCCAAACCGACCAAAATCCAGTCGCGTTTCTCTGGTTCGAGATACATGTAGACTGGGATTTCACGTCCATTATCGAGTGTTGCAATAACAGTCACTTTGCCTGTGCGTAGCGTAGGCTCCAAAGGCACTTTTAAGATACCATCTGGTCCGACTGAAAACTCACGACGATTAGAGAGTGGTGCAATTAATTCTTGCGTCTGTTCGCGTAGACGGAAATCACCGTCCTCATCATTCAAGCTATAAGGCGCTTCAAGATTGATTGTTGTAATTCGACCGGCATGAACAGGACGACCAGATTGGTCTTCCATGCGGATTGCGATAACTGGAGTTGTCCGACCATCAGCAACCAACACAGATTGGTCTGGCAGAGGCGTCGCACGGGCGATCGTCTTTACATACCAAATCTCTTCACGAATGGTGTCAACTTTTGTTCCATTTGCGTCATGGATGTCAGCCAGCACAACGTTCCGACCATCTTGCAACGGTAGACCACGCCAACGCGAAATCTGCACGCGATTATCGGTACTGCTGTCGCGCCCTTGAAAATAGTAACCCTCGATTTCAGAGTCGTTCAATCGAATGGAAACAGTTTGTCCCGCCGCATGCTTAATTCCCAAATGGGTAGACGGTGAGGATGGAGTACGACCCTTTTCTGGGTAGGCCCATTTCGCAGTAGAATCCTGCGTGTTCAACCAGTCCACATCATATTTCAGATGTTCTGTTGTTTCGATGACTTCAGCCGCTTCGGCAACCTCTTCTGTTTCGCCTGTCTGCTTTAGGTAGAAGTTTGCACGCCAAATTCCACCACCTTGCACGTCAATGAACTTGGAATTCATGGCGCCTGCGTAGCGTGTGCTTTCTTCGCACGTCATCAACTCGAAACCTTTTGGTAAAGTTTCTTCATCGACTTGGACGACATGCGTACCTTCGCTGACGCCTTCGAAATGGTACAGGCCATTTGCATCAGAAACCACATAAGCGCCTGTTTCCATATAAAGACGAACACCGTCGACACCGATACCTTGATCAATTGGGCGGGCCCAATCGGCATCACCGTCACAGCTTTGTTCTGTTACACGGCCAATAACCGTGCTGGTCGAACGCAGAAGGTCTTCACGCAAACGAACGCCTGCGCGGGCCGTATTTGAGACAGGGTTAAACACAGCATCGCGCACAACCGCTTCGTTCACTGCGTCACCCAAGTGTGCGCCGGGTCCAACAGCCAGCGCATATGTAAGTGAGAATGTCTCGCCAGGCGCAAGCAAGTCCATGTCGAATGTTAG
>CALHXF010000145.1 GCA_938040095.1 uncultured Caulobacterales bacterium
AACTGGCAGACTGTCACAAAATCAATCGCGCGTTTGAAAGAACTTGAAGCTCTTTTGGGTGACCAAGGTGCTGATGCTGAAACAGGTCTCACAAAGAAAGAGAACCTAAAGCTCGACCGTGAAATGCAAAAGCTTGAAAAAGCTCTTGGCGGTATCAAAGACATGGGCGGCAAACCCGACCTTATGTTTGTGATCGACACAAACAAAGAAAACATCGCCATCAAAGAAGCTCGTCGTTTGGGCATTCCTGTTGTTGCGATCTTGGACACGAATTGTGATCCAGCGTCTGCAGACATGCCAATCCCAGGTAACGATGATGCGGCACGCGCAATCCAACTTTATTGTGAGTTGATGGCTGACGCTGTCCTTGACGGCATGACAGAAGCACAAGCTTCTGTTGGTCAAGATCTTGGCGCTGCTGAGCATATCGAAGAAGTTATGCTACAAGTTCCAGCTGCTGCACCAGCTGCCGAAGTTGCACCTGCACCTGCGGTTGAAGCTCCAAAAGCTTAATTCCCTTACATTCCGCGCTTATTGTTCTTCATTGAGCGCGGAATATTTCTCGAAATGAATAGAATAGGAGACCGATATGGCTGCTATCACAGCTAAAATGGTTAAAGAGCTGCGCGACCTAACGTCTGCCGGCATGATGGACTGTAAAAAGGCCCTCAACGAATCAAATGGTGATATGGAAGCTGCAATCGATTGGTTGCGGACAAAAGGTATCGCAAAAGCGGATAAGAAAGCCGGCCGTATTGCGGCTGAAGGTCTTGTTGCGGTTGCAACGGCTGGCACATCTGGTGTCTTGGTCGAAGTAAACTCTGAGACTGACTTTGTTGCACGTAATGATGGCTTCCAAGCCGCTGTTGCAAAAGTTGCGGCTGCTGGCTTGACTGTTGAAAATACAGAACAGCTTCGCGAAGCTGACATCGAAGGCAAAACTGTCACAGATTACCTGACAAGCCTCGTCGCTAAAATTGGCGAGAACATGTCTTTCCGTCGTATGGAAAAGCTGACTGTGTCTTCGGGCGTTGTCGAAGGTTACATCCATAACTCTGCTGCACCTGGAATGGGCCGCATTGGTGTGTTGGTTGCGCTTGAGTCCACTGGCGATACTGCAAAGCTTGCTGATTTGGCTAAGAAGATCGCGATGCACATCGCTGCGACTTCGCCTTTGGCGCTTACAACTGATGATCTTGATCAAGACCTCGTCGCCAAAGAGCGTAAAGCGCTCAAGGATGAGGCCCTTGATTCTGGTAAGCCAGAAGCCATCGTCGACAAAATGGTCGAAGGCCGCATGGTCAAGTTCTTCAAAGAGTCCGTCCTAATGACACAGATGTTCGTCATGGATCCGGATCGCAATATAGAAAAAGTTGTAGCTGATGAAGCTGTAGCTCTTGGAACTGACGTGAAGATGACGGGTTATATCCGCATGGAAGTCGGCGACGGTATTGAGAAAAAAGAAGAAAACTTTGCAGCAGAAGTCGCTGCGGCGGTTGCTGGCTCCTAGAGTCGGATCAAATGCTGAATTTTAACCGCGTCCTGAAAACGGGCGCGGTTTTTTTGCATTTCAGGGCTCAGATTTTCTCATTTGTGAACGTGGAATAACACAGCAGGAAATTCCCAACTTTCGCTAGCCCTCGGGCGTCTCATGCCTATATTCACCTGCAAATGAGGGAGTCGCCTGTCGCACTTCCGTAATTAGGACCCCGACCTTGGCCGAATACAAGTATAAACGCGTCTTACTGAAGATTTCTGGTGAAGCCCTTATGGGGTCGCAGGCTTACGGTATCGACACCGAAACGGTAAAGCGTTTCGCAAGTGAGATTAAAGCGGCGCATGATAAAGGCTTAGAAATAGCTTTAGTCATTGGCGCAGGAAATATCTTCCGAGGCTTGTCATCTGCCGCGTCAGGTATTGAGCGTTCGACGGCTGACTACATGGGTATGTTGGCGACCGTGATGAACGCGCTGGCGATGCAATCCGCGCTCGAAGAGCTTGGTGTTGATACACGTGTTCAATCTGCCATTCCGATGCAAACCGTTTGTGAACCTTACATCCGTCGCAAAGCCGCACGGCATATGGAAAAAGGTCGCGTTGTGATTTTTGCAGCAGGAACAGGGAACCCCTATTTTACCACAGATACAGCTGCCGCACTTCGCGCCGCTGAAATGGAATGCGACGCCTTACTGAAGGGTACACAGGTTGACGGGGTCTATGACAGCGATCCAAAAACGAACCCTGATGCCGAACGATATGATACATTAACTTACCATAAAGTCCTCGCTGATGACCTGAGAGTTATGGACGCGTCGGCTGTGACCTTGATGCGTGAGAATGAAATACCAATTATAGTGTTCTCCTTGGCCGATCAGGGCGGTTTCGACCGTGTTATGGCTGGACAGGGTGTTTGTACCATTATTGGGTCCTGATTTCGCCGTATCTGGCGTGTAGACCTGTCGAAGACTAAGGAGGGCCAAATGGCCGATGACTTTAAACTCGCGGATTTCCGCAAACGTATGGACGGTGCTGTTTCGGCGCTGCGCACTGAATTTGGTGGATTGAGAACAGGTCGGGCCAGTGCTGCGCTGCTCGATAATATCTCGGTTGCCGCTTATGGGTCGCAAATGCCGCTCAATCAGGTCGCTAATATTACAGTGCCTGAAGCCCGTATGCTTGTTGTGAACGTCTGGGATAAAACGATGGTCGCGGGTGTTGATAAAGCCTTGCGTCAATCAAACCTTGGTTTGAACCCTGTTATGGACGGTCAAACGCTCCGTATTCCAATGCCGCCTCTGACGGAAGAACGTCGTCGCGAATTGACGAAAGTCGCGGGAACCTATTCAGAAAATGCGAAAGTAGCCGTGAGAAATGTGCGGCGGGACGCGATGGATTTACTCAAGAAGTCTGAAAAAGACGGTATGAGTGAAGACGAGCGTAAAGCGCATGAGGGCGATGTCCAGAAGGCCACGGATGCGGTCATCTCGGAAATCGAGAATTCACTCGCAACCAAATCAGCAGAGATCATGCAGGTCTAAGTGTCTGTTACGCCGACATATGGTTTGATGCCGGCGCATGTCGCCATCATCATGGACGGCAATGGTCGTTGGGCGAAGGCTCGACGTCGTCCGCGCGTCTTTGGACATACCGAAGGCGTAAAGACCGTACGAAAGATTGTTGAAGGCGCATCTGAAATTGGCGTTAAGTGTTTGACACTATACAGCTTTTCAACAGAGAACTGGACGCGACCAAAGGCTGAAATCGCAGCGCTTTTTAACCTTCTTCGCCAATATGTTGAGAGTGATCTTGCTACGCTTCATGAGAAAAATGTGTGTGTTCGAATCCTGGGGTCACGATCGGGTCTAACCCCTGACTTGCTCGCATTGATTAAGCGGGTGGAGGAGACCACTAAGGATAACACAGCCTTTAATTTGAACATTGCTTTTAATTATGGCGGTCGGGACGAGCTGTTACGCGCTGCGGCGCGCGCTGTTGCCGATGGGCAGGATTTGGCTGAAATAACTGAGGCTGGGTTCGGCGCTTATCTGGATACGGCAGGTTTACCAGATGCGGATCTTGTCATCAGAACCTCTGGCGAAAAACGTATCAGCAACTTTCTGCTATGGCAGTCTGCCTATGCCGAGTTCATTTTTACGGATGTGCTCTGGCCAGATTTTGACGTTTCAGACCTGGAAGCCGCAATTTCTGACTTTAATCGTCGGGAACGTCGGTTCGGAAACCTCGATCAGTCGGAAGTGGCATAATATGACTGAGACAAAGATGAAAAAGCCAAAGTGGAGCGGCTTGGGTGTTCGGTTTGTCTCTGCTGTGGCATTACTTTTATTCTGCTTGGCGCCCTTTTATTTTGGCGGATGGGTGTGGGCTGTGCTCGCGGGATTATTCGGTGGACGGATGATTTACGAATGGGTCAGGATGAGCGACCCAAGCCCGAGTTTATCTGCGTACCTTGCGCCAATATTTGGACTGCTTGCGGGGATTGTTTACACGGTTGAAAATGACATTGGCTTTGCCATGTCTGCAGTCATTGTCGCAGCTCTGGCAGCCGCAGGCATCCAATATGTGCGTGGAAAACAAGAGCGGGTTTCTCGTGTTAGTTGGGCTGTTCTTGGTGTTTTCTACATTATTGTGCCAACTTTATTGATGATTGGCATGCGCGGGAATGCGGTTGGGTTTGACACAGTCGGATTCCAGCGACTTCTGTTCATCATGGCCTGCGTCATTGGCGCAGATGTGGGCGCCTATTTCGGTGGTTCCACAATGGGCGGCCCGAAACTCGCACCTAAATTATCACCCAATAAGACGTGGTCTGGTTTTTTTACAGGGCAAGCTCTCGCCGTTTTACTCGGGGCTGTTATTGGTAACGCCGTTGGAATTGGGTGGATTGCGGGCGCAGCGCTAGCACTCCCAATCGCTATTTTGTCCGTTCTGGGTGACCTTTTCGAGTCGGGCGTGAAACGGAAGCTCAATGTGAAAGACACAGGCGGACTCATGCCGGGGCATGGCGGGCTTCTGGATCGTCTGGATAGTCTTATGGCGGCGATTATCGGTGCGGCGGTGTGTCTGACGCTCTTTCCCGGAATTTGGCCAGGTTGATGACGAAACGTATTTCGGTTTTAGGGTCGACGGGTTCGATCGGTCAAAATACGCTCGATATTATCCGACGTGCCCCAGCTGGCACCTATCAAGTCGTTGCACTTACAGCCAATCGAAGCGTCGATAAGATCGTCGCGCAGGCACTTGAATTTCGTCCTGAATTTGTCGCCCTGGCAGACGTGGCTCAGGCCGCCATTCTAAAGACAAGGTTAGCTGAAACTGGGATTGAGTTTGGTGTCGGGCCTGATGCGGTCATCGAAGCGGCCCGTCGTACCGCAGATTTCACAATGGCAGCGATTATTGGGTCTGCGGGGTTAGAGCCGACATTGGCGGCGGTAGAGCAGGGAGCTCACGTCGGGTTGGCCAATAAAGAGTGTTTAGTCTGCGCCGGTGAAACCTTTATGGCGGCTGTTCTTCGCTCTGGTGCGAAACTTCTACCCGTTGATTCTGAGCACAATGCCATTTTTCAAGTTTTAGAAGATGACTCAAAAGGTATTCGCCGTTTGATTTTGACCGCATCAGGTGGACCTTTTCGTGAAGCCACAATGGAGACCCTGAAGAACGTCACGCGCGAAGATGCATTAAATCATCCTGTCTGGTCGATGGGCGCAAAAATCAGCATCGACTCTGCAACATTGATGAACAAGGGCTTGGAGTTAATTGAAGCAAGCTGGTTGTTTGATCGACCGAGTGCAGAAATTGATGTGATTGTGCATCCCCAATCGATCATTCATTCTATGGTCGAGTATATTGATGGGTCCGTTTTGGCCCAGCTAGGAAGCCCAGATATGCGGACGCCCATCGCCTATTCTATGGGGTGGCCCGCCCGTATTTCTGCACCTGTAGACCGGCTTGATTTTGCGAAACTCTCTGGTCTTACATTTTTCGAACCCGATACGTCTAAGTTCCCAGCTCTGCGTTTAGCGCGAGAGTGTTTGGAAACAGGAGGTCAGGCGCCCTGCGTTTTGAACGCGGCTAATGAGCAAGCTGTCCAAGCTTTTCTAAATGGAAATATTGCATTTTTAGATATCGCACGGGTTGTGGAGTCCGCTTTGAATGAGCATGCTAAAACCTCTGGTTTTGTTGTGGCCCCGGACACGGTTCAAGCGGTTATTGCGTTAGATAAAGCTGCGCGTACGACTGTAGATGAGCAGATTGTAAACTTGTAAATATTGACTCTTTGCGGCATCCCAACATGGTAAGACTTTTTTAAGGTCATAAGGCCAAGGGACAACATGATAGCAGGATTGATCTATACGCTCATTGCCGCGCTTAGCTTTGTCTTCGTTCTGTCATTCCTCGTCTTTTTTCACGAGCTGGGCCACTATTCCGTTGCTCGTTTTTTTGGTATTTCGGTGGATCGTTTTTCCATTGGCTTTGGTAAACCTATCTGGCGTCGCACCTCGAAGGCGGGCGTGGAGTGGGTTGTTTCTCGTATTCCATTAGGCGGATATGTAAAATTCTCAGGTGACGCGGGCGCTGCGAGTAATCCGGACATTGAGAAACTCGCGGAGATTCGCGCGGAATACGAAAAAAAAACTGATGGGCCTTCCGTTGATGATATTTTCCACTTTCGCCCTGTATGGCAACGCGCTCTCGTTGTGCTGGCAGGTCCTGTCGCGAACTTTATTTTAGCGATTATTCTCTTTGCGGGCGTTGGTCTGAGTATTGGTAATCAGTATTACCCTTCGAATGTCGGGAGCGTCATCGCGGATAGTCCTGCTGCGGCCGCAGGTTTTGAAGCGGGCGATAAAATTGTCAGCTTGGACGGTAAAGACGCACGGAATTTTTCATTTGTACAGCAGTACATCTCTCTCCGGAAAAATACGGCAATCGAAGCGGTTGTGGAGCGGCAGGGACAAAACGTAACTCTCATTGTCACGCCGCGATCAGAAGATATTCGTGACCCTATTGGTGGGCAGGCTAATATTGGTCGAGTAGGGTTGGGACTGGCGGCGGGCACAGAGCCGATTCGTGAAGACTTTGGAGTCTTAGGTGCTCTCAACTACGGTTTATCGCAAACAACTGGTACCTTAAAGGCGACTGGAACTTACCTCGGTCGCATATTCCGAGGCAAAGAAGATGGGAAGCAGCTCGGTAGCGTCGTTAAAATTGCAACCGTTGTCGGAAAAGTTGCAGCTGACACAGCGAAAGCTGATGTTCCACTTGGTGTTAAAGTAAAGGCTTGGGCCTTGCGCATGACAGCGCTCGCGGCTTCCATTTCTATCGCGTTAGGTTTCGCTAATTTAATGCCTCTGCCCGTGCTGGATGGTGGACATCTTATGTATTACGGCTATGAAGCCGTCGCAAGACGACCATTGAGTCAACAAAAACAGGAGTTTGGGTTTAAGATCGGATTTGCAGTATTACTAACTCTCTTTGTGGTTCTGACGATAAATGACATTGGTTATATCACAAGTATCGACTTCTCCTAAGCTGGACGAAATATGAATTTTCATCTCACATTCTTAGCCATCTGGCGCACAGCCATTGTATCGGTTCTCCTCGGCGCACCGTTACTCGCTTTATCTGTGCCAGCCTCTGCGCAAGAGGCGGCCCCTACGGTTATTCGTTCTATTCAAGTGCAGGGGAACCAGCGCGTCGAAGCCAATACAGTCGCGTCCTATCTTCTCTTCTCTCCAGGTGATCCATATTCGGAAACGCGTCTCGATACGTCTGTTAAGACGCTTTATGGAACTGGATTGTTTGCGGATGTGTCCATTGATCCAAGAGACGGCAATGTTCTTGTTTCTGTCATTGAAAACCCGATCATTAACCGCGTCATCCTCGAGGGAAATAAGTCTCTCAAGAGCGACAAAATTACCGATGAAATTTCCGCCGAACCTCGCGCTATCTTTACCCGCGCAGGCGTTCAAGAAGATGTGACACGTATTATCGAGCTTTACCGTCAGTCAGGTCGGTTTGCAGCTACTGTCGCGCCAAAAGTTGTTCAACAGCCCCAAAACCGCGTCGACTTGATTTTTGAAGTCACCGAAGGTCCTGTTACAGGCGTGAAGCGCATTAACATAATCGGCAACGCCGAGTTCCCTGATCGCCGTCTCCGTAAGGAGCTCGCAACAACAGAATCAAGCTGGTACAAATTCTTCAGCTCAAATGACAACTACGATCCAGGTCGTCTGCAATTTGACCAAGAACAGCTTAGAACATTTTACACGAACCGTGGTTTCGCAGATTTTCGCGTCGTTTCAGCCGTTGCTGAACTCACGCCAGACCAAGAAGACTTCTACATCACCTTCACGGTAGATGAGGGCGATGAGTACACTTGGGGTGATATCTCCGTTGAGACAAAACTAGATACACTGAACAAGGATTTTCTGAAAAATTTGGTACCGTTTCGCAAAGGTCAAATTTACAATGCCAGCCGCGTCGAAGACGCGATTGACAGTTTGAATTTTGCTGCGGGTATCGGTGGCTATGCATTCGTCGATATTCAGCCTGATATTAACCGCAACCGAGACACAAAGACGGTGGATATGGTGTTTAACGTCGTCGAAGGTCAAAGAACCTATATCGAGCGTATCGATATCGTCGGGAATACGACCACCTTGGACTCAGTTATTCGTCGCGAAGTAGAACTTGTTGAAGGGGATGCATTTAACCGTATCCTTCTCGAGCGGTCACGTTCGCGTGTGCGATCCCTGCGTTTCTTCGAAAATGTAGAGATTACGGAAACACAAGGCTCCGCGCCAGATCGCGCCATCGTTGAGGTTGAGGTCACTGAGCAACCAACAGGCGAGTTGTCTTTCTCTGCGGGGTTCTCTTCCGCCGACGCGTTCCTCGTCGATTTGTCGATCACACAGCGTAACTTACGTGGACGTGGACAGCTTCTGCGGTTCGTTATCCGAGCGTCATCAAACCGTCGCGAAGTTGATTTGCGGTTTACAGAGCCGCGTTTCATGGGGCGTAATCTGGCGGCAAGTTTCAATGTATTTGATACTGTTATTGATTTGATTGATGAAGCCAACTTCCGACAACGTCGTACAGGTGGCCAAGTCAGCTTTGGATTCCCGCTCACGGAATACACGAACTTCAATGGACGTTACACGCTTCGCCAAGAGGATATCGAATTTCCGCAACAAGATCAGTGTCCTAGTCTTCTAGCGGGTCAAGGGACCTCTACGAATACGGGTAATAATCGTCAACTTTTGAACTTATGTGATCAATTGGGCGGTCGTTTGTCATCTATCTTTGGATATACATTTGCGTGGGACCGTCGGAACGACCCAATCACTCCAACGGGTGGATTCGATGTCCGTTTGAGCCAAGATATTGCGGGTATTGGTGGCGATGTGCAGTATCTTCGCACAGATATTCGCGGCAATTACTACAAAGGCCTCTTTAAGGACGTCATCGCGTCTGCAACCCTCGCTGGCGGATATATCCGCGGCTGGGGTGGAGATGCTGTCTCGATTAATGATCGTTATTTCAAGGGTAACTTCGAATTTCGTGGGTTCGACAATGCTGGTGTAGGCCCTCGGGTCCTCCAGTTTAACGCAGATACGGGTGATACGCTTGTCTTCGGTTCAGATGGCCGTCGGGATGCATTGGGCGGAAACCTATTTGGCCTAGCCTCCACTGAGATCAGCTTTCCTGTCGGAATCGATTCCCTCTTGGGAAGTGTATTCTTAGAGGCAGGGACTGTTGGGTCCTTGGATGACAGCGACACTTATAATGTTATTATCAACAGTGATGACGCAAATTTCACCGTGGGTTCATCCTGTGAAGGTATTGTGGCGGCAAATGTTATTTGCGAACGTACGGAAGATGGACTGGATCCCCGTGTAACTGTTGGCGCTAGTATTTTCTGGGAAAGCCCCTTCGGACCAATCAGGTTCGACTTTACCCAGCCTCTCGTCAAACAACAGTATGACGACAGACAATCATTCCAGTTCACCACACGAACAAGGTTCTAATCATGTTTATTCGTACATTCATTCGCGCCACTGCAGGATTTGCTGTCGCGGTTGCTTTCGCTGGGACGACTTTCGCGCAGTCCACGATCTTGGTCGTAGACACGCAAAAGGTCATCAAAGACTCGATCGTTGGGCAACACGTCGCGCGTCAACTCGAAACTATTTACACGTCGGCTCAATCTGAAATGATAGCCAAATCGACACCTCTGCAAACCAAAGGCAAGTCGCTTCAGGCGCAACTTAAGACGAAAGGCAATATGGAAAACGTACGTGCTGATGCAGGTCTTACGGCTCAGATAAAGTCTTTTCAAAATGACCAGGAAAAACTTCAGGCCGAAGAATTTTATGCAACAAAAGAGTTGCAAATAACTGAGCAAAAAGCTGTTTCTCTTGTGTCGATAAGGATCAAAGCAATTATTGATCAAATTGCACAAGAACGTAATGCAGATGTGGTTCTAGAAAAGTCACTTGTGATTTTTGGGGGACCTGCCGATGTCACTGACGTTGTGATCTCTCGTCTGAATAGCCAGATGACAACTGTGCCTGTAACCCGCGAACGCTTACCGCGTCAGCCTTTACCGCGTAGGCGCTAAACGCTACACATAAATTTGGGGCAGGTAGTTGTCTCAATTAATGACTTCCAAGGTCGATGCGTGTTTCTTGCGTATCGACCTTTTTTAATTGTAAATTGATCCACCTTTGCCGCATAAGATAATCTTATGATTGATCGCCATTTTTACACTATCAGGCCGTCCATGACATTGGGCGATGTCGCGGATATACTTGGATGCGACCTCTCAATTCCCGAGGCGATAGATGAGGGCGTTAGCTCTCTCTCCGCATTGGATATGAGTGTCGCAGGAGATATCACATTTTTTACGAACAAACGGCACAACAAGCATCTGGCCACGGCGCGAGCGACGGCTTGTATTACGACGGTAGCCTTATCTGCAAATGTTTCGAAAACGGGAATAATCGCTATTTTGAGCTCAAACCCACGGGCAGATTTCGCAAAACTCAGCAAGAAGATGGTTAGTGAGGGCGTTACAAATTCACCTGAAACAATCCTGCATCAGACAGCTAGTGTTCACCCTTCAGCCGTAATCGGATCAGGTGTTTCAATCGGTGCGGGCAGTCAAATCGGGGCGAATTGCGTGATTGGTGATGGCGTACAAATTGGCATGTCTTGTGTTATTGAATCCCTTGTATCCATCTCCTTCGCACATATCGGAGATCGCTGCCGGATAAAATCGGGCGCTATTATAGGTGGGGCTGGCTTTGGAATGGTCAAAGACAAAGGTCGCGTGCTTGCAATCCCTCACTTGGGGCGCGTGATTATCGGCAATGATGTTGATGTAGGATCGAATAGCTGTATCGACCGCGGTCAACTAGGCGATACTATAATATCAAATTACGTTAAGATGGATAACCAAGTTCAGGTTGGTCACAATACCACTATTGGTGAAGGTACGATTATTGCGGGGCAGGCTGGTATATCGGGAAGTTGTAAAATCGGTAAAAATGTTGTGATGGCAGGACGCGCTAGTATGGCTGACCACATTGAAATCGGAGATGGCGCGACACTTGCCGTAAATAGCCTCGCGGTGAAAGACGTGCCAGCAGGCGAGGTCTATTTTGGATTTCCCGCTACACCTATCCGAGAGCAAATGCGTAGTTTGATTGCATTTAAAAAATTAGCGGATCGAAAATGACACATGAGCTGCCACTGAACCGAGACGCCGTCATGCGGATAATACCGCATCGTGATCCGATGTTGTTTATTGATCGCGTGCTACAAATTGATGAAACAACCATCACAGCCCAAACACGCGTTGACCCTACTTGGCCACTGTTTCAGGGGCATTTCCCCGAATTACCGATTATGCCTGGTGTTTTGCTCATCGAGACGACCGCGCAAGCGGGTTCGTTGATTGTTGGGTTGAGAGGCGATGTGCCCGAAGGCGCATTCATTGGGTTTTCGGGCGTAGAGTCCGCAAAGTTCCGCAGAGCCGTCAAACCAGGTGACGTGATGGATATTCATGTCGAACTTGTGCGGGAACGTAGAGGGTTTTATAAATATGAAGGCGTTATTGAGGTAGACGGCAAACGTGCTGCCGACGTCAAATTCACCGCGGCGCAAATGAAATTATAGGGTTGTAGGATGACGGTTGAAATTCATGAGACAGCACTTGTCGACCCGAAAGCAAAACTCGGTGAGGGTGTAAAAATTGGTCCCTTTTCAGTTGTCGGACCCGAAGTGGAACTTGGTGACAACGTTGAGATCGTGGGTCATGTAAATCTAGTCGGTAACACCAAAATCGGCGAAGATAGCAAGCTCTATCCTTTCGTCTCGATGGGTTATGCTCCGCAGGATTTCAAACATAAGGGTGGCCCTGTTGGGATTGAAATCGGCGCTAGATGTACATTTCGTGAAAACGTCAACATTCATCCTGGCACCGACATTGGGAAACCAATGACCCGAATAGGGAACGATTGCTATTTTATGGTTGGCACGCATTTGGCGCATGAAGGGCAGATGGGGAACCATGTTGTTGTTTCGAATGGCGCCCAAATTGGAGGGAATGTGACCATCGGCGATCACGCCATTTTGGGCGGACTTTGCGCTATTCATCAGCACACACGGATCGGCGCACACGCCTTTGTTGGTGGTATGGCCACTGTGATTAAAGATGTCATCCCTTACGGTTTCGTTCTCGGAAACTCCGCACATCTTGCTGGTTTAAACATTGTCGGATTGAAACGGCGTGGGTTCACGCGCGAGAAAATTCGCGAAATGAGAGCGGCTTATCGCCTTTTATTCGCACAGGAAGGCACCTTTGCCGAACGTTTAGAAGACACCAAGACTCTCTATGGCGAACATCCCATAGTTAAAGAAATCGTGGCCTTCATTAGTGAAGATTCCAATCGTGCGCTCACCATGCCAAATGGTAAATAATATGCGTGTTGGTTTGATCGCAGGAGGCGGGAAGCTACCCGAATACGTAGAAACGGCAGCGCTCGAAAGTGGAAGGCTGGCAACTGTGATTGCGCTGTCACCTTTCGTGTCTGACGTGAATTTCCCCGACGCGCCGCGGTTGAGAATGGGGCAAATGGGTAAAATTTTCAAAATCCTCAAACAAGCCGACTGTAGTCATGTTTGTTTTGCGGGTATTGTGAAACGTCCCGATTTTACGAAAATGAAGCCTGATCTGAAAACAATGCGTAGTCTACCTGGCCTTGTTCGCGCAGGAGCCAAGGGGGATGATGCGCTCATGCGGCACTATCTAACACTCTTTGAAGATGAGGGTTTCCAAATTGTTTCACCGCAAGAGGTCTGCGAAGACCTCATGCTTGACGAGGGTGTTTTGGGTGCCGTGCAGATGACTGAAACCCATCGCGATGACGCGCTTAAGGCCTGTGAAATAGCGGCTGCGATTGGCGCATTGGACATCGGGCAGGGCGCGATTGTTGCGCGTGGTGTTACTCTGGCAGTAGAAGCACAAGAAGGTACAGATTCAATGTTGAGGCGTGTGGCAGCACTCCCGATTGCATTAAAGGGCTCTATGACAGGCCGCGTTGGTGTCTTGGCCAAACTTGTGAAGCCTACGCAAGACACTCGCGTCGATTTACCGACACTGGGACCAGAAACGATACGCCTCGCCTCTCTGGCGGGCTTAGCTGGAATTGTTGCCGAAGCGGGCGGAGCTTTTGTGATCGAGCGGGAAGAGACTGTTAGATTAGCAGATGAAGCAGGCCTGTTTATTGCAGGCTTGCCCAAAGCCGAATGAATATCTATCTGATTGCCGTAGAACCTTCTGCAGATCAGCTCGGAGCTGATCTTGCGACAGAATTGCGGGCGTTAGACCCTAATGTGTCACTGTTTGGTATCGGCGGAACACGCATGGCTGAGGCTGGCATAGTCAGCGCGGTCAACACAAATGGTTTAGCGATATTTGGTGTTACCGAAGCCCTTACCCGCTTGTCCTTAGTTTACCGCAAGATAGCCGAGGCTTCCGCTGACATTATGGCAACACAGCCTGATATGGTTGTCATGATCGACAGTTATGGTTTTATGGTGCGATTGGCGGAACGTCTACGCAAAGATGGGTTTGACAAAAAGCTCGTTAAATATGTTGCACCGCAAGTTTGGGCCACGCGGCCTTCACGTGCGAAACGCCTGGCGAGATTATTTGATGCTCTGCTCACCCTTCATCCCTTTGAAGCGGATTGGTTCACGCCCTTGGGGCTTTCGACACAACATGTTGGCAATGCCGTGTTTGATACGGATTACCGCGCAGGTGATCCTGATCGTATTCGTCAGCAGTATAACTTGGGAGATCGTCCGATATTGTCGGTCTTTTTTGGTAGCCGGCCAGCCGAAGTCAAACGTCTAGCAAAACCTTTTAGTGAAACCGTTCAGGCTTTGAAACGCGACATTCCAAACCTAGCTGTTATCAGTCCTGTGTCTGACTCAGTTGCGGAACACGTCGGTGCCGCTGCGGGCTCTGATCCGATGATGAACGATATTATCCTATTGCCCGAAACGTTAAAATTGGACGCTATGGCCTGTTCAACCGCGGCATTGGCGTGTTCAGGGACTGTCACAACACAGCTTGCCTGTGCGGGTGTGCCTACGGTGATGGCTTATAAAGTGAGCCATTTGACGGCTACTTTGGTATTGCTCGTGTTGAAAGCGAAGTATTTTTCGATGGTGAACATCAATGCGGATACACTGTTGATACCTGAATTTGTGCAGAAACAAGTTACAGGTGATATATTAGCCAAGGCTGTTCGTCCCTACTTAACAGACACAAAAAAACGCGCCGCTGTAAGCGACGCGTTAATTTCACAAACTGACCTCATGCGAGGCTCAAAAAATGTGTCGGCCAGCGCGCAGGCCGCGCAGGCCGTGTTAGGGTTTACCGGAAAACCCTAACGTTGGCTGAGCGGCATGTAGACGCGCGGTTCAGCACCTGAATAGAGTTGACGTGGACGACCGATACGCTGGCTCGGATCTTCCAGCATCTCATTCCACTGCGAAATCCAACCTACTGTTCGTGCAAGAGAGAACAGCACAGTGAACATGGATGTTGGGAAGCCGAGGGCCGAAAGAACGATACCAGAGTAGAAGTCGACATTCGGATATAGCTTCTTAGATACGAAATATTCGTCCTCGAGAGCGATTTTCTCAAGTTCTTTTGCAACGTCAAGGATCGGGTTGCTTATATCGAGTTCTTCCAAGACTTCATGCGCTACTTTTTGCATGACGCGTGAGCGTGGATCGAAGTTTTTATAAACGCGATGACCAAAACCCATAAGACGGAATGGGTCAGATTTGTCTTTTGCCCGCGCGATGAACTCAGGGATACGATCCACCGTTCCAATTTCTTGCAACATTTTGAGGCAAGCTTCGTTGGCGCCGCCATGACTTGGTCCCCAAAGACACGCGATACCCGATGCGATACAAGCATATGGGTTAGCACCAGAGGAGCCAGCCAAACGCACAGTTGATGTCGACGCGTTTTGTTCGTGATCCGCATGCAAGATGAAGATTTTATCCATCGCGCGTGCAATTGTTGGTGACGCTTTATATGGCTCTGCAGGAACACTGAAACACATGTTCAGGAAGTTCTCGGCGTAAGACAGTGAGTTGTCAGGATAGACGGTTGGTTGCCCGATGGAGTATTTATAGGCGCGAGCCGCAATTGTTGGGATTTTAGCGATCAGGCGGTGAATGGCCATGTCGCGGGCCGCATCAACAGTTGTATGCGTGTCGTCATGGTAAAATCCAGACAATGCGCCAACTGTGCCGCACATCATCGCCATTGGATGACTGTCACGACGGAAGCCGTTGAAGAAATGTTCGATTTGATCATGCAACATCGTGTGCGATGTAATAGTGTTCGTGAACTTTTTGTTCTGGTCCGCGGATGGGAGGTCGCCATTGATCAAGAGATAAGCAACTTCGAGGAAGGTCGAATTTTCAGCTAAGTCTTCAATGTCGTAACCGCGGTAAAGGAGTTGTCCTTCGTTACCGTTGATGAATGTGATTTGGCTTTCTGTTGAACATGTCGACGTGTAGCCGGGATCAAATGTGAAATGCCCAGTTTGCTTGTAGAGTGAACGCACATCAATACCTGGTGCGCCCATGCTCCCTTTCATGATGGGCAGCTCATAGCTTTTCCCTTCAATCGTTACGGTCGCCGTGCCCGTGTTAGTAATTTTATTTTCCATATTAAGTTAGCCTTCCTGTGCCTGTCGTCTTCTTATGTCGTGTCTATTCTACCCAAATGCCGCGATAGCATCATCCAACCGACCGAATGTCTCATCTGGCCCCAAAAGAGCAAGAACGACAGACAAGTCGGGTGAGGGCGAGCCGCCCGTTAGAGCTGCACGAACGGGTTGTCCGATGCGGCCAAAACCGAGTTCACGTTGTTCCGCAAAGTCCTTGAGTTCAATATCAAGCGCCTCTGCTGTCCACGGCGATCCTTTGCGGGATTTTAACGCCAAAGTCAAAGCGGAGAGCAGGTCAATGACCCCGTCTCGTTTGAGGGGTTTCGCTGTTTTACCTGTAATTTCTAAGGGGCGAATATCCATGAGATAACGGGCCTGATTTGCCAATTCGACGAGTGTCTTCGCACGAGGTTTCAGCGTTGGGATACCGCTCAGGATTCGATCCTGAACGGTTTGGGATATTGGGCCGTCATTAACCGTTTCCAAAAATGGGAGGGCTAGCTTCATGAGGGCGCTATCGTCCATTTCTGTCATGTGCTGGGCGTTGATGTAGTCCATCTTGTCAAAATCTAACCGTGCCGCAGATGCTGTGATCCCGTCGAGAGAAAAGGCAGACGTTAAGTCCGCGTCATTGAGGAAAATTTCCGTGTCACCGTGACTCCACCCTAGCTTGACCAAATAATTACGAAGCCCTGACGGAATATATCCCAAATCGGCATAGGCTCCGACACCTAACGCGCCATGTCGTTTCGACAGTTTCTTTCCGTCGGGACCATGAATCAAAGGCACATGTGCCCAGTCAGGCGTGTCCCATCCGAGCGCTTGATAAAGTTGCGTTTGGCGTCCTGCATTGATCAAATGATCATCACCGCGAATAACATGTGTCACATCCATATTGTGATCATCGACGACGACCGCGAGCATATAGGTTGGCGTTCCGTCAGCACGTAAAAGAACAAGATCGTCAAAGCTGTCATTCTGCCATGTGACCTGACCTTGGACATGGTCATGAATTGTCGTCTGTCCCTCGGGCACGCGAAAGCGCACGGCAAAGGGCAAATCAGGTTGATCTTTGCGTTCCCGACAAGGGCTACGAAATGCACGGTTATTTTCGCGCGCTTCAGATTTTAAGACCTCAATGTCGTCGGCAGTCTGGTAACACCTGTAGGCTGCACCGCTTTCCAGCAGAGCATTTGCGGCCGCAACATGCGCATCTACATTTTGACTTTGGTAAACCACATCGCCATCTGCGCTCAGGCCTAACCACTCCATGCCTTTGAGTATCGCCGCCGTCGCGTCATCCGTGCTGCGTGCTTTGTCCGTGTCTTCGACACGTAGCTTAAACTGTCCGCCCATTTTTTTGGCGAAATACCAATTGAACAAGGCTGTCCGCGCCCCGCCAATATGGAGGTAACCCGTCGGAGACGGCGCAAAACGTGTGACAACTGGGCGAGTCATATCGGTTTCGATCTTTCGGGGTTGCATTATTGTTGAATTTGGGCGCTCTATGGCATGTGATGATTGACGTGAATAGAGATTTTCAGGACGGGTTTGCGCAATCCACACCTGCAAAAATGAGGGTTCAACATGCGTTGGATGCCCTGGACGCTTCATTGGGATTCAATTCAGGGGTGATCGCCTTTGCCGTTGGGATAGCGGCCTATTTCGGGTGGTCAAGAGAACCGTCCTTTGTGATCACCGCAGCTCTCATTGGTGCCGCAGCCATTAGCTGGTGGATATTCAATCGCAGAGCCTGGCGAGGTTTCGGTGTCATCTGGATCGTGTTTTTGGTCTTACTGGGCATAGGACGCGCCGTTTGGCACACCGCAGAAGCCGATGCCTCACGCTTACCTGTCGCGGAACGCACCTACCGTATTGAGGGCTGGGTCAGTGCAATCGAAAAATCAGGCAAGAGTGAACGCTATGTCGTTGAAACGCATAAAATTAGAGGGTTGAGCGCGGAGAATAAGCCAGAGCGATTGCGCATACGGATCACGAAAAAACCTGAACCTCCAATATTGGCGGGCGACACTATCAATTGGTTGGTCGCTGCCAAAGCGCCGCCGAGTGCCGTCGTTCCGGGAGGATATGACTCGGGGCAAGTCGCCTATTTCCGTCAAATCGGAGGTTTCGGATTTGGTTATGGCGCGCCCCGACGTCAAGCGGATGTGGAGTTGGCCGCGTTTAATTCGCTGCGCCGCGTCGTGGTACGGTGGCGATATAAGATTGCAGATCGCGTCATGGCAAAGGCCCCCGTGAATACGGCAGGGCTGCAAGCGGCGCTGATGACAGGTGTGCGGCGTTTTATTCCACAGGAGCAAACGGATAATTTGCGTGTCGCGGGATTGGCGCATATTCTCGCCATCTCTGGTTTGCACATGGCGTTGCTGGCCGGCGGTACATATTCTGCCATGACCTTTGGTTTAGCGTGTATTTTACCACTGTCGCGTCGGTATGACGTGCGGAAGTTCGCGGCTGTCACGGCGATTGGTGCTGCCACTTTCTATCTGGTTTTGTCAGGTGCATCCGTTGCAACCCAGCGAGCATGGGTCATGTCGACAATTTTCTTTCTGGCAATCATTCTTGATCGGCGCGCCATATCCATGCGGTCAGTTTCCGTGGCAGCGTTGATAACGTTAGGTCTGCACCCTGAAAGCCTGATCTCGGTTGGGTTCCAAATGTCCTTCGCTGCGGTGGTGGCCTTGGTGGCGACCTATCAAGCGTGGCAAGCGATGCGCCCGCCATTTACGCAGCGTCGGTTGGCCAGAAAAGTCGTTGATTTTTTCACCTCATTGAGTGTTACCAGCCTTGTTGCGGGCTTTGCGACGGGTGCGTTCGCGCTGTTTCACTTTAACCGTTTTGCACAATATGGCTTTGTTGGGAATCTACTTGCGATGCCGCTGTTTTCCCTTTTCGTTATGCCCCTTGCGGTGGTTTCGCTGTTGCTGATGCCATTCGGGTTGGAGGGGCCGCCGCTGCAATTGATGGGGTTGGCGTTAGAGCCAATCCTGGCGGCTGCAAAATGGGTCGCAAGTTGGCCCGGCGCGATGCTCTATATCGGAGCAGCTCCGAATTGGGTTTTACCCGTTTTTAGTTTAGGTTTTGTGGCGCTTTGCATGGGTGTTAAATGGGTGAGGATTACGGGCCTCACAGCTGTTGTTATCGCGTTTTCTGGATGGACCACGGCGGATACGCCAGACTTGCGGATTTCGGACTCAGCGAAAGTTGCATTTTGGGCTCCGCCAGAAGAGGGCGATGGTGATCCTGTCCTGATGGTTGGGTCGCGGCGTCCTGATCGATATGGTCGGGAGCAATTTGCCCAGCGAGCAGGTTTTAATGATGTCGATTGGGCTCCGTATAAAGATCGTATTGCCCAATGCGACGCCCTGGCTTGCCGCGCGAAAATTGGCGAGTGGCAAATCTCGATCCTACAAAATCCATCAGAAGTGCCGCAAGAATGTGAGGCATCTGATTTAGTGATTTTGGCGGTGCGAAGCGCGGGTCCTGTTGCGCGTCGTAATTGTTCTG
>CALHXF010000146.1 GCA_938040095.1 uncultured Caulobacterales bacterium
TGCAATTATTGACTAATTGGTCTTTTATAGAGTAAAAATTTAGCAACTCTTGTGCTGCGATGTGTTCTATCTAGTTGTAATAAACCATTTGGTTAATAATTGAAGTATCACGAGGTCGTGATGTGAATTCAGACGTGTTAAGGGGCAATGGGAAAGAGGGGGTAATTTAGCTTTTAATCCGCCAGCCACGTTTAAGAACTGAAAGCACTGTGATGAACAACGCAATATTGATAGCGGCTGTCAGGGCGACGCCGATCATGACGTTGCCATCCGCTTCGCCTAAGAACCCATATCGGAAGCCATCAATGAGATAGAATAGCGGATTACAGAAACTGATTTTTTGAAACAGGGGTGGTAAGATTTCGATCTTATAAAATGTCCCTGACAGGTAAGACAGCGGCAAGATGATGAACTGGTTCACGACAGCGAGTTGGTCGAATTTCTCCGCCCAAATCCCCGACAGAACCCCAATCATACCCAGCATGACAGCCGCACTCACTCCGAAATAAAGCACAGCCCAAAGCTGGACGGGCCAGAGCGGTGTAAAGAAAATTGAGATGGCAATGGCTGTGACGACCGCGACCAAAATACCCCTCGTTGCCGCTCCGCCGATATAGCCGAGTGCAAGTTCAATATAGGACAGGGGCGTCATCAACACATCATTGATCGAGCCCATCATTTTACCTGTCATAATGGAGGACGACGAGTTCGCGGAGGCATTGTTCAAAATCCCCAACATGACGAGGCCAGGGGCGAGGAAGACAATGAAATTATCCGTCGCTGCGCCTTCGCCAATGCCGCGCGTTTGCGCAAAGGCGAGAACAAAAACTGTCATGAACAAGAGGTTCGATATAATTGGCGCAAGGATGGTCTGCGGCGCAACCTTCATAAAGCGCCGTACTTCTTTAATATAAAGCGTGCGCAATCCCATCCAATTCAACAATCCATAGGTCCGACGTCGCGGCGTTGCAGCTTCGAGAGCTAAGGTGGTTTTGGATGTAGGATCAGATGACATGTCGGGGCCTTATTCCGACTCTGGCTCCGCCGCAATGGTTTGGTCGTTTTCTACCATATCTGCGTCGTGGTCCAATTTTGGTCCAACTTGGATTTCACCCAGAATATAAGCGTCCTCTTTTTCCTCTAACATCTCGATAATAACCGTCTCGAAGGTCTCGGTTTTACGTCCAAAGTTCCGCCAGAGACGCGCGCGAAGTTTCAATGCACCATCCTCAGTATATTCATCTTGAGCGAAATAATCTGACTCCACGCGATACAGACCGTTCGGAGCGCGACGGATCATATATTCCTCGGGGCCATAGCCTTCTGTCATATCATTGCTGACGCGACCGCCCCGTTTGGTTTCAGGGTTGCTGTAATAGGCTAGCTCTTCGTCCTCGGCATCCACGCGTTCAATGACGTGAATGTCAAGGTCAGCATCATCAGCAGTCCAATCAATTAAGACCCGAATATCCACAGGTAAGTTTTGATAGAAGACTTTATCCAAGCCGAGGATTCTTTGGAAATTGCGACGCTTGCGTTTGGGCAGACGCGCCAAGGTTCGGTTCATGTCTTGAAGCGCAATGAGATGAATACCCTCATAGTCATCTTCCCACGGCGCATTAATGATATGAACAAGATGTCCGAACGCTTCGCCATAGAGTGCGTCACGTCTTTTTCCTTTGGCGTCATCACCAGCTTGGATCAGGGCGAGCGCGAGATTATAAAAAGGTTGAGGGCGATCCTGTGAGGCGGGCAGAACATCACGGTACAGCGTGATCGCGGTCTCGGTGCGACCATACATCAGCAGACGGTCCGCGACATTGGCGCGGGTGATTAGGGTCGCACTCGTTAGCTCTAAAGCGGTGGCTGCTATCGATGCGGCGCGGGTCGTTTGGCCTTTGCGGTGAAGTTGGTCTGCGACCTCAAGATAGAAGGAAGGTCGATCCCCATAGGTCTGGCGTTGTTCACGATAGATCGTTTCAAAGGCTGTGCCGTCAAGATCAGCGAGAGCTGTCAAATAGGGTCTGTCAGGGGACCAAGGGCGAGCCGTGATACTGATCTCTGCGGGCAATGTACCTGCTGGGTTCGGCATGCGTGCACCATTCACGATAATCTCATCTCCTTCGAGGCGAGCTCGACTTCCTGTGACGACAATAACGTCAAATTCTTCAGGTGACGCCTCATTCTCAGGGCTCACCATGTTTGGATCCGGCGGAGGTGACGCGGCCACCACTGATTCAACGACGGGTGCGCTGACGTCCATCACGGGTTGAGGTTTAGCGTCGGCCTTCGCCCAATCACCACTCCACCATGCTACTTGCTCTTCCCACGGGTCCTTGATTTCGTCGAAATGTTCTGCGCGCTCTTCGGCTTCGTCCGCGCGCATCTCGGCAAGGTCGTCCCTATAGTCCGTCATGCGTTCTGCTGGGAAGCTGCGCGGCGGATCAATCTTGGCTTCGATATAGTCTGTGGCCTCTTCCAAAACGAGGAAGGCTGTTTCATCGGTTTGCACGTTCCATTTACGCGAGGCGTCTACGATCATGTCAAACGCCTGCGGTCCACGCGTTCGCAATTGTGTGATTTCACGCTGCCCCCATATTGAACCCGCTGCTGCATGTTTGACGGGTGAAAGATCGCGAAGGCGAATGCGCTTTGTATCTTGAACCCATTCAATCTTCACATCACGCGCGGCCGCGTCAACCGGCAGGATTAACCACTTCCGTTGACCCGCTTTGAATATCTCGCCCGCTTGATCGGTTGCGAGTTGTGGTCCGCCGCCTGTGGCCATCAAACGCGTGGCTTCGACGGCTCCCAAACCCGAGAGGTCCGTTCCCCCGTTCTTAGCTGCCAAAAGGGCCAGCCAATCCGTGTTTGGATTATCATCCGCGGTGAAGGTAAACACACGGCATGGCAAATTCGGGATGATTCCCGCGCCCAACGTGGATCGTCCATCACTTATCACAAC
>CALHXF010000147.1 GCA_938040095.1 uncultured Caulobacterales bacterium
AGGCAGGCGGGATGATACATCGTCTCTTGGGGATTGGACCGCTGACAAAAAACGCTTTCCGTCAGGCATACCGTCTTTGGCAGCCAAAGTGAAAGCCAAAGGATTAAAATTCGGGATTTGGTTCGAACCAGAAATGGTCAACCCCAAAAGCAAGTTGTTTGAAAAACATCCTGATTGGGCTCTGCATGTACCCGGACGAACAGCCTCCCTTGGACGCAATCAACTAACATTGGATCTGTCACGTGATGATGTGATTGATTATTTGTTTGGCCAAATCGATGACATCCTATCTTGCGGCGATATCGATTACGTTAAATGGGACATGAACCGCAACATGACGGAGACGGGCTCAGCGGGTCTTCCAAAGAACCGTCAACGCGAAGTCTCCCATCGCTATATTTTGGGGCTTTATGAGCTTTTACGCCGTTTGGTGAAGAAATACCCAGATGTCCTTTTCGAGAATTGTGCGAGTGGTGGTAACCGTTTTGACTTGGGAATGCTCAGTTATATGGCGCAGAATTGGACAAGCGATATGTGCGATCCAATTGGTCGTCTCGATATTATAAATGGCTGTTCTTATTTATTTCCGCTGGACGTCACCGCCGCCTATATCGGACCGTCGCCGAACCATCAAAATGGTCGGATAAGTTCCATTGATACGCGGTTCAATGCGGGTGCTTTTTGTGCTGCGCGCGGTATTTCCCTGAATGAAGAAGACATCGACGCCAATAAGGCGGAGCTGCAAAGCCTTATGGAATTTGCCAAAGAGACAGCCTCCGATATGGTGGGTGGCCGATTTGATCGACTTATCAAGTCCGATAACGAAGTTTGTTGGCAATATACGACTCGTGATGAACGTACTGTATATCTCGCATATTTCCATATTTTGGCCGCGCCGAACCTTCCGTTCCGTCGTGCCCGAATGGTGGGTCTAGATTCCGCGGCGGATTATATGCTGGTCGAAGATGGTGCGCGATATGCAGGCGACGCGTTGATGCAAAATGGGATGCCATTGCCCTATGTGGCGACAGGGCAAGTGAATGACAAAGTTAGATATATGGCCAAAGGTGACTTCAGCTCATATCTATTTGTCTTCAAAAAAGCCGTAAACGCATGATATTAGAGCCTACCATAGACATTGAACTGAAAAACAATCAAATCATAGAAAACCTGCGCAAGTCGGGTCGGGGATAATTATGGAACTTCAAGCATCACAAATTGCTGTCTTCTTGGGGCTGACGGCGCTTATTGCGTTCGTCACCTATCTTTACTGCAAAGGCGCAAGACATAGCGAAGACGGCGAGAAAGAGTACTTTCTCGCGGGTGGATCTTTGAAATGGTACTTCGTTGCAGGATCCATTACTTTGACGAACCTTTCCACGGACCAACTCGTTGGGATGAATGGTAATCAAATGGCTTTGTTGGCGTGGTGGGAACTCGCAGCGGTTGTCGGACTGATGATGCTCTGCTTCGTCTTTATTCCTGTTTATTACAAATATAACTGTACGACGACGACGGAACTTTTGGAGAGACGATATAATAATAAGCATATCCGCGCTTTGATTTCGGTTCTGTTTTTACTTGGTAATGTCGTGATATTTTTGCCTGCGATCCTGTATGGGGGTTCGCAATTTATGATCAGCATGTTCAACTTGCCTATCTCACCTGTTTCGGTGCCAGGATTTGGGGAGATCAATTCGATGATCTTCGTGATTTCCATCATCGTGGCAATCATGGGCGCAGCTTATGCGATTTTTGGCGGGCTTCGTGCCGTTGCTGTCTCCGATACATTCTCGGGGATTTTACTACTTAGCTTGGCACTATTCGTGACGTTCATCGCACTGAAGGCCATCAATTTTGATTTCTCAGGTATCCCGCCAGAGCGTTTGACCCTGATTGGCGCACCTGATTCCGATATTCCGTTTTCAACATTGTTCACCGGCATGCTATTTATCCAAATGTTTTATTGGTCGACAAACCAGACTATCACGCAGCGCGCGATGGCCTCACCAAGCGTTAAAGAAGCGCAAAAAGGTATTCTGGCGGCGGCGGGCATTCGCTTGCTGATCGTGCCCGCGATTATCGTGCTTCCAGGTATTGTTGCCTTTAAGCTCTATGGACGTGTCGACAACGACATGGCCTATGGTCAACTCGTTGGTGATTTGCTTCCAACCTATCTATCGGGAGCCTTTGCTGCGGCCATTTTGGCGGCTATGCTGACGACCTTTAATTCAATTCTAAATGCCTCTGCGGCATTGTGGGTGTGTGATATTCACGAAACCTATTTTAACGAAAAAATTGATGTGAAACGTATTTCACTTTGGGTTTCCGTTGTTATGGTTGTTCTGAGCCTCCTTCTCGTGCCGTTCTTTGCGACGCAAGACAGTCTCATCAATACGGTGCAAACGCTCTATGGCTTGCTCTCTATGCCTATCTTGGCGGCCTTTATTGTCGGGCTTTTGTTCAAAAATGTGAACGCCAATGCGATGATCATGGCGGTGTTCTTCGGGGTTGGCCTTTACGCTGTCTTCCTCTTCGCATGGCCAAAACTCCCTGGCGGCGGATATATTCACATGATGGCCGTTACGCTTATCTCTAGCGTGTTGATGGCGTTGCTCCTGAATAAGCTAATCTTCCGCCAGAACGCAGTTTGGGATGCGCATACTGTTTTCAGTAGAACGTAACGCTGTCCAATCTTTAACTGATTAATGCGGTGGCCTATTGGGCTCACCGCATTTTTTTTCTTTGAGTCTCTTGGACGCTTATTTACCCAAATGGTTCTATATCGGCTTCGGCCTTCGCTGCAGCCGGTCTAGAAAGCTCTGCCGTGAAACCTACGCGTGGCGTCCCCTTGAAAAGATACTTGCACGCCCGACCGATATCTGCGCCGATACCGTAAAGGGCAGGGACAAAGAACAAGGTCACGAAGAGGGCAAATAAAACACCAAAGGCCAAACTAATTCCGATCGGAATGAGCCATTGCGCTTGAAGGGACTTCTCTATCAACAATGGTAAGAGACCGACAAAGGTTGTCAGAGATGTCAGCAAGATTGGGCGGAACCGACGTGTGCCAGCCTCCACCAAAGCCTGCGCGCCATCCATGCCTTTTGCTCGCAATCGATGGACATAGTCCAGCAAGACTAGATTATCGTTCACGGCGACACCTGCTGCCGCGAACATGCCTAATATAGAGAGCAACGACATGGTAGCGCCCATCGTCATATGGCCAATAATCATACCGCAATAACAAAACGGAATGGCGGCAAGCAGGATCAGGATGGGTTCGAAATAGGATTTGAACGATACAGCCACGAGGAAATACGCCGTACCAATCGCAATCAAAAAGAAGATCAATAACTCTTGCTGGAATTCCGCTTCCCCTTGTGCACGGCCAATATTACCACGCGTGACGTTCGGGTGAAGTTGATCAAACTCATCGAAAAACCCGTCATTTAGTTCTTTGCGAATTTCATCAATGCGGTCTGTGACAACTTCGGCGCTGACGATGATCGCGCGCTGACGTTCGCGTCGTAAGATCTGATTTGTGCCTTTTTCAAAGCGGAGATCGGCCACGGAATCCAGTGGTAATTGTCGTCCGTCATTCGTCCGAATGCGGATGGATTTCAGAAAGTCGAGCGACTCCCGATCAACTCGGGGATAACGGACGTAGACCCGTACATCTTCGCCATCGCGTGGCAGGCGTTGGACTTCTTCACCGAAGAAGCCTTGGCGAACCTGTCTTGCGACATCAGACGCGGTAATGCCGAGCGCTTGCGCGCCAGGCTTGAGATCAAATTGGACCTCCTCAGACGCACTTTCCATATCATTGACGACATTGAAGACACCTTCATAGCTGCGCAGGCGGGTCATCAGATCGTCCGCTGCAGCCTCTAAGTCTTCAAAGGACTTCGCGTTCAGGACATATTCAATCGGCGGTCCGTCATTATTGTCTTTATAATTGACCGTGATTTTCTCGGCGTCAGGAACGTCTCCGATTAACTCGCGAAGGCGTTCGGCCGTTTGCTTTGCAGTCATGGAACGTGTTTCGGGTGGGACAAGTTTGACGAGGGCTAGAATGTTATCATCCCGTGAACGCGTGTACCAATTTTCGATCAAATCTCCGTCGTCGTCCGCAACTTCTTTCTGCAACGCTTCTTCAGCATGTTGTAGTTGGGCCAAGACTTCGAGGGCGCGAGTATAGGGCGTTCCCTCTGGTAGTTCGACAGAGATTTCGATTTGATCGCTTTCATTCTCTGGGAAGAACGAGGATTTCACGAGGCCGTTCGACACGGCACCGATGGTTAAGATCATCAATGCCATGAAGAGGGACGCGGTGACATAGCGACGCTTCAGCGCGACTGTAATTAACGGGCGATAAACCTCTTCAGCAACCCACGTCAGGCTGTTCGAAATTTTGGCTTGCAACCGCATAATCCAACTCTTGGGATTAACAGGCTTGAGATGCGCCAAATGGGCAGGGAGGATAAGCAGAGACTCTATCAATGAGAAGAACAACGCTAAAATCACGACTAATGAGATTGCGCGCGTAAACTCACTCGTGCCGCCTGATAAATACATCCAAGGGGCAAAGAAGATCATCGTTGTTAACACAGCGAATATGACCGGTTTCACAACCATATTCGTTCCGTTGACGGCGGCGTCTAGACCTGTGTCGCCTTCTTCCGTTTTAAAGTGAATAGCTTCCCCGACAATGATGGCGTCATCAACAATGACTCCGATCACAAGCAGAAACGCAAAGGTCGAAATCATATTAAATGACACGTCAAAAAGAGGCAGCAAAGCTAGGCCGCCCGCAAATGCCGTGGCAATCCCGATAGACACCCAGAAGGCAATGATAGGCCGCAAGAACAAAAATAACGTTATAAATACGAGAATAAGTCCAGTTAGAAAGTTTTTCCCAATGGACCGAATGCGGTCAACATAAGCCTCGGCTTCGTCTTCCCAAGTCGTGACAGATATACCCGTTGGGAGTTCTGTCTCTAAGTCCTTCAGATAGGACTTTACGTTTGCCGAGGCTTTCGTGATGTCCATCCTTGGCCCACTTTGAACCTGAACAAGGATCGTACGTTTCCCGTTCACGGTGGCGAGTAAGTTCACTTGCTCAAACCCATCAATGACCGTCGCGATGTCTCGTACGCGAATGGTTGCGCCGCCTGCATCTTGGCGAACGATGATGTTTTCAAACTCTGCTTGTGTGTCCGCTTGATTGCGTGTGCGTAGCTGCATGTTCCCGATGTCGGTCCGAACGGTGCCAGATGAGGCATTCACGGACGTGCTGCGGACAGCTAGCGCAACTTCGTTCAATGTCAGGCCATATTGCCGAAGCGCATCTTCAGAGACTTCAATGGAAACCTCCTCATTGCGCACGCCAAATAATTCAACAGCAGGGATATAACCGAGCAAGCCGATCTCACGGCGGGTTTTTTCCGCAAAGCGTTTCAGCTCGCGCTCGGTGACGGTCTCATCGCCTGAGACGGCTAAACGTATGATCTCATCGCGGTTTCGGAATACATTGATCTGTGGTTCTTCGGCGGCGGGTGGAAAGGCGTTGATCGAGTCAACTTGACGTTTAACGTCGGCCATTAATTTGGCTTCGTCGACGCCGTTCTTCCCGACCACAGTAACGGATCCACCGCCTTCGCCTGCGAAAGCCCACATGCGGTTGACACCTTCGACTTCAGAGAGCGCTTCTTCCATCCGGACAATGATTTGTTCTTCGACGTCTTGCGGCGACGCGCCAGGCCACGCGACATATGTCCACGCACCCGGAAACTCGACGTAAGGATCTAATTCACGTTCAATTTGAACATAACTGACGATGCCACCAATAAAGCAGACGAGCATCAGGAGATTTGCGGCAACGGGGTTACTTGCGAACCATTTAATGATCTTATTCATTATTCATCTCCCTCAGATGAGGAGGTCTGAGTAGGTGCCGAATTTGGTTTGACGACGGCGACTTTCATCCCACCGGCTACGCCACGTATTGGCGACGTAATGACGACATCACCAACTGATAGTCCGGCGCTTAGAATAGCGCGATTGCGGTCCGATGAAATTACGGTGACGTCTTTGATGGAAAGCGTGTCATCCGTGGCGACATAGACCTTATCGTTTCCGCGTAAGGCCGCACGGGGAATGATGATCGCATTTTTGATTTTCTGCCCTTCAACGGAGGCATTCACAAAGATGCCAGGGGCCAGTGGGGTTCCATTATAAGCCCCAGCGCCAAAGGGGTCTTTGACTTCGGCATAGGCGTATAGCACGCGGGTTTGACTGTCGAAGCGGCTATCTGTTCGGACGATATGCCCTTGCCATTCGCTGTAAGTGCCTGCGACATCGGCTGACAATTTAACGGGGATACCTGCACTGCCTTGGCGGGCTTCAAAGCCCAGTGTCAGACCTGCGCGGCGTAACTCTTCATTTGTAAGCGGAAGTCTAACGTCCATGATATTGGTTGCGTATATTTCACCAAGCTTTGTGCCCGCTGTCACGAACTCGCCCTGATCGACGTGACGGATCGTGACGCGTCCTTTGAACGGCGCATAAAGTGACGTGCGTGTCAGCTGTAGCTCGGCTTCTGCAAGGCGGGCTTTTGCAGAGGCCAATTGCGCGCGGGCCTCCGCCATTTGAGGTTCTCGTAAGATGAGCGGCGTTGCCTCTTCGCCTCTGCCCAATTCTTCCCAATCTCGACGTGCCAGATTCGATTCAGATTGCTCACGGCTGATGACGGTTTCAGCCTGAGCGACATTGGCTTTGGCTTGAATGACGCGTAACTCAAATTCTGCAGGCTCTATCCGAACCATGAGATCGCCTTTGTTGAAGCGTCCGCCTTCGATGAATTTAGCTGACATATAAGTCGCAAGGCCGCTGACTTGCGGTACCAAATTGATTTCTGTTCGAGGTTGAACTTCGCCCTGAACATTGACGCTTAGGGTCACATTCTCTTGGGTGGCGGAAGCCGTGAGAACGGGAATTGCTTTGACGACATCCACTTTTTCTTCGGGTTTTGGCTTTAACGCGCCCATGGCGATAAAGCCCCCAATCGCCCCACCGATGACGATGAGAGGCAGAATAAGAATCAAAACTCGCCATATCCAAAGTTTTTTCCGATAACCAGAATCATTGGCGGCATGTGAATTATCAGCGCCGAAATCCGACGGATTCCGGGTGTTATATGGGTCAATCATTGTCGTCTCCCGCCGGTTGGCACACCAGCTCTTGGAACAAATATATCAGAGACATATTGTTTATCAATAATAAAATATCGAAAAACGAATATTTATACTATGTGCGCCTATCGAAGGCAGATTTGAGCTTTCAAGGAACTGGCATTTTTCAGATTGAGAGGAATTCATAAATCCCTTGGACTCGAAACAAGGCTTGCTAAGGGAAGAGAAGACGAGGCCCATTTTCCTATATTTGGGGCGACAGGTAGAACAAAGGCCGTGAAAATGAGTAGAGCATTATTGGCAACATTAGGGGTCAGCATAACGTTGATGGCCTGCGCGCCGACCACTGACACTGTCATGGCGGATGATATT
>CALHXF010000148.1 GCA_938040095.1 uncultured Caulobacterales bacterium
ATAATGTCGTGAGATTGCTGAGGCCGAGACGCTCTTTCCAACTTTGGGGTTGAGCAGGTGCAGGAAAAGGCGATGCGCCAGAATTTGGATAAGGTTGCTGATAGCCATTTTGCGGCGGCGTAGATTGCCCGCCACCCCAAGTCGCATTTTGATTAGGCGTCCCGTAATTCGGTGTCGGCGTTTGCGCGGGTTGAGAGCGTTGCGGCGCATATGGCGAAGCAGACCCCTGCTGCGGGGGTGCAGCTTGATAGGCTGGCGCTTGACGCGTAAGTTCCGGCGGCAAATTCCCGCCTGCGAGTGAAATCGGCTTCCCGAAGTCAGGCGTTTCGGACGCAACAGGCGCAGAGCGTGGACGATATGTATAGTCAGACCCAGATACAGGTGCAGATGAAGATACAGGATTTGTCCGTAGCGGCACATTCGCGGCAGCTATCGGCGCTTCGGGTTGATAAACTCGTCCTGGGTAAGAGGCTGGATTGGAAGCGGGCTGTGCTTGAGGGCGGCCCAAAGGCGGCGTCGATGACCCACCGCCATACGTCGGAGCTGTGTAAGCTGGCGCAGTCCGAACGGGCGCTGTCGTAGCAGGCGGCATATATGGCTGATAGGTCGACGGTTGGGCCACTGGCGCGGGTGTCCGAACGGGCACATCCCACGCTTGTTGCTTTTTCTTGGATGCAAAAGGAGAGCTGGACTGCGCAGACGCCAATCCCATGCCAGCAACGGCCAGTATCGCCAAGGGCGTAGCAGTGTAAAGAAAGCGCGAAGCAGACATGGATAACCTTCAACAGGCAAAGTGTGAATTTCGTTAACCTTTGCCCCGCGCCGCCCTAAAAAAGGGTTAACGCGCGTTTACCATAGTGGTTTTTACCCCCTTGATCGCAATTTACCCTGCTTTCTTGCCGCGAATTTATGAAAACCGCTCTGGCGGCGAGGGAAAGAGCGGTTTAAGACGGCTTTCGATATCTGACAAAGATTTGCATTGGGATGCCCATAAGATGACTTTCAAACCTGCCATCGCTGCCGTTCTTGCAACGACCGTCCTTCTGGCCGGCTGCGCGTCCAGCTCTAAACCTTCCACGGCCACACAAGCCGCTGCGCCGAATATGGGCGTGAACACATATCTGTGGCGCGCGTCTATGGAGACATTGAACTTCATGCCGCTCAACCAAGTTGACCCCTTTGGTGGCGTCATCATTACGGATTGGTACGCCAATCCAACAACACCCGCCGAACGGTTCAAAGCCAACGTCTATATCTTGGACACAAACCTACGCGCCGATGGCTTGAAGGTTTCGATCTTCAAGCAAACACAAACGGCCAGCGGATGGGCCGATGCAACGGTTGATGCCGACACAGCGCGTCAGATTGAAAATGCGATCCTAACGAAAGCCCGCGAACTTTACATCGCAACTGAAGACGCACGTTAGGCGTTGAGCGATTTCGACACATCCTTAACTGGAGTGTCGCAACCTGCCGCCCATGCCGAAAAAGTGACCGATTTTGCGGTCTTGGCATTAAAGAAATTTATGGACGTCACCACGGTCGACGATCTGTGGACGGTTATGATCGACTACGGCGCGTCGATGGGAACAGACATTCTGAGCTACCATCACACGGCTCCCGATATCGTCTCAGGACGCCCGAACATAAGTGTCCTCACCAACGGTTTTCCTGATTTCTGGACAGCGAAATATACGAAATCTAAGCTTCACCGTACCGATCCGATATTAAATGTCTTTCTCGGGCGGTTACGTCCGATGCGCTGGAGCGAGATCGATAATTTTGTCGCCCTTAGTCCGGCCCAAATGGAGTATTTAACCGCTCTAAGGAGCTGGTTGAAAGGGGATGGCTTTGGTTTCCCTGTCTTTGGACCTAGCGGACGCAATGGATATATTGGGATTGGTAGCTCTGTTAGCACGCTCGCAGATTGGGACTTTACCACGATGAACAGCGCGCATTGGGTCGTCCAAAGTTTTCACGTTCGATATTGCGAATTGACCCTCATGCACGCAACTAAAGACTTTACCCTAAATGAGCGCGAATTGCTCGTTTTAGAATGTCTTTCTCAAGGGACAAGCGACGAATTTATATGCGCCGTCGTCAGCGCATCCCTAGATTCCGTGCATCAATCTGTCCGAAGCATTCTGCGTAAAATGGACGTTACTGATCGTCCTTCGGCCATCTTGCGCGGTATTGGCGCGGGCCTGATCGATAAAGACGCGACCATCTCTCGGATGCACTAAAAGACATTTCGGTCTTCAAGGAATGTCGTAGATACCCAAAACAACGTTGAGCAGATTAACGAGAGAGGTATCGTGACAAAGATCCATAGCGGTATATTTATCATGATTGATGCCGTCACGATCTCTCCAGCATCCTTAATATGGACCACGCCCACTCCAGAGGTTCCCATCAACCAGACGGCAACCCCGAGGGTATATAGAGTTGCGGAAAAAAGGTGAACGAGGCTCGCATATTTGGCCCCCGAAAAGACGGATGTTATCCAGCGCGATAAATGACCCGCATCCTCAATCTTAGACAGATAACAACACGCCAGCCACGCCGTTAGCGGTGTCCCGAAAATAAAACACACGACAATCGGAAGCGTAAGAATGAGCTGATATTGCTCAGCAGGTTGAAAGCTAAAATATAATCCCAACACCCCCATAGACATTGGCAAAGCACAGGCAGCTATCGCCCCCGGCACCATATTTATCTGTTGTCCTGCGGGCGGTGGCGGCTGGTCCATTGTCGTCTCCGAGATTACACATCACATTTGACCCTCAGATTTGACGACATCAAGACCCAAATTGGGCCTCATTACGCCCGCACTTCTCACTAGCCGCCTTTTTCTGGTCTGCTATAGGTCGCGCTTATCTGAGTTTCTTTCGAGCCCAATATAATGACCGAAAAATATAACGCCGCCGAAGTTGAACCACGTTGGCAGTCCGTCTGGAAAGAGCGCGATGTTTACCGCGCGCATGATGACAGCGATAAGCCGAAGTTCTTTGCGCTGGAAATGTTCCCCTATCCGTCGGGCCGTATTCACATGGGTCATGTGCGCAATTACGCCATGGGCGATGTCGTGGCGCGCTATAAAAAGGCGCAAGGCTTTGAGGTCCTGCATCCGATGGGCTGGGATAGTTTCGGTATGCCTGCGGAAAATGCCGCCATCGCAACAGGCGGTCACCCGAAAGATTGGACCTATAATAATATCGACGAGATGCGCGCCCCGATGCAGCGCCTCGGCTTTGCGCTGGATTGGTCCCGCGAATTTGCAACCAGCGATGTGGCCTATTATAAAGAACAACAACGCATTTTCCTGAAGTTCTGGGAAAAGGGATTGGTCTAT
>CALHXF010000149.1 GCA_938040095.1 uncultured Caulobacterales bacterium
CTAGGCTGACACTTTGGTGGGATCGTTCCTATGAGCGTGGACGACAGTTTTTCCCACGCATGCCTATGAGAGTGCAGAGGTTACGTCGACTTTATCGTTCGTTCCCTCAACCGAAGAAACAAACCGTCAACCCCCAAGTCGCAACTTTAAAACAACTTGCAACATCATGATAATACTTAGTTTTATCGACGCTGCCTAAACGAGTTGAGTATTGAAACAAGCTCCCCAACTTAGGGCCATAGCCTCAAGGGGGCCCATAAATGGGTCACCTCACGACTTGTCAATGTCAACTCAGCGAACACCCATGCAGTCATCAGGGTACATTTCCCCGCGTCTCATTTCGTAAAAAAAAAGCCCGGTCCGAAGACCGAGCTTAAATTCAGTTCTAAGCCGTTAAGCCTAGTTAGTCATCGCACCAAGTGAACCGAGTGTGATGAGAACTTCTGTACGACGGTTAAGCGGCTCTTTAACACCCTCACCAGTTTGGACGAATGGTTCTGTTTCGCCTTTTCCGTCGGAAGAGACCAATGAACGATCAAGACCCTGACGAACAAGCTCATTTAGAGCATCGTTAGCGCGGCGCTTGGAAAGTGCCAAGTTGTATGAAGCTGCACCGGATGTATCCGTGTGACCAACAACGCGAACGTTTTCTACGTTACAGAATTCACCAGCATCTAGGATACGGGAGATTGTGTTACGTGTTTCAGCAGATGCGCCTTTGTTGAACTCATAATAGATGATTTCTTGGCGATATGATTCACCACAAAGGTCACCGCGTGTCATTGTTCCGTCTGAAATTGGACACTGGTTCACGTCATAGACGAAAGATCCGTCTGGACAGTTGAAGACTTCTGGCTGAACTGAACATTCACCCTGAGCGAAAACCATTGTTCCATCCCAACAGCGTACTGTTGGCTCTGGAGCGACTTCAACAACTTTAGCAGGACACTGACCTGCATTGAAGACCATTGAATTATCCCAACACTTATAGTCAGCGGTTTCAACGACTGCTGGCTTAACCATAGGTGGTTTCGGAGCAGATGCACCGAACTTGTAGCGGAAACCAGTTAGGATTTGATGTGCGCCAATGCCTTCGACTTCGGCTTGTGCCGGAGTAGATGCGCCAGTTAGAGCGTTACTAAATGTACCACTGAAATCCATGTCAGACGCCTGCATGTAACGATAGCTAGTATCCCATGTAAGCTTTTCTGTGATGTCGTAACCAAGACCAGCAAGAAGCTGCCAACCAAGACCAGAATCTTCGTCATTGTAGTTACAATCGAAACCATCAGCTGTTGAACGCGATCCAACACAAGTTGGGTTGCGGATTTGACCGTTATTATCAACATTTGGGAAATCATGCGAAGAGAGCGTAGCATCACTACGCACGAGACCAACACCCGCACCAACATACGGCGCCCATTTACCGAAGTCATTGAAATCATAAAGTGCATTGATCATCAACGCATCGGTACGCAACTTAGCAAAAGAAGCTGGTGTGTTAGAGATGCCACCATGGTCGTTATACATCGATGTGCCGTCTAGCTCTAGACGCCAGTTGTCGTCGATATGGAAACCTAAGCCCAAGTTGAATACACCATTGGCTTCAGCCTCGGTGTCGCCAACAATACCTTCAGTTATGTCGAGATCAGTGTGAGCACCGTAACCAAGGCCGCCTTTAAGATACCAACCTGATCCGTCTTGGGCAGATGCGAATGATGGCGCGGCCATCAGTGCCGCTGCTGCGGCTGCGATGAGAAGCTTCTGCTTCATGAGATTTCCTCCATTAATGGCTTTGCCATTTGATATAAAAAAACGTCAAACCCCTAACGGAGCTTTCTGATACTTAATGCGCAGTTACACGGAATGGTTCCATAATGCCAACGTCCATTAGGGCTTTATCACGAAAATTAAAAGGTTTTTTGACAAAAGTTGCTAATTTGCATCACTTTTCAATCTTGCGATCCATTTGACCCACATATTTGGGTCTCTCAGAATTCGACGACTCAATTGCGGCAGAAGTCAGTCAGTCATACAATAGCGGGGCATTTAGGAAGCTTTGGTACGCCCTCGCGGATTCGAACCGCGGACATCCTCATTAAAAGTGAGGCGCTCTAACCAACTGAGCTAAGGGCGCTTTGCAAAAGCCGCGCCTAACTAGGGTCGGCTTGCGGAGTCGTCAACCCGAAAAACACCCTAATCTCATGTTGTTGGCTGTGACCAGTTCGCTCTGAATTCAGTTACGAAGGTTTCGAACGTCCCAGCAGCGATTGAGGCACGGATTCGGGCCATTAAATCTTCAAAATACGCGATATTATGCCAAGATAGAATCATCGCACCCAAAAGTTCTCCTGAACGAATAAGATGATGCACATAAGCTTTTGTGTAATTTAGTGATGCAGGGCAACTTATGCTGGCATCCAACGGCTCTTGATTCTCTGCAAATTCTGCGCGCTTGATATTATATGGGCCAGAATCAGTCCAAACTTGACCATGACGCCCTGATCGCGTGGGAATCACACAGTCAAACATATCAACACCACGATAGACCGCTTCAACGATATCAATTGGTTTCCCAACCCCCATGAGATAGCGCGGGCGATCAGCAGGTAAATGCGGCGTCGTGACAGAGAGCGTCTCACACATGGCCGCATGACCCTCACCCACAGCCAGACCACCAATGGCAAATCCACCATATCCGCCCGCCGTGTCTTCCGCGATAGAGGCTTCTGCCGAGAGTTTCCGTAATTCAGGAAAATTGGACCCTTGAACAATGGCAAACAAAGTCTGGTCTTCCCGATCTCCAAAGGCCGCCAATGACCGCTTCCCCCAACGCAGAGACAGCTCCATTGATTGCGCGGCCTTATCATAGCTCACAGGGAAATCCGTACACTCGTCTAACTGCATCGAAATATCGGCCCCGAGGAGATCCGCTTGAATTTCAATCGAACGCTCTGGCGATAACATATGTTTCGATCCGTCCAAATGGCTTTGGAAGGTCACGCCCTCTTCCGTCATTTTCCGCAATTTCGACAATGACCAAACTTGGAAGCCGCCTGAGTCGGTCAAAATCGGACCATCCCATCCGCCGAACTTATGCAGTCCGCCCATGCGCGCCACGCGCTCGGCACCAGGGCGCAACATCAAATGATATGTATTCCCCAGAATGATATCCGCGCCAGCTTGACGGACTTGATCCATATAAACGCCCTTGACGGTCCCAGCGGTCCCAACAGGCATAAATGCGGGTGTTCGGATATCGCCTCGCGCTGTGCGTAAAACACCCGTTCGGGCGGCACCTTCGGTTGCGTGAATATCAAACGGAAACTTGGCCATTAACGCGCCTTCCAAAGCAGTGAGCTGTCACCATAAGAGTAAAACCGATAGTCATTATCCAGCGCAGTCCGATAGGCGGTCTGCATCATGTCGAGGCCCGCGAGCGAGCTCACCAACATAAACAAAGTGGATTTTGGTAGGTGAAAATTGGTCATCAATCCGTCGATAATCTGAAATTCATATCCAGGCGTGATGAAAATATCTGTATCGCGCGACTGCGCCACGACGCCCCCATTTTCGGCCGCTGATTCCAGCGCCCGCAAAGCCGTGGTTCCAACCGCAATGATGCGTCGCCCTTCCGCTTTGGCCGCGTTTAAACGATCTGCAGTTTCAGGATCAATCGTGAACCATTCGCTATGCATATCGTGATCATCAGTATTGTCTGATTTCACAGGCAAGAATGTACCTGCACCCACATGCAACGTCAGAGCCTCGCTTTGGACACCGCGTGCTGTTAATGCCGTCAGGAGTTCAGGGGTGAAATGTAAGCCCGCCGTGGGCGCAGCAACGGACCCGCTTTCCTTAGCGTAGACCGTTTGATAATCCTCGACATCCTGCGCGTCAGGTGCACGTTTACGGGCAATGTAAGGCGGCAAAGGCGGAGCACCGCAGCGTTCAAAGGCTGATTGCAACGCATCGTCTTGAGCATTGAACTGAAGTGAGACATCGCCGCCATCGCGCTTGTCTTGAACTGTGGCGGATAACGCCTCGTCGAAGTGCAACACATCTCCGACTTTTAAGCGTTTAGCGGGACGACAAAATGCCTGCCACAAACCTTCGCCCGCATTTTTATGTAAGTTGACGGTAACGGTTACGTCGCTGCCGCCGCCGTGAGCGCGAGCGGGACGGATTGCCGTCAACGCGGCTGGGAACACGCGGGTTTCATTGAAGACCAAAACGTCCCCTGCCCGAAGTAGATCTGGCAAATCAGAGACAATTTTGTGTCCAATTTCGTCCTGCCCCTGAACAAGCAGGAGCTTCGCACTGTCGCGCGGAACGGCAGGCCGGAGGGCAATTGCGCCCTCTGGCAAGTCAAAATCAAAAAGGGAGACGTCCATATCGGACTGTCCTCTTCAAAAACGGAGAGTCGTGGCGTTTAAGCCACTGTCATTTTGACGATTTTACCAGGCATGCGTGGTGGCTCACCTTTTGGCAATGCGTGGACTAATTCCATGCCGCTCTCAACTTCACCCCAGACGGTATATTGTCCGTCGAGGAAACCCGCATCATCAAGACAGATGAAGAACTGGCTGGAGGCAGAGTTTGGATTGGACGACCGCGCCATAGAACAAACGCCTTCGAGATGTGGGTGCTTGCTAAATTCAGCTTTAATCTGCTTGTCCGCACCGCCCATGCCTGTGCCATTTGGACAGCCACCTTGTGCCATGAAACCGTCGATTACGCGGTGGAATTCTAGTCCGTCGTAAAAGCCTTCGCCAGCCAAGCGCGTGATTTGGGCGACATGTAGAGGGGCCAAGTCAGCGCGAAGGAGGATTGTTACGTCCCCTGTATCGCCCTTGTTATTATCGACAGAGATGATGAGTTTTTCAGCCATTTGAAATGCGTCCTAAGTAGTATTGAATAGAGTGTGGGGGTAGTATTTGGTCGCGCCTTAAAGCACGCGCGTTGGTAATTCCAGATTACAAATATCAGGGAATGTACCGTCTTCTTTTTTCCGTGTTTTCAACCAGTTTTGAAACGCAGGGTGATCGGTGCGAAGGACCTGTACGGTTGGGCGTTCGGCCTCTGGCATGTCCGCGGCGATTTCGACTTCGTTCATGCGATCAGGCATCCAGCCTGGAATATCGCCAATCGTTCCCACGAGAGGGCTTTCAAGAAATTCATATCCCATAACCGTGTTACCCCAGATAGAGTATTTCGTATCGAGATGTTCGGCTTGAGCCCGCATAAGGAAGAACTGGCTGTTCGCGCTATTTGGATCATTCGTCCGCGCCATAGATGTCACGCCTTTACAGTGGAGCGCAAAAGCGTCGACTTTATTATCCTTAGTGAACATGGCCTGACTTGTGGGCTGGCTGGCAATTGGCAGGGATTTATAGAATCCAACGCCTATTTCGCCTTGGCCCGCTTTCTTCGCATTGACCAATGTAAACGGCATGTTTGCACCGCGTCGAAATGCAAACTCAGCTTCGATGTCAGGGAGTTCGGAATCACCAGTACCGTCACCATTCGTGCCGTCACCCGTTTGGTTCATGAACCCGTCAATCACGCGGTGAAAGACAACGTCGTTATAGAACCCTTGCCGTGTCAACGTCTTGACTTGAGCAACATGTTTCGGCGCTATTTCTGGATAGAGCTCGACGGCGATGTCGCCATATTTCGTGTCGATAACCAAAAGATTCTCTGGATCAACGGTGCGCCACGCCTCTTCTGGTGCGGAAAAACCTGTAGAAACCGCGCCAGCAATGGCTCTTGCTTCGGAAGATTTAGCTTCAGAATTTTCGGCGGCGCAGGCATTCCCGACAAAAGCAGTCGAAAGTGCGAGGGCCCAGAACATACGGTGGCTCATGAATATTTGTCCTTCAATCGAGCTTTGACTTCGGGCGTCACAAATTGCGACACATCTCCGCCAAGCTTGGCAACTTCTTTGACCAGACGACTTGCAATCATCTGATATTGCGGGTCAGCCATCAAAAATACAGTTTCAATATCCGGGTTCAAACGACTGTTCATCCCGGCCATCTGAAACTCATATTCGAAGTCAGTCACCGCTCTCAATCCGCGCACTATCATTGAGGCCCCACATTTTTCAACGAAATGTATCAGTAAACCTTCGAAAGGTATGACCTCGACTTCGATACGATCTCGAAACGGATCAACGACCTGCTCGACCATTTCGACCCGATCATCCAAAGAAAAGAGCGGCCCTTTGGCCTGATTTATCGCGACACCCACAACCAATTTATCGCAGAGGTGGGATGCCCGCTGTAAAATATCCAAATGCCCGAGGGTCATCGGATCAAATGTACCAGGGTAAAGCGCCGTTCGTTTTGTCATGGGGCCGTTATAAAGCCCCCAAACGGCTTTGCCAGAACTTGTTTAGTCGTTCTGGAAAATGTCACCTGACGGACTATCCTATAGCTGTCCGCGATCCTGCGTTAAATTATAAACGTCGCGCAACGCCTTTGAACCTTCAATACACGCATTCAAACCTTCAGATTTTGGCTTGTCCAAAAGTGTGTATCGTAATTTGAGAAACTTCGTCTCGACCTCTGTCAGTTGAACGATAGTCACAAGTTTTTCGCTGGAGAACACAGCTGTTTCAAACGGATATAAGTCTGTTTTGTCGGAACTCGCCCCCTCGGATGGCGAGACCGCAGCCATGAGTAAACCACCCAGTTGGCAAGTTTTTGTCGCCTCTTCATCAAACTCTACCGTCTCGCCCAGCGAGCCTTGCATCACTGAGCTGACAGAGCCCTGGAAGTTACTTTGAAAGCTCTCATTCAACTTACTCAAATACACTGTGACGAACTTATCATCACCACGGTAGCTACAAGACGCGTCCGTCGCATCGGAACCATACTCACGCTTGTCGGTGATTGATATACCCAAGAGCGTTGGCGGGCAAACGAGTCCCGTTCCACCATGGAACTGCCCACCATCAGTTTGTTTCGTGAACCCCGTAAAAGTCAACTTTTTAGAATCAGAACTCGTCGTGTCCGTCGTTGCACATGCAGCTAGGAAAATCGGAGCCAGCCCTGCACCCAAAATCGTTTTCAATTTCATGCTCATTTTCCTCTTTCTCCAGGCACATATGTTTCTACGGCGCGCGCCTCTACGTCTTCGCGGTAATAGGCGACATCTTTGAAGTCACCTGCGACATAGCTATCAATTTGATCATTGAAATGCGGCGACGTTGGATCACCGCTTTGACCGCCTGCTAGGAGCGTCTTGGCGGTGACTTTGTCACCAAACTCCACGGCCGCGACGAAACTATTGCCGCGATAGCCATAGAGTTTTTTCGACCCATTGGCTTGCTTCGCACCATAAGCCGCCAGTGCACCCCAACGGCCAGACGCCATCCCGACAGGGACACTCGGCGCATCATCATTATGGGGTTGTTTGATGTCACCCGTCAGACGTTGAAAGCGATTAATCTCGCCCCACGCCACATTCCAATCGCCATAATCCGCAGTCATTGTCGCAAGCGCCGCTCTAAAATGCGCGAGTTGTTCAGCACCTCCCGCGTCGGTGGACATATGGATCAGAAGTTCCATGCGGCTCATACGCTCCCAGGGACGTTTCGCATTTTCCAGAATTTCCATGCCATATGAATGGGCCAAAGCCATCGACACAGACTCGGCGGATGACGTATAATCCCAGCCTTTTAATGCCGCGATTGGCGCCGCCAAAGACGGGTCACGGTTAGACGCGTCATAGGCAGCTACCAAACTCGGGATCAGGACTTCAAAGGCAGGCAAGGCAGGATTATAAGCCAATTCTATGAGGCTATTGAGTGTCATATCATCTGCGGTTTCCAATAAATGAACGGCATGAACGCCGCGAAAATTTTCCTTGTCGGGCGCCATATAAGCAGGGTAATTCTCCGCCTTGGGACTACTCGGACCGGCCGCTGTGAACGGCGTCGAGTTCGCATTTTGAATCCAACCCGTTGCAGGGTTGGTGATCGTGATCGCCTCATCCACTGTGTGAACACCGTTCCAATCCGTGCGTGGGTCACTGCCATCAACGGGCCGTGAATAGTCAAATTGCGAGTCACGCTTCGGTACAAAATTCCCGTGATAATAGGCAATCGTACCGCCAGAATCCGCATAAACCGTATTATTAGACGAATTTGTGCGGATATCCATCATCTCACGAAACGCCGCATGATCTTTTGTTTTCGTCCGCAAAAAGCTCTGTCGCAACGCATTCACAGGGTCCCAATTGATCTTTGTCGCGACCCATTTCCCGTCGGCATTTATATGGGTGATGGGTCCATGATGGGTACGGAACGTCGGGAATGTCCGCGTCGATACCCCATCTCCATCCCGATATTTCAGCGTCACTTCGCTAACGTCTAGCGGACGGATGTCTTTGCCGTAGAGATAGCTCAACTGTCCATTTTGATCAAAAACGCTTTCCTCAAACTCGTCAATAAAATCCACATAGGTCGAGGTATGCATCCAGCCGTTATTTTCGGAAAACCCCTGATAGACGAAGAATTGTCCCCAGGTCACTGCGCCATATGCGTTCAGGCCCTCTTCGCTGACAACATGGATTTCGGGACGGAAGTAAAAGCTTGTATGCGGGTTAATCAACAGCATCGCATTGCCGCTGCGGGTTAGATCACCCGATAGCGCTATCCCGTTGGAACCTTTGGGTTCTTCCAAATCAACCAGTCGTTTTTTCGTCGCGTCATCTATCTTGGGTTCAGGTAAATCACCACCATAAAAAGCTCTGATGCCGTCCAAGGGTATTTGCTCAATATCACCTCCAATGGAGCCTTCAGAGAAGAACATCGGCATCCAAGGTTCGAAAGACGTCAACAGGGCAGGCGTGACTTTATTGTCGGAAAGGTAATCATTCAGACCCGCTGCCCATGCGTCGCAGAGTGCGCGCAGCCATTGAGGCGCGTCTTCATAAGCCGCTTTTGCCTCATCCGTTGTCATATAGAGTCGCGCGCGAAGGTCAGAAAACAAAGCGTCTTCGCCTTCGATTTCAGCTAATCGCCCAGTCGCCCAAATATAATTACGCTCAATGCGCGGGAAATCATCTTCGGCCTGCGCGTAGATCATACCGTAAACCGCATCCGCATCGGTCTTGCCGTAAATGTGGGGGATACCGAAATCATCGCGAATGATCTCGGCGGTGTAATTCGTCTCAGTTACAAGTTCCGCATTCTCGCACGCGGATAAAAAAAGGCTCGTGGCAAACGCCAGTGCAATAGACCGATAGAACATAAAAACTTCCTCTGCGTAATCGCTAACAGAGGGAGGCTTTAATTGCCAGAGACGCTAGTCTTCAGCGGTATTTGCAGCTTCAGAAGCTTCAGGCGTTTCGCCCTCTTCCTCATCATCCGTCTCTTCGATCCGTCCAACAGAGACGACACGTTCTTCGTCTTTGACCTTAATGACGGTGACACCACGGGCGCTTCGGGAGACGATGGAAATGTTTTTGACAGGGCAACGGATCAATTGTCCGCCATCTGTCACGATCATCAGCTGGTTCTCGTCTTCAATGCTCATTGATCGGACAAGTTTCGCGTCTGGATTATCACCTTTGCGTTCCAAAGATTGCGCCGTGACACCCTGCCCGCCGCGATTCATGCAACGGTAGTCGTAGGACGAACTTCGTTTACCCAAACCGTCATCTGCGAGTGTTAGCAAGAACTGTTCATTGGCTTGCAAGAACCCAAGCCGTTCAGAATCCAGTGCCGTTTCAATCGCAACGTCATCTGTGTCGTCTTCAGTGTCATCACCTAAGGCTCTCCGCATGGCATTTGCGTGTTTCATGTAAGCGCGAGCTTCATCCGTTTCGATTTCAACATGGCGCAGAACAGCCATTGAAATGACTTCATCGCCGCCTTCTTCACCGTAATTCGCAAGGCGAATACCGCGAACACCCGACGATGTACGACCGACAAAACGACGGACATCTGTGGATTTAAAGCGAATGGATTTACCATTGGCTGTGGTCAACATGACATCATCATCAATGGAACAGAGACGCACATCGACAATGCCGTCGCCTTCATCAGGCTTCATCGCGATTTTACCATTGCGATTGACGCGAGTGAAATCAGACAAGCTATTGCGGCGAACCCCGCCAGAGCGAGACGCGAACATGATGTCCAATTCAGCCCAATCTTCTTCGTTCTCTGGCAAAGCCATGATCGAGTTGACTTTTTCGTCCTGTCCGAGCGGTAGCAAATTCACGAGCGCTTTACCGCGCGTGTTCGGTCCACCTGGGGGCAGCTTCCACACTTTTAATTTGTAGGCCATGCCCGTCGACGAGAAGAACAGCACTGGTGTGTGCGTCGTCGCAACAAAAACGGTCGTAACGTAATCTTCGTCTTTCATCGACATGCCGGCGCGACCTTTGCCGCCGCGACGCTGCGCACGATATGTGTCTAGTGGTGTCCGTTTTACATAGCCTGCGGCCGTGACTGTGACGACCATGTCTTCGACTGCGATGAGGTCTTCATCATCGAAATCCATGCCGCCTTCGACAAAGATAGAGCGGCGTGGTGTCGCATATTTTTCTTTAATTTCAGTAAGTTCGTCAGTGATGATAGACTGAACCCGCGCGCGGCTGCGGAGAATATCCAGCAAGTCTGTGATCATGGCAGCGAGCTTCTCAGCCTCTTCCGTGATCTCATCCATGCCCAACGCCGTCAATTTCACAAGGCGCAATTCTAGGATTGCGCGCGCTTGTTCTTCGGTCAATTGGATCGTGCCATCACCCATCAATTTAGATCGTGGATCGGCAATTAGAGTGATTAACGCGCCCATACCCTTGGCTGACCAAGTTCGCGCCAAAAGGTTCTCACGCGCTTCTTTCGGGTTCGCAGACCCACGAATGAGGCGGATAATTTCGTCAATATTTGCAACGGCAGTTGCGAGACCCACCAAGATATGCGCGCGGTCACGCGCCTTGGCCAGATCGTATTTCGTGCGGCGTGCAATGACGTCTTCACGGAAATAAAGGAAAGCCTCAAGCATCTCACGGACGCTCATCTGCATCGGCTTGCCACCGTTGAGGGCGAGCATATTAGAGCTGAAATTTTGCTGCATCGGTGTGTAGCGGAAAAGCTGGTTCAACACGACTTCGGGAACGGCGTCACGTTTCAGTTCCACCACGAGGCGCATACCGACACGGTCTGATTCATCGCGAACGGCTGAGATTCCGTCAATCTTCTTCTCATATACGAGAGAGACAATTTTCTTCTGGAGATTCGCTTTGTTGACCTGAAAAGGGAGTTGCGTCGTGACGATTGCAAAACGATCCTTGCGGATTTCCTCAATCGCAGTTTGCGCACGCACGGTGACAGACCCTCGGCCTGTTAAGACGCCCTGCTTGGCACCAGAGCGGCCCATGATCTCGCCGCCCGTTGGGAAATCAGGTCCAGGAATAATCTCTAGCAGTTCCTCGTCGGAAAGCTGGCCTTTTTCCATCAAGGCAAGAGTCGCATCAATGACTTCGCCGAGGTTATGCGGCGCGATATTCGTCGCCATACCGACGGCAATACCACCAGCCCCATTCACCAGAATATTCGGGTATTTAGCAGGTAGGACAACAGGCTCTTGTTCTTTGCCGTCGTAGTTATCTTGGAAATCGACCGTGTTTTTCTCAATATCCTCCAACAAAACCGCAGCAGGATAATCCATTCGGACTTCCGTGTAACGCATCGCAGCAGGTGAATCGCCATCGACCGAGCCAAAGTTACCTTGCCCCTGCAAAAGCGGCAGGCGCATCGAGAAATCTTGCGCCATACGCACCAGCGCATCATAAATGGCACTATCGCCATGGGGATGATATTTACCCATCACGTCACCGACGACGCGGGCACATTTCATAAATGGCTTTTGACGGGTAAATCCATTCTCATGCATCGAATAAAGGATGCGACGATGGACTGGTTTAAGGCCGTCACGCACATCGGGAATGGCACGACTCACAATCACGCTCATCGCGTAATCGAGATAGGAGCGTTTCATCTCCTCCTCAATTGTGATCGGTGAAACGCCTTGTTCGCTTGG
>CALHXF010000150.1 GCA_938040095.1 uncultured Caulobacterales bacterium
ATCAGGATTTGCCGAAAAAATCACCTATACATCTCCGCGTTTGTTGGGCGATCAAATTGGTGTCGGCGTACAGCTCGGCGTGTCTTACGCGTTAAAAGCCGACGCATGTGGCGTCGATTATTGCGTTGACCGTGATGTCACGGGCCTCATCCGTCCAGAAATCGAAGATGTGTTCGAAGCGGGCCTCGCCCTTGACCGTACCTTTGACAACGGCATGTCCGTCGAAGGCACGCTCTCTTTTGCGCGCGGATCTGAAACATCAGGATTCGCAGGGTTGGATGACCTCCAAACCTATGGCGCGGGTCTCGAACTTGGGTATGGCGATTGGACGCTGGGCGGCTCTTGGTTGCAATCTAATAATGGTCTGCTGGACGGGGATTACACGGCCTATGATGCAGGTGTGACATGGAAACCGGGCGCATTGGGATTCACGCTGAATTATGGCCACGCGAAAGATGACAACGTCAATCTGACCTCGGACCAAGCCGTCTTTGGCGTCACCTATGATTTCGACAAATTCACGCTCGGAACAGGAGTGCAATATGTGAACCGCACCAGTGACGGCCTCGTCGGCGGCGTATTAACCCCGCTCGATCAAAAAGCCACTAGCGCCTTTGTGCAGGGTAGCTTTAAGTTTTAGGGAATTTCAATGCAGGGCTTTCGTCTTTTTCTGTTTGTGGTGCTCGTCAGCCTTCTGATCTATACTGGCATTACGGTCTCTAATCACGGGTTGAACCTACTCCCCGTTTTCTTTGGCGATATGAAAGCCATGGCGTGGCCCGGACAATTTAATTTTGATTTTATGTCGTTCTTGGCCCTGTCCGCGCTCTGGACGATGTGGCGGAATCAGTTCTCGGTCAAGGGATTGGGTTTGGGCGTCCTCGCTTTTTTTGGCGGCATGCTCTTCCTAAGTCTCTATCTCCTCGTGCTGAGTTTTAAGACCAAAGGCAACATTGTAAAAATTTTACTGGGTGAGCATGCAGTTGCATAAGGGGTCACCTCATAAAGGCTCCTGCCACTGTGGCGCGGTGGAATTTGAAATAACCAGCGACCTCGCCGAACTGACGACCTGCGATTGTTCGCTCTGCATCAAGAAAAACGCTGTCATGGTGAAGGTCCACGAAGATCAATTCACATTGATGTCAGACGCGGAAACCCTGTCTGAATATCGGTGGAATACCTGGGTCGCGCGACATTACTTCTGCAAGACCTGCGGCATCTACACATTCCACCGAAAAACCAGCGCCCCCGATCACTACGGCATAAATATCTTCTGCCTCGACAACACCGATCCGAATATAATCCCCATCCGCGCAACGGAAGGCGCGAATATGGATGTGGTGAGTAAGGGGGCTAGGGATGTGTGGTTAGGCCCGCGGGTTTAGGCGGGCTCAAACTCTGAACTGACTTTAGATCAGAGGCTTAGAAGGACCAATATGTTAACGAGACAAACGAGCCGTAAATAATGAGTTCCCGATTTCTTCGAAAGCCTGTTTCAGCTGGGCTTGATTGGAGGCATCAAAAAACTGGCCCGCACTCGAAGCACATGACCTTAACACAGCCTTAGAATCCGCATCATCAAAATTATAGGCGACTGTCCAAACATCGATTTTTGCTGTCTTTATGTTTTCACAAAGCTCGCTCGTCAGAGCATTCGCTTCGTCTTCGTCTGAATCCTCATGTTCGCCATCCTCATAGGGATCTGAGATGGATCTGGTGTTTTTCCCATCTGTCATTAACACCAACGCGCGCTGTCGTTTCTCTTCCTTATTGGAAAGGGATTGAAAGGGCCTATCCGCGTCCAGCATTCTCCAACCATTAATCAGGCCAACAGGAATATAGGTATTACCCCTGGTTGTTAGGCTGTTAATTTTCGCTTTGACGGCGGTCATATCGTCTGTCAGCACGAGAACCTCTTCTCCGCATGTTTGGTTCATTACACCAGGTATACGTTTCCCCTTATATGCGGCCGTTTTATTATAAAGACCGCTACGTGATCCTATGCATCCTTTCCAATTTGTTTCCCGAGTATAGGCTGACGGGCAGTATTCCACCTCGGGTCCATCAGGTTCGGAGGCGAGGCAATTAGTCCGCGTTCTTGTGCGGGTCACACCATCTTGAACATAGTCCTCGGTTATCGTTTCAGAACTTGTACATGTTGTGGGTTGCCACATGTAACAGGCGCCCGCTGGCACATTGGTGGTCTCATCTGGAGGTACAGTTATCCAAGTTTCGTATCGGCGCGATAAGCCAACATTGACGTAATCCGAAAAGGGTACCACGGCGACACGCGTATCTGCGTCAAATTCTGAGAATATATCGACTAATACGGCTGACGCTGCTTTCAGGCCATCCATGTTGGCACCGGCCATAGAATCCGTTGTATCCAATACGAGCGCTATGTTGATCGGCACTTCTACGGGGAATTTAGCTTCTGACACAGCCGCTATGGGCACTGTATCTTTACCAACAAAACTCATCAATTGAGTGGCGTAGACCGCATTTATCTCAACGATGGCCGTTTCATCTTTTATCGTAAGCGTCCAAGTAAGGTCCCAATCTTTATGATTATTAATAGCTAAGCTTGATTCAACAAACGCCTTAACGTCAGCATACTCCGTTTCACCGGAGGTCACCGCTGCAAGAGCGGCTGCATCAGACAAGCTTTGCATGGTGTTTCTCTGGCTGAGCACATTCGAGATATCGATTGCAGCGCCGGCACCAATTATGAGCATTGCCGATGTCACCGCGAACATCATGCCGATATTACCCGCTGTATTAGATAAATACTTTTTAAACATTTCAGTCATCCCACAAAACTGAACTTCGCTATCAAATATTTAGTTTAGAAGCTCAACCGAGACTATAAGCGGAAAAGTATTTATATCTTTCCCGCAAACATGGTTTATTTAGTCTTAATAAAACGACACCGAAGAAAGTGTCATGAGTCAAATATGGAAAGCTTGGCTTGTAGTCGTCCATATTGATCCCATCGCAATCGCTCAAAGTCGGACGCTCGGCAATTGCCATGTTGCCCGAGAATAACGTGAAAACTTATGCCGACCCCGAAACCCCTACCGCATCCCGATCCTCTGGGTGCCTCTTAAACTTCACTTCAATATATGGGCAACTGGGGATTATTTTATACCCTTCTGTTTTCGCGTCCGCCACCATCGCGGCATAGAGTTTTCCTGCGACGCCTTCGCCGCGCAGGGCATTTGGCGTGAAGGTGTGGTTGGCGTTAAAAACCTGATGCCCGTTTCTGTCTCTCATTTTTGCTAGCGTGAGTTCGGCTTCACCTGCCTCTGTATGAATAACAAAGCGGTGGCCTTTTTCAGTTGTCTCTTTTTCAACATCCATGACCAATCCTCCTATCGCGGCTAAACCTATGACGCCTGTCCCTACTAACGCAGGGGCGGTGCCTGCGTCTATCCCGCCCAGCGCGATGATCGGGACGGGCAGGCGCGCGGCGCGCTCGCGCAATCCATCCATACCAATCGGCGTCCCCGCAGAGGGGCTGCGGCTGGGGAAAATACTAGAAACAAGAAGCGCATCGAGACTGTCGAGAGGTGCGAGATAAGCGTCGTCTTTCAACCCCGCCATAGTAATGATCCAATCGGGGCGTTTGGCGCGCCACGCGATCGGACCTGCGACTTTCGGATCGCGGGTGAAGTGCACTCCGTCTGCTTTGAGGCTCACGGCTAACGCGGGATCATTTCCGATCAGTAACTGTTGCTGGCGATCGTGCGTTATGTCGCGCAAGGCTTGCCCGTGGTCGGGTGCTCCGAAATGTCGATAGATGATCGTGCAGCCTTTGGGTAATCGCCGCGCCACCGCGACGGGGTTAGGCACTCGGTCGGGATCAGTCATAAAAATTAGCGGGGAAATGCGATGTCGCTTGCCGTTTAACCTTAAATTACCTGCTACACGCGCAAGCACGCTTTTCTTTTTCGTCCAGTCGGAATAGAGGGCGGTCATGTCAGATATTTCCCAAAAACATACCGACGTCCTAGAGGCATTAGCCGCCGCATCAAAGCGCGGAAAGCAAACCGAGCTACCGACGCTCGTCGCGGTGTCCAAAGTCCAACCTGACGGGCGCATCGCGGATATGCTTGCCACGGGTCAGCGGGTATATGGTGAAAACCGAGTGCAGGAGGCGCAAACACGCTGGGGTGAAACATTTGCCGATCATCGCGCAGCAGGTTTGGAATTGCGCCTGATCGGGCCGCTACAAACGAATAAGGCTGCGGATGCGATTGCGTTGTTTGACGTGATCGAAACCGTGGACCGTGAGAAATTGCTCAAGGCGTTGGTGAAGGCCGTTGGTGACGATGGAACGATGCCGCGCCTCTATGTGCAGGTGAACACAGGCGAGGAAGAGCAAAAGTCTGGCGTCTTGCCTGCCGATCTCCCTGCGTTCCTCAAAGTCATGCGCGAGACATATGGGTTAGAGCCGGAAGGTTTGATGTGTATTCCCCCCGCCGATGAAGCCGCCAGCCCGCATTTCTGGCTGCTGTCCAATTTGGCCGAGGACAATGGCGTCAAAGGCCTGTCGATGGGCATGAGCGGAGATTTCGAAATCGCCACCGAAATGGGCGCGACGAGTGTCCGTGTCGGATCGGCGCTTTTTGGGGCGCGAGACTATAAGGCCTGATCGCGGTCAGAAACGCCTCGCGACTTTGACGCCGATATTGTCAACGCCATCATTCTTCCCACTTTCAGGCGCATAGCCATTGGATAGATGTTCGAAAAAAACTTCGCCCGCCCAATGATCGTCAAGCCTCACGCCAAGTGTAACTTGTTCTCGAAAGAGAAGACGTGATCCAAATTCTATCTGGGTTTCGCGTTCGCGAAAGAACTCACTGAACTCTCGAGCCGCGTTTTCAACTGTAAGGTCTTCCGTTAGAAATATATCGGTTTCGCCGTCATGAATAACCCCACCAAGTGCAAAATCGGCATAAAATTTCTTGCCGAGATTTTGTCGCCACATGAGTCCCGCACCCGCAAAAGATGTTTTCCCGCCCAAGTTCAGTGTTCCGTTGATATAGGGTTGCGGTGTCAAAGCCCATTTCAGGAATTTGGGTTCCTCGAAAATAATTTCCGCATTGATACCAATACTGTTTTCGGTTGCGGACTTCACAGAAAAAGGAATGTTCAAACTGCGTTCGTCGAATTCCGTTAGGCCGACGCGGACCTCTGCGACTTGCGCGTGAGACGCGGATGCGTGTGTGAAAACCGCGCAGAGAATTGCGCAGGGTAAATATCCAAAATTCATAAAGCCCTCCCAGGTTGAGCTCTGGTAGCGGGCGGAAAATTACGGGGACCTGTAGAGGCTCTAAATTTCTCGATAGAAAGCGAAGATGTATCTAATTTGTAATATTTCGGAGTAACGTCGCGATGGTGGTGACACGACAATATTCCCCGTCGAGGTTTGAAAGTGTCATGGCGTGAATATCATCTGCGTTCCACCTCTTCCCGTTCCAATCGGTTTGGGCATGGGTGAAACAGCCATCTGCCAAGAGGTGAATATAAAAACCTAAATTCGCACCATGCCGAACAGTGGTCTCAATCGAATTATTTGTTTTCACGCCTGCGATAATCAACGTCTTCGTTTCAAGCTCTGACAGTAGGTTTTGAAGGGCGGGGTCGACAAAGGCGCTATGGACAGTTTTCGTGATGATAGTCTCGCCGTCTATCGGCATGACATCGGGTTTGAAATTATTTCCACTTTGTCCTGTGCGATAGTGGGAGGTTTCGTTCGACGAATTATGCTTCACGTGAATGACGGGCCAGCCGTTTTCGCGCCAGACCGACAAGAGATGGGCAAGGTCCGCTTCCACATTCAGATTATTCCGCTCCCCCCAATCAGGATGATCAATGGCCACTTGTAGATCGATAATGACCAAAGGTGCGCCGCGTAATGTCTCCGTCATGACGTAACCTTCACAGCCATACCCATCGACAACTGCGGCAGCAGCTTCGCCATTGCGTCAGGGGTCAACGCGATACAGCCCATCGTCTTGCGATCATCGGGTTGCGCCACATGAATGAAAACGGCGCTACCTAGGTTCGGAACGGGCGGGCTATCATTATGGTTCATCACTAAAATGATGTCGTAAGCCCCATCCTCCCGCCAAAGTTTCTCATGACTTACGTTTGATGGCAGGCGAATGAACCGATTATAGGCAGGATCATCGGGTGCGTCACACCATCCATCCTCCTCCCGCAAAGGCCGAAACGTCAAAGCAGAGCGCGGCGAAGGCAGGCGATCCGCCCGATATAGCCCAAACCGTAGGTGATATTCGCCCAGAGGCGTCTTCCGATCCCCCTCGCGGCCATCCTCCATCGGGATCGTGCCAGCCATGCCAATCCGACACGGTAGTTGTAAATCTCCGCATGACAAAGTTAGATTAGTCGTGTCTATTTGAATTGTAATGCTCACGTGTTCGCTTTTTTGTGATGTGTTCGCGATAATGCGTTATTGGTATTGTGTTGAGCTGCGGCGCATAGGCGCCCCAAATTGAATAAAGACACCTGAAGGGAATCCGCTATGGCTGTCAAGAAACGTGTCCTCCTTGTTGATGACGACGAAATGCTCCGCAGTGAATTGGTTGAACAATTTGCGCTCTATGACGAATTTGAAACGGTTGACGTTGGGTCGGGCACCGAAGGCCTGACGATGGCGAAATCGCAGACTTTCGACATGATCATCCTCGATGTTGATATGCCCGATATGCAAGGCACCGATGTTGCGCAACTGATCCGCTCCGCGGGTATTGCAACACCGATTGTGATGCTGACAGGGAATACGGGCGAAGCGTCCGAAATTCTCGGATTGAACTCTGGCGCTAATGATTACGTCACCAAACCCTTCCGCTTTGGTGTTTTGCTGGCGCGGTTACGCGCCCATTTGCGCACATTCGAACAATCCGAAGACGCGGTTTTCACGGTTGGCCCGTTTAGCTTTAAGCCCGCGGCTAAGAAATTAACGCCACCTGAAGATCCATCCGGTCGTCCTGTGCGCGACATTCGTCTGACCGAAAAAGAAACAAACATCCTGAAATATCTCTATCGCGCCGGCGGCAAAGCTGTCGCCCGTGATGAGTTGCTCGAGGAAGTTTGGGGCTATAATTCAGGCGTCACAACACACACGCTCGAAACACATGTCTATCGCCTCCGTCAAAAAATTGAACCTGTGAAGGGTGAAGCATCTCTGCTGCTAACCCAGCCGGGCGGATATTCGCTGGCTATTGGATAGTTTATAATGCGTGAAATCAGCGGGCTCTCCCGTGCAGAATTTGAAGCTGACATTTTACCCGCAGGCAAGCCTGTTGTCATGCGAGGACTGGTTGCGGATTGGCCCGAGATAGGCCGTTCCGCGCCAGAGGTTTTCGAGAGCCTGAAACCCTATGACAGTGGTGCCATACAAGGTACATTAATTGGTGGCGAAGGTGTCAAAGGGCAATTTAATTACGCACCCAACCTGCGTGGACAAAACTACGGCCAAACGCCTGAAACCCTCAGCGCTGGACTCGACCGTATCCTGTCTGGGACCGATAAAGACGGGGCCTATCTTCAATCTATTCCGCTGGACGTTCACATGCCAAATTTTGTGACCGATCACGCCATGCTGTTGTTGGCAGAGCGCGTATCGCCACGCGCTTGGATAGGGGGACCGACGACGGTTCAGACCCATTTCGATCAATCTCATAATATTGCCTGCGTTGTCTTGGGCGAACGGGTTGTGACAGTGTTTCCACCTGATCAATTACCTGGACTTTATCCGGGGCCTTTGGAGACCGCCCCAGGCGGCGCAATTGTTAGCCTGACAAATCTGGATAACCCTGATTTTGACGCTCATCCAAAATTCAAAGCCGCTCTTGCGACAAAACAACAAGTGACGTTGCGTGCAGGTGACGCGATTTATATTCCTTATGGCTGGTGGCACCATGTCCGTGCGACAGCGCCGCTAAATATGCTTGTGAATTATTGGTTTGTACCAAATGCGCCACGACTAGAGACTCCCTATGCGGCGATGGCCATCGCGATGCTTTGCTTTGATAGGCTTGATGATAATGCGCGCGAGGTCTGGTCGGGATTATTTGACCATTTCGTTTTCAGAAAAAATGGCGACCCTATGGGCCATGTTGACGATAATGTTCGAGGGTTCTTGGGTGGCGTCCCCGTCGGGCACGAAGCCGGTGCAATCCACGAGGTCTTATCTGTTCTGGGACCGATGGTCGGGCTAAGTCCTCCACCGCGTAAGTAAGCGAGCCCAACCCGTCATAAATTTTCTAGCGGTTTGGTGAGTCTGTGATTATCAGCAAGTATGTCCGTCCTTGCTTATTCCTACAAATTGAAAACAGTGATCAATCTTTTGAACGAGGTTGAGTATGCGCCTATAAATGCCTCCATATCTGAAATGATGGAGCAGGCAAAAGCGCATCGTCATCAGACAGGCTTCATAGTTTTAAAGTCAAAATATGCGGACCTACAAGCAGGGAAAGAGGTTTTGATTCTAAGTCAGGAAATTGCTGACGTAACCTCAGCCAATCCTCTTTCTGCGCTATGTTTGCGTGCTTCGCAATATGGCCGCCTTTGCCCGAGTTGTGAGAAACCGTTCCGTACACCTCGCGCCAAATTATGCGCTGAATGTGGTTACGCGCTCCCCGAGGGTGAAGTTGCGGGGCCGCTCATAGACGGTTAAGTGGTCTTTTTATCAGGAGGCCGCACCCATGAATGTTGAGACACCGAGACTCCGTTTACGGGGATGGCTTGAGCGCGACAGAGCACCCTTTGCCAAATTGAACGCCGATCCAAATGTCATGAAATTCTTGGGACCTGCCCTTACGCGGGCCCAAAATGATGCCGTGATTGATGCACAAATGGCTCTCATGTGTGCGGGGCGCCCTGCATTTTGGGCTGTTGAGAGCGTGTCCGACAACCAATTCATGGGCTGTATCGGTGTGAAGAAAGTGAATTTCGAGGCGGCCTTCACGCCAGCGTATGAAATAGGTTGGCGACTTGGGGCTGAATTTTGGGGGCAAGGCTACGCAACCGAAGGGGCCAAGGCTGCGTTGGCCCATGCCTTTGAAACCTGGGGCATGGATGAAATCTATTCCTTTACGGTTTTAGATAATGTTTCATCACAATCGGTCATGCAAAAAATTGGAATGACGCATTTGCCCAAAGGGGCTTTTAACCACCCTAAACTGGCCCTCGATGACCCGCTCAGTCCCCATGTGTTGTATCGTATTCGTCGTGAAGACTTGCTTTGACTTGTCTCAGAGGTTTTCGGGTTTAGTGTAACCGTATGACCATAACCCTCATCATCTACGCCCTTATCGTTCTTGCACTCCTTATCGCGGAGCTGACAGAGCACCGTCTTGCGCAATGTATTTTTAAACCTCTCGCGGCGCTGGGCTTTCTATTTATCGCGTTCTCCAGCACAGCGTTGCTGACGACATATGGCGTGATCATTTTTGCAGGTTTGGCGGCTTGTGCGATTGGGGATGTCTGTCTGCTCTCTCGTAAAACCCCCACGTTATTTCTGGCAGGTATGGGCGCTTTTGCTTTGGGGCATATCGCTTATTTGAGTGCATTCCTCACCGTGCAAACAGGCCTGTTTTCAACAGGTAGAATCTTGATCAGTGGAGTCGTAATAGCGGGCACCGCAGGGTTCTATTTTTGGCTGAAACCAAAATTACCCACCGACATGCGTATTCCTGTCGGGCTCTATACAGTGATTATTTTGGCGATGGTCATGACCGCGCTGGGTTTGCTGCCTTTGGCGTATTCCAGCTACGCGATGATCGGCGCCGTGATGTTTGCCATCTCGGATATGTTCGTCGCACGGGACCGCTTCGTCACGCGAACTCCGAGAAATGCACTCGCGATCACACCCTTATATTTCGGTGCACAGGCGTTGATCGCGATGTCTGCGAAGGTGGTGTTTTGAGACGCGTTCAAATCTAAAATTTGCGTCGCCGTCCTTAGACCGATAAATCCAATATCTGCGTCATAGGCACATGGTCCGACGGTTTCGCGTGCCATGTGCGGCAGGGGACGTGGATTTCGTGACCTGATTTACCCATCGCCGCGACGGCAGGCTTTAGGGCGGGGCTGACCCAAATATGATCTAGGCGGCGCCCGCGATTGGATTTCGCAATATCTTTGGAGCGATAAGACCACCAGCTATAGAGCTTTTCTTCGTCACCCGCGAAGAGGCGTGAGGTGTCCGTGAAGTCATGTGTCTTGCGCAGGTTCTCCAGGATCGCGACTTCCATCGGCGTATGGGACACAACTTTCAAAAGCTGCTTATGGCCCCAAACGTCATGTTCATGCGGCGCGATATTAAAATCCCCGACGAGGACCTGATTGTCATCACCCTTGGCGGCGCGACCATCGAAATAATTATGCATATTTTCGAGGAAGCCAAGCTTATGCGCGAATTTATCATTCGCAACAGGGTCGGCAATATCGCCGCCAGCAGGGACGTAGAAATTATGAAATTCAAAACTCCTATCGCCAGCCGCAACTTTGGTTGAGACATGACGTGCGTGTTCTAAGGGGCAAAAATCCGTTGCGAGGCGTTCCATCGGCAGTTTCGAAACGGTGGCTGCGCCGTGATACCCTTTTTGACCTTTGACCTCGATGAACTCATATCCGGCATCGCGAAAGGGCTGATAGGGGAAGACCTCTTCAACGCATTTGATTTCTTGCAGGCCCAAGACATCGGGTTGCTGTTCGTTCAGGAATTGTATGACCTGATCGATCCGCAAACGGACAGAGTTGATATTCCACGTGGCGACTTTGATTTGCATGTAGCCTCTCTAGGGGAAGCTACATGCGGGTTCAATTCACCAGTC
>CALHXF010000151.1 GCA_938040095.1 uncultured Caulobacterales bacterium
CGTCCTGCACGACGGAGGTGTTCAGACGGTAGAGGATTTGATTGCCATTACGTTCGGTGATGACGAGATTGGCATCTTTCAGAACCGATAAATGACGACTGACCGTTGGCCAACTGACATCGAACATAGTGGCCAAGTCTCCTGCTAAACTTGCTTCGGCACGAAGAATGGAGAGCAGCTCTCGCCGGAGCGGATGGGCTAGAGCTTTGAAGACGCTGTTTTGCATAATTGCTAATTAGCGAATTTGCTAAATGAGTCAAGAAGGATGACGGGATGAAGTTTCAAAACACGATTTCTCTGTCCTTATTCCCAAATTCAACCTGTCCAAACGTCGCTCTAAACCTTAGACACGCCCTCACATATCCTCAGCTACGAAACGCATCTACCCATGATCGAACGCATCCACACCTCTGCCCGCGCCAGTAAAATCGTCAAACATAATGGCACAATTTACCTCACAGGACAGGTCGCCGAGGGGGCGAGCGTCACCGTGCAAACGCAAGGTATCCTCGCAAAGATAGAAGCGCTGCTCGAAGACGCAGGGTCAGACACCTCGCACATGTTACAAGCCACGATCTGGCTCGCGGATATATCAGATTTTCAGGAAATGAACGCCGTTTGGGATGCCTGGGTTCCAGAGGGCTACGCCCCTGCTCGCGCCTGCGGAGAAGCCAAACTCGCGCGTGATATTTTGAAGGTAGAGATCATCGTCACGGCGGCGGTGAAAGTACTGTGATTACCGAGATTTTGCGGCCTCTGCGCTGTAAAACACAGGTGTTTGAGTGTCCTTTGGACCACCGCTGTAGATAAACCGCGTTGGCTTTTTCTCGATCACATTTGTCGCGTAAACTTTACGTCCATAAACTGCACCACGCTTAACGGCGGTCTTCTCGGCTTGTAAAGGCACAGGCTGGACGACACGTTTCACTTTTGATCTTGGTGACATTTCAATGGCCTTTGGCGCCGCTACTGCCTGGACAGCCTCAGAGGTCATTTCAGGCGCAACCTGTGCCGCCGCAAATGTTGAAACGCTGGTACACGCGGCGAAAATAGCGACGCATGTGAGTGTTTTGAACTTTGACACAATTGAACTCCAATTCTTAACTTGATCTTGGAGTAGATGAACGGCGTTGAAGCTTTCCTGAACGTATTTTTTATTATGGTTAACGGCTGTTCATACCTTGCCGCCCTCAACCTAAGTGTTGAGCTGTGTATCTAGGCCCCACGTCTCGCAGGCGGTCTTTAGGAGCTTGTCCTCGGAGCTATGTTTTTGCCCATCTGATATCGCGACCTCTTGCAACGCCGAAATAAGGCCCGTTTTATCTGGCACCTCTTTCAACCGATACAAAACCTGAGACACCGTGCTTTCGTAGTAAGGCGCGGAGACGCTAATCGAGATGTCTTCTTCATGTTGGTGGAACCAATCCTGCGCCATGTGCGGCGTCAGCATCAGCTTTGGGTTCACGATATCACGCAACGCCATCGCCGCCGACTTGAAGGCTTCGACTTCTTCGTCATAGACCTTTTCATCCACCAAAATCATCATACACAGCACGCGCAGCGTATCATTCCAATTTTGTTCATTCATGTTTTGCCCTGCCCACTTTGCGCTCTAATGGGGCCTCAAAATATTATGGTCAACAATATCTTAACATGAACCGAAACTATCTCAAAAAGACCTAACTGTTTTTTCATTTGGAGAAACACGGGTATTTTCAATATACTGCGGAGAATAAGAAAACGATCGGCTGATAAAATGATGAAAACTGCACCCCTTCGAACAGCAACGCTCACCGCTGCGATGATCGTCTTATCGGGTTGTGCTACAGGCGGAGCCGCCTATGTCCCCATCATCGACGGCCCGAAAGATCAAGTCTACACGCAAGATTTAACAGACTGTCAAGGGTTTGCTGAATCCCGTGAGTATCTAAATAGCGACACAAAGACCGCCGCTTTAACGGGCGCAGCGGTTGGCGGACTAATCGCTGCGACCAATAATAGTGGATATTCGCGCAGACACAGACATTCGCGTAAAAACCGTAATTCGGATTTGGAAAACTTCGCGGCCGGCGCATTGGTCGGCGCACTCTTCAGCGGCGGTAAACGCGCGCTGCAAACACGCAAAGAACGCAAATATATCGTCCTCGACTGCATGGCAGGCCGTGGTCATCGCGTCTTGGGGTAACCTGAATAAAGCGAACTCCCCCCATAGCCAAGCCGCGTTCTCAGGGCTAAAGACACGCCCATGTCACATAATACCTTCGGACACTTATTCCGCTTCACAACTTGGGGCGAGAGCCACGGACCTGCTATTGGCTGCGTCGTCGATGGATGCCCACCCCGTATTCCACTGTCTGAGGCAGATATTCAAACCTTCCTCGACCAGCGTCGTCCCGGCACGTCGCGTTTCGTCACGCAGCGCAATGAACCCGATGCGGTGAAAATCCTGTCAGGGGTCTTCGAGGGACAGACGACAGGCACGCCGATTTCCTTACTGATCGAAAACACTGACCAACGCTCGCGCGACTATTCCGAAATCAAGGATCGTTACCGCCCGGGCCATGCCGACCTCACCTATGACGCGAAATATGGCATTCGCGATTATCGCGGCGGCGGGCGCAGTTCTGCGCGTGAAACAGCCAACCGTGTGGCGGCAGGCGCGATTGCGCGCAAGGTTCTGGGAGATGGCATCCAAATCCGTGGCGCTGTCGTGTCCATCGGTGACCAGAAAATCGACCCCTCCAATTGGGATTGGGACACCGTTCCGCAAAACCATTTTTGGTGCCCCGATGCCAAAGCCGCAAAAGACTGGGAAGCCTATCTCGATAGTGTGCGCAAAGACGGTAACTCCGTTGGAGCGATTATCCATGTTGAAGCCACAGGCGTTCCCGCAGGATGGGGCGCGCCCGTTTACGGCAAGCTCGACAGCGATCTGGCGATGGGACTGATGTCTATCAATGCCGCCAAAGGCGTCGAAATCGGCGCAGGCTTTGAAGCTGCCCGCTGGAGCGGCACGCAGAACGCAGATGAAATTCGCATGAAAGACGGTGCGCCTGATTTTCTAACAAACCATTCTGGCGGAATCTTAGGCGGTATCTCCAATGGCGATACGGTCACGGCCCGCCTCGCGATTAAACCAACCTCGTCCATGCTGACCCAAGTCAAAAGCATCGACGCCAAAGGCCAAGAAATCGACGTGCGCACCAAAGGTCGCCACGATCCCTGCGTCGGTATCCGCGCCGTCCCCGTAGCCGAAGCGATGATGGCGGTAACGCTCGCGGATCATATGCTGCGTCACCGCGGGCAGGTTGGGTAGAATTTGAGTGAATAAACTTGAAAAAAGTTTGGCAGGTAAACCGCTTTGGGACCTTCCAAAGAGTTTTTCAGACGAGTTTATCGACTCATATAATTTCACCTCTACCCGCTGGCTTGGAAATTGGTTGTATTTTGCAATCCTGCTGTCGGGGTTTTATTGTGGATATAAGGTCTGGAATTTCTCAGAGAAAGAAACAGCCAGAAGAGCACAAGAGGCCGCTATACCCATAGACGGGTTTGCTTATGACAACATGATGGGCCTTGGACTGTCCGTCGGATTATTTGTCTGGTTTGTATTTGCAGGCGTGGTTTTATCCTTGATCTTGAGGCTGACTCCCATGCCAAGAAAAGGGGCTCTCTTTATATCAGCGCATGCCGACACAGGCTGGCATTCTAAAACTTCAAACCCATTTGGATCCCCATCACATATGTCCGCTAATTCGGAAAATGCGAGGGATTTAATAAATCAATTTTTGGACAGAAAAATCAAAAAAACAACTAAGTTTCTTTCTCCATTTATGTTTATTGCGATCACACTCACAATTTTAGAGCTCAACTGGTATTCAATCACGAGTCCAACGGGGCTTCATAGAAACAACCCTATTACGAATAATATGTCATTCGAAACTTGGCAAGATGCGCACCGCGTGGAGCTTGGGTGCAATCAAATAGAGAACGACTCAAATATAATATACGAGGTCATTTGGGCAGATGGAAAAAAGAAACGATTGCCAATTGATACACACTTTGATGGTCAAAATTGGCTCCGCAACATGGAAGCTATTGATGCATCAATAAAATCTGGAGACGCGGAATTTGTGCGCTGGGAATGGCTGAAACGCGATCCAATTCATCCTCAATGCCTTCGCAGTTTTTACGCTGAGCAGGGCCCTGACGGAAAGGGTCGCATTGATCGTCTTCTGCGCATCGGACAGCTTGAGAACTAACCCATTCATATCTGACGTTTGAAGCGACACCCACAACACTGGACGCGCGCCCAAACTCCGTTTAGCGACGTCTCATGTTTTATCTTATCCCTGCTGCTGTCGTTTTCATTGGGCTACCTTACGCCTATCTTAAAGTCCGATCGAAGAATCTTTCGGGGGAAGATCTCTCGCCGTTTGATTCAATGCCGGATGTTTTTGCGATGGCCCAACCATCCGAAGGCTTGGACACTCTGAACACATATCTGCACGACATGTTTATAGAGCCCGCGGAAAAAGGGAGTGCCAATTCAGGTTGGACAAGCAAACGCGAGCGTTTTGATGCGGCAGGCATGGCGCGTGATTATGGGGACGCTGAATTTCGTCCCGACACAATCACCGTTGACGGCGAAGAGATCACAGGTAGCTGGACACTTGTGCCAGGGTATGATGCGGATCGTCGCCTTCTTTATATGCACGGCGGAGCTTTCACCGTGGGTAGTGACATCAGCCATCGTCCCCTCACCGTCCAACTGGCGCGCCGTACAGGTATGGCCGTTTTCACCCCGAATTATCGCTTGATGCCCGAGAACAGCCGTCGGGACGGGATCAATGACACGCGAGAGGCTTATAATTGGATATTGGAAAATGGCCCTGATGGCGCGGCACCTGCGACGAAACTCGTCCTTGCGGGTGACAGTGCGGGCGGGAACCTCGTTTTAATGCTGGGAAGTTGGGCGCGCAAAAATGCCGACCGTCAGCCCGATGCGATTATAGCGTTCTCCCCGACAACAGATGGGACAATGTCCGGTCCGTCAATGAAAACCAATATGGCGACGGATCACATGTTACGTCCAATGATCAAGCCGATGTTAAAAATACCGAAACTCTTCTTGCCGATGCTTATGCAACATCACTATGGAATGAGCCCTTCTGATCCAGATCAATCCCCGATCTATAATGATCTCACAGACTTGCCCCCAATATTCATACAAGCCAGCGCCGATGAACTGCTGCATGACGACTCCGTTCGATTCGCGAATAAAGCCAAAGCCGCTGGATCGCCTGTCACCTTTCAGAGTTGGGGTGGTGGACTGCCGCATGTTTGGCAGATTTTTGACGATTATATCGCCGAAGCGAGTGACGCATTGGGCGAAGTTGAAGCATTTCTAAAAGAATACATTTAATGTTTACTCTGTTAATTGTTTAATTTCAGTAACTTACCTATTTCTGAACAAAAAATGAACTCGAATATCAGGATCGGTTCAAAGACGACCTCCTAAATGTAGATCATCGGTTGAGGGCATTTTCCTTCGCCGGAGCTACGAACAGGAGTTCGCCATGACTAACTTAAAACTCAAAACGGCCCTCGCTGCAGTCACTCTGGCTGCGGTCACAATCGCAATGCCCCTCTCCGCACATGCTGGCGAGTATAATCGCAAATGTGCTGATACATCGAATGGAGTCTTAGGCGCAGTCGTTGGCGGTAGCGCTGGCGCAGCGATTGGCGAAAGCATCGCTGGACGCGGTGACAGAACAGAAGGCGCCATCTTGGGCGCCATCATCGGCGGGATCGCAGGTGCCGCTGTCGGTGACAGCGCAAGCGATTGTGAGAACAACAGACGCACAGTCAATCGCGGTTACACGACAACCACGCACTACCCGACACGCACAAATCGCGTTCAGACAACGACCCGTGGTTACCAAACTGTTGGACATAATCGACATGGTCATACCCGGACACGCACGACGAACCGCGGCTATAACAACAATCGCGGGCACAACTCTAACCGTGGCTATAACCAAGACTATAATCGTGGTCAGAACCGCCTGTATCAGATCGACAATAAGATAAACCAATTGCGAAATGAGCGGGCCAGCCTGAAAGACGAACGTCGTCGGTCGCGCAATTACCGCCCGGGTATCGAACGTCGCCTAGACCGGATCGGACAACGCCTGGCTGAACTGAAGCGCGAGCGGAAGCAGATCAAACGCTACAGCGATAATCGCCGCAATGATTACCGCCCGCAAACAACACGTCGCGGCCATTATCACGGTCAATCCCGTAACGCGTGTTACAGTAGTCATTAGGACCACCGGGTTCACTCCCTAAGTGGAATTGGCCTCGCGGCCCCCGGTGGACCCAAATAAACGGACCCCCAGATGTGGACCTATCCACATCCCTCCGACCCGATCTACGTCATGTAGGTCGGGTTTTTTGTTGCCTAAGCGCAGCGTAGTGACTCTCGTCAGAGGCGAAGTCTTTTCACCTCCTGTTCAGCGCATGCTAGGTAGCCCCAGAATTCGGCAAGAGAATTGCATAGATGCAATCAGAGCCAAAAATGGTGGGTGATGTCGATACAGATCGGCGTCCCGTTAGATTTACAAGCCGCATGCGGCAACTGCATTCGAGGAGCCTCTCATGAAATTCCTTCTTTCCACAGCCGCCATAGCGGCGATGGCCCTTGTCCCAGCGAGCGCGTCTGCGCAATTCTTGGGCTTGGACAATAACACAGTTGTCAGCGGCACAGTTGGCGCAGGCCTTGGCGGCGTTATCGGCAGCCAAATCGCAGGCTCGAACAACCGCACAGAAGGCGCAGCCCTTGGCGCGCTTGCAGGCGGATTAGCAGGAGCCGCATATGGCAACTCGCAATCTAGCTATTACGGCAATCCTTATGCGGGACAATTCAACCCCGGATTTAACGGCCGCAATCTAGCGGGAACAACGATTGGCGCAGGCCTAGGCGGAGTCATCGGCTCCAACCTCGCTGGGTCGGGTCAACGTCAAGAAGGCACAGCGATTGGAGCCGTCCTCGGCGGCGCAGCTGGATATGCACTTGCTAACGGACGCTCTAACTCACGTTACGGGTCTGGTCCTGTCTCCAATTACGGATCGGGCGGTTATGGCCCCAATGGATATACAGGTGGCGGATATGCTGGTGGTGGTTATGGCGCTCCCGCTTATGGTGTGCCCGTCCCCGCGGGACCGACATATGTTCCAGGCGGTTATGTTGCTGGACCTATCATACCCGTGACAACCTATCGCCCGCAAGTTAGCCAGACTATCGTGCGTCAGCGGACAATTCAAATGGAACCCCGCATCATTCAACGCGCCCCCGTCGTGGTCACCCAGTCCTGCCCTTCAGGTACGACAGACCTCGGCAACGGCACTTGCCAAGAACCTGCACGGACAGTCATCGGGTCTGCGCCCATCGTGATCGCGCAGTCTTGCCCATCGGGGACAACAGACCTCGGAAATGGCACCTGCCAAGAACCTGCACGCACCGTCATCGGGGCTGCGCCTATCGTCATTCCACA
>CALHXF010000152.1 GCA_938040095.1 uncultured Caulobacterales bacterium
TAATTTCGGTAGTCCGGGCATACCGCCCATTTGTTTCTTTAGCGCTTCGAGTTGCGCAGGGTCCATTTTAGAGGGATCAGGTATGCCGCCACCAAGACCACCCATGCTGGCTTTGGAACCAGGCATCATACCGCCCATGCCACCGCCGCCCATGCCTTGCATCGCTTGCATCATACCTGCCATGCCACCCTTAGACATTTTCTTCATCATGTCGGACATTTGGCGGTGCATTTTCAGAAGCTTGTTAACCTCTTGAACGCTCATACCCGCGCCTGCAGCAATCCGCTTTTTGCGGCTGGCTTTTAAGACAGCAGGGTTACGGCGTTCATGCGGGGTCATCGACAGGATGATCGCTTGTTGCTGTTTCAACAGCTTGTCATCAACGCCACCTGCGGCATCGAGTTGTTTCTTCATTTTACCCATACCCGGCATGAGTTTCATGAGGCCGCCCATGCCGCCCATTTTCTGCATTTGGCCGAGTTGTTTCGCGAGATCTTCCAGATCGAATTGACCCTTGCGCATCTTCTCTGCGGCAAGTGCGGCGTCTTTCTCGTCAATAACCTGTGCCGCTTTTTCTACGAGGGAGACGATGTCACCCTGCCCCAGAATACGACCCGCAAGACGTTCGGCGTCAAAGGCCTCAAGCCCGTCAAGTTTTTCGCCCGTGCCCAAAAATTTAATCGGTAGACCTGTGACAGCCCGCATAGAGAGCGCTGCACCGCCGCGTCCATCGCCATCAATCCGTGTGAGGACAAGGCCCGTCAGAGGTAAACGCGCATGAAAGCGGCTGGCGGTTTCAACCGCATCTTGACCCGTCAAACTATCGGCGACGAGAAGGGTTTCAATCGGATTGGTCGCCTTGGCAATCGCCTCGACCTCATCCATTAATTCGTCATTGACTGTCGTTCGACCCGCCGTGTCGAGGAAGACGACATCATAGCCGCCTTTTGCACCCTCGGTCATCGCGCGTTTCGCGATTTGAAGGGCGCTCTCGCCTTTGACAATCGGCAAGAAGCCAGTGCCAGCTTGCTCGGCCAACATGCCCAACTGGTCCATCGCGGCAGGACGGTTTGTATCTAGGGACGCGAAGAGAACTTTCTTCTTCAACGCCGTACGTAAATAGAGGCCTAGCTTACCCGTCGTGGTAGTTTTACCCGACCCTTGCAGGCCTGCCATGAGGATCGCGACAGGCGGACGGCCATTAAGGTTCAACGCGTTAGCTTTGGCCGCTTCGGCTTTGTCGGCGTCATCATCCGACAGTGTGCCCCCGAGCATATCGACCAAGGCGTCATTGACGATCTTGACGACCATTTGGCCTGGCTTGATGGATTTAATAACTTTTTCGCCGACGGCTTCTTTGCGGACTTGTTCGACGAATTGTTTGACAACAGGCAGCGCAACATCGGCCTCTAGCAAGGCAATGCGGATTTCGCGCATGGCTTTATTGACGTCTGATTCTGAGAGCGCACCGCGCCCGGTCAAACCGTCAAATACATTACCTAGCTTATCACCGAGGGCTTCAAACAAGTCTTTATCGTCCTTTCGTCAGAGCTTCCATCAGGACAACGCAAAATGCCGTGGCGAACGAAACTCGTCGACCACGGTACTCCGTCTGCATCCTGCACAGCGCGGAGCGCAGAGTTAAAACTGCGCGAATGCGGGGCCATTACGGACAAATGGATGAACTGTCAAGCAATTGCCAAAGGGTGCAGAGAGCCCCCCTCAACCTGTAGGATGAATGCGCGAGCGGTAACGGATGCTGCTGCCGTCAAACGTCTGCCAAGAACGGTTCGGCCCGATGCCTGCAGCGAGCGCCGTGCGGCCTCGGCCTCTCGCATTAAAACGGCCTGTCTTTGGTTTGGATGGTTTGGCGTATGTGCGTCTCCCAGATGAGCGTTTGGCGACCGCCAATAATGAAGTCATCATCCTGCGCCATACGGACAACATAGCAGATTTTGGCTCAAGAGTCTTTAATGGAAAGAGGGGGTAAAATTGAGGGTTGCGGGATAGTGTCACCAGTGGCCCAAGGTGATGTAAAAATGGGGGCACTTTGGCCCAGTAAATAAGTCGTTTGCTGCGCAAACCAGTGGGGAAAAACAGAGCTTTAGCGTCGAAGTGGGCCACAATGGCCGCTTCGCTTTATCTTGCTCTACAACTATTCTGACCCTTTTCCCTACCAAGTCTACTCTTCTTCCAAACTTTTCACTGCATGATACTCTGAACGTTCTAGTTCCCAACCATCTTCATTAAGGTTTCTAACGATACGCTTTTCGAAATCAATTAATGTAACTTGGTCTCTACAAACTGACAGATTTCCAGATAGATAATTCGACCGTGCGACAGAGGTAATAGCTTGATTAAAGCACCAATTAGCTAAGTCGAGCCAACGCTCTTTATTGGGATCAATTTTCTCTTGAAGCTTTTCATATGTCTTAACAATTTCCCATATTGGTTGCCACTCATTGCGTTCATTCACAGAAGCGTCGAACGATATTTTCTCTGGCCACTTAGAGCGTATATTTTCAAGAAGCGCGCTACCTGTCATCATTGACTTACCTTTAGCACCCATCTTTTTTACTCACGCAACTATTGCTTCGGGTAACTGTCATTTTATTGCCCTTGGTTGGTGCTTGGCCTTTTTTAGTTCCAACTTTATATTCTCCGACCGGGTCTCCAGAATGGTTGGTTTTACTCTTCTGCCAGACGTAGCCAGTTTTGGTATCTTTCATACCTTGTCCACCTCCCAAGTTCGAAAATGAGTCAGGGTCGTTATCCGGAGTTCTTACTTCGTCTCCAACATTACTCTTTTTCGTAAGGTTTTTGCAATTATGCACCAGCACTTTGTTTAAACCAACAAAGTAAGTCTCAAAATCAGCGACGGTTATGTTGTAAGTGCCGTCTACGAACTCAGTTTCAATGGCAGATACAATCGTCATAGTCTGATTGTCAGCAGTTGTGACAATCATTCCCGTGATTAATTCATCTGTCCGTTTCCAATTGCCGTCACCCGCATCAGTGATAACCCACCAAGGATGCTCATCGGTTGTTTCAAAGTTCTCTGAAGCACCGTTTTCGCCAGATAGGCCGACCGTCCAAATGATACGGTCATGACGAGGAATAATTGCTGTGACTTCTTTGTAAGCTGTCGCTCCCGTCTCAGGGTTACGTGAAAGAACCAAATCGCCAATTTTAATCTCTTCGATTGGACGAAGGCCATCTTCAGTGTCGACCAGTGTTCCAGCTACAAAACAACATCCAGCCTTACCTAGTTTTCCAAGTTTTCCAAGCTTTAGAAGTGGGATTTCCGTGGCAACATCGAAGGCTGCCATTCCATAATTACCTTCTTCAAGGTTGCTCTTAGCAGAAGCTAAGCCTGACCCCGGAAGCAGCGCTATCCCGATATCTTTAAGTTCCTCCTTAGTTGGTGGAGCGATATCGGCTTGGCTGAATCTTTCGTAGTCGGCATCAGTCAGCCCCACACCACTTTCGCCATTTGGGTCAATGCAATTTATAGGGTCGCTACTACAATAAGCATACCTATTGAAGTAACTAGGATTCCCTGTGTCCATGAACGTGACGGGATCAATGCTCAAGAACCGCCCAATCACGGGATCATAATACCGCGCCTGCATTTCGTGTAATTTGCGGACCGCAAAATACACCAGGTTAGGCCTGATCCTGTGTCGCGGATGTGGCCTGTGTAATCGCCTTGGTTATCATTGGCGGGGGGTGCGATGAGGCTGTCCCCGAATGGTGTGTGGAAGTCTTCCCATAACACCGCACCCGTATCATCCGTTCCCGCACGCGCGGTGCCTTGATGATCCGTGTGGAGATAGGTCACCGTATCGATCGTATTGGTGCCGTCCCAAACCCGCTTGATCCGTGCGAGCGGTCCTGCGGGGCCTGGGATATAATCCGTGCGCGTATTCTGCGTTGCGTCATACACCTGTATGAGGACGCCGCCCGCATCGAAGATGTTATAGCGGACAGTGCCATCACTCTCGACGGATTTCACACGGCGTTTATGTGTGTCATATGTATGCACGACATCGGTGGACGAGCCATCCGAGCCATTCGCGCCGGTGGAGGCGCACTCAACATCTTCGACCATAAAAAAAGGCCCCCTCGCGGGAGCCTTTCGGTATTCTAATTTTGGGTCGCTTACGCTTTGACAGTGTGCGGCGCAGATGCGTTCTTTTTCGCTGTCTCAACGAGAGCTTTAAAAGCTTCTGGCTCATTGCCAGCCATGTCAGCCAAGATCTTACGATCAATGTTGATGTCGGCTTTGTTCAAGCCGTCCATGAAACGACCATATGTCATTCCGTGTAGGCGAGCTGCGGCGTTGATACGTTGGATCCACAGAGCGCGGAACTGACGCTTTTTAAGCTTACGACCAATATATGCATATTGGCCGGCTTTTTCGACAGCCTGGTTCGCGATGCGGAACGTATTCTTCCGACGACCGCGATAGCCTTTGGCGCGTTTTAGTATTTCTTTATGACGTGCGGACTTGGTTACGCCGCGTTTGACTCGTGCCATGATAGTTCTCCGGTATTAGGTAGGTGCAGTAAGCGCGGGGGCTTAGCCGTAGGGCATGTACTTTTTCTTGATGACCTTGGCGTCGCAATTCGCAAGAACTGTTGTGCCGCGTAGTTTACGAATTTGATCGTTCGTACGCTTGATCATACCATGCTGTTTACCAGCCTGGCCTGCTTTTACCTTACCGGATTTGGTAATCTTGAAACGCTTTTTAGCGCTCGACTTCGTCTTCATCTTGGGCATTTCGGTCTCCATTTATGTGGGCTACCTCGCGAAAATATGCGGATAACCTAGCCTTTCGAACGATCAGGCATGCCATTTAGCCTAATGCGTTGCGTCACAACATTGGTCGTGAAGGCGGGCCTATAGTCTCCTGCGTTGCTTTTGGCAACCCAAAGGCTACAGCTTCGACCTCTCAAGCGCGACTCTTTCTCAGATTCGTTTAGCTGGACACCATTCCAAAGGTGCCCCACATGAAACGAGGGGAGAGACACCATGAAATTATATGCATTTATCAATAGTTTATTCTGCATTTTGTACGGATTATATGGGGTATTGATGCCCGCTCATCTGGGGAAATATGTCACGGGTTGGACTCCAGATTTGCTGGGCCTGCATCAGATCCGCGCGACCTGGATGTCCTATATCGGATTGGGTGTTGTTATCTTTGTCGTGGCCCAAAAAGGTCACTTGATCGGCCTCACCAAAGCTATCGTTTTCTTGACCCTCTGTTTTACGGCAGGACGGTTTGTTGCGCTGGTGACGGACGGCGCGGGGCCGACCCAAACCTATCAAGAAATCGGCGTCGAGATCATCTCAGCGACAATCGGACTCCTATTACTGGCAAGAGCGAAACGACAGGCGGCTTAGAGCAGCCTGTCGTTTCGCTCTAGGCGAAATTGAGGGCGGCTCTTTCAAATCGATTCAAGTTCGGGAATATGGTGGCTAACTCGCCATCATCTAACCCAAACCATCGCCCTAATGTAGCAGCGTGTTGTTCCACGGACGTTGTCGGGATTAACCGTCCGCGTTTACGCGTATATTGAGGATGTCCTGTATCTACATCGGGGACGTCACCATAAATTTGCCCGCCTCGGACAGAGCCGCCCATAACAAAGTGATGTCCACCCCAACCATGATCTGACCCATCGCCATTCCCGACCATGGAGCGACCAAAGTCGCTCATAGTGAAGACGAGAACATCATTCCAAGTCCCCAGTTCTACCATCGCCGCGCGGAAGGCAGATACCGCATCATTCAGCTCCTGATGTCTTCCTGGCAGGGCCTGAGCTTGGGAGTCATGTGTGTCATAGCCACCTTGGGCCGCATAAAAAACCTGACGGTTTACACTTAAGGCTCCGCGTAATGACATCGCTTGAGCCACGCCACCCAGTTGACGGCCAAGCCCCGTATCAGGGAAGATGGTTCCCAGAGGCGTCGCATTGGAGGCGCGTTCTGAATAGCTGATCTGATTATCAATTCCCCGTCCTGCGCTTCCTGCGGCATCTTTGCGAAAGAGGTTACTATGATCAAAAGACTGTCGACGTAGATAAGCGTTGAGCTTTACCCGGGCAGCGTCACTATCGTCGCCTCGCCCTAAATGAGAGCGAATACGATCTGCATCTAAGGTTATACTTTGCCCTGTACCAGGTACGCGAAATGGACGTGCAAGATCCCCAGCTAAAAAGACATCTTGAGAGCTGGCGGTAATCGCTGTGTAAAGTGGGTTCGCCGTCGCATCAGACGCCAAGACAGCATCCGCAAATTGACCGCCCCACCCCTTGCGGGAGCCTTCCGTGCCCAGAGACATCCATGTGGATTGCTGATCATTATGAGAGAAGATGCGCTTAGGCAGACTCACCCGTGCAGTTTCGAAATCATCGCGTGTGGCAGGCTCCAACAAAGGTCCAACGTTTCCAACGATGGCCGCATCACCTGCGTTGAACATATCACGCACCGCCGAAAGCTCGCGCGGGAGACCAAAGCGTCGCCCATTGAAGCGCGCGGCATCTGAGACATTTAATTCGAGGATGTTTTCGCGGTTTCGAGAACTTTGCGCGTCTTCTGAATTGTGGCCTGCGAAGATACCTTCCCGCAAGGCTTTGAGCGCGAGATAGCTATCCTCATCTTTTGGCAGAAGCGTATCACTGTGATCCATCCCACCTTTGAGCATGATACCAACGATGGCTTTATACCCGCCAACATTGGCAGCTTGTGCCGTACTGCCCAGCAGGGATAATCCGAGGGTCGCACCAGCAAAGCCGAGCGTGGAGCGCGTGATGAATTGACGTCTATTATAATATGTCATGGTCGCCCCCTTAATTCTGAACCGCAAAGGCGCCAGACGTCACAATCATCAAAATTGCCGTCTGCACGCGCTTGCGGCGTTCTTCTGCTGCGTCATCCCCGTCAACGATCAAGGTAGAAACAATATCGACAATGTCAGCCTTGGTTACATCCGACAGTTGACCTGCCGTGAGCTTTATATTGAGATGGTCGACCAGCGCATCGACATCATCCGCAAGACCAATCTCGGTCGTGAAATTCGGCTGAAACCCAGGAAAACGGGCGGGGTCATCGGCGGGCCGCATGATGTAATGCGTGAGGAAATTCGCAAACCCGAGAGAAGAGCCCTCATTTACGATTTGGAATTCAGGCGCGGAAAGTTGAGCCTCACCCGTCTCTGATCCTGGCGCAAGATAGCCTGGCCGATAGAAATTAAAAACGGACGCGCTACGCAGTGGATGTTGTCCCAGCTTGCTATTGGGGTCGCTGGTATCGCCGAAACGCGACTCTTCCCAAACATCGATAGCTGTGGTGTCAAAGGCACGGGTATATTGCGCAAATTTCAAAACGGGCTCTCGGACCTTCCCCTCGTTCATGTCTTGCGTCGTGTCATGAACGGATTCATCGAGAAGGATGGCAGCGATGACAGCCTGAAGATTACCACGATCTCCAATGCCGAAATCCTGACCATTCGGCGCGCGATATTTTCCAGCCTCAAAGACCTCTGCAACGCGGCGAACATATTCGGGCGACGGCGAAGATGCGGTGAACCGTTGAATGAGTTGTCGTGAAATAAAGGGCGCAACATTTGGATGCTCCGCAATCGTATCCAGCGCAATCTTGACCGACTCTGTCCCAGTTGTATTTTCAGGGACCGTCACGCCGAGGAAGGTTTTTTCCAAGTCAGAGTGTTCTTCATCAAACATTTTCAACCGTTGCGTTGGCCATGTATCCACATGATCGCGAGACCAAAATCCTGTGCCTTCACCAGACAACCCTGTGAAAACGCGGGCCAAACCAATGATATCTTCATTATTATATGTCTCAGGATCGCCTGTTTTTGGCGTTCCATCTAACTCTAATTCTGTCAGACCGATGGAGAATAGCTGTAGCACTTCGCGGGCGTAATTTTCATCTGGCATGCGGCCCGTGCGTTCATCACCTTTTCGGTTTTGGTAATATGTCAAATATCGGCCCATCGCAGGCGAATAGGTAACGTCTTCAAGAATAGACCGATAATTGCCAAAAGCCTGGTCGCTCAAAATATCCGAGTAAGACGCTGACATGAATCCGCGATCAAAGAAGCTATTTGTCGAAATTACAAATATCTGTGAGAGCGCAAACATCATGCGCTGGCGCAATTCATCATCGGCGGTGAGTAATGTCTGCCACATCATACGGCTGTGATGTTGGTCGGTGTCCTGACGCGTTGCATAGCGCGTCTGCATCTGTGGTAAGCTCAGAGTGGCAGGCTTACGCATCTGATTGACAATCCAGTCCGCCGCGTCAGTGCCAACCAAGGCATCAATCTGCGCATCCGTACCGCCAAACCCTGCCTGTATCAAAAAGCGCGCAGCTTCTTCGCGCGTTTCAAGATTTGTGTAAAGCTTTGTCACAGGCACTGGAGCAGGCGGGGTTCCACCTGTTACGGGCGCAAGAGTCGGAGTCGTCGATCCGCCACCGCCGCCGCAAGCTGCCAAAACAGACGCCGAAAGCAGTGCACTGAATAGAGGTTTAAGTCCTAATTTCACGCGTATTCTCCCAATCGCCCCGCAGCTTCAGTGAGCCCTTAGGGGAATAGGATTAAATACGGCTTAAATCAGGCGCAATCTAACTGCGTGATGAAGCTTTGGTTAAGGCGCGGAAACCTTTGGTGCCGATGCAGCATGTAATTCAAAGGCGCTGTGTAGGGCACGAACAGCCAGCTCGGTATATTCACTGTCGATCAACACCGAAATTTTGATTTCCGATGTGGCAATAACCTCAACATTTATATTTCTCTCAGCCAAGGCTTCGAACATCGTCTGCGCGACACCTGTATGTGAGCGCATACCAATACCAACAACTGAGACTTTTGTCACATTTGAGTCAGATTTAATATCTTCAAAACCGATCTCATTTTGACCTGTCTTTAAAGCGGCGAGTGCTTTTTCAAGATCGCGTTTGCCAACAGTATAGGTCAGGTTCGCTGTATTATCAGACCGCGAAATACCTTGGACAATCATATCCACGATCACATTCGCATCGCTCATGGCGCGGCAAACTTTTGCGACCATGCCTGGGGCATCTTTCAGACGCAGGAGTGTAATTTGGGCTTCGTCGCGTGAGTAAGCGACGCCGCTGACGACGCGTTCTTCCATGGTTTCATCCTCGTGGCAGACCAATGTTCCGGGGTTAGGGTCACCGACTTCGGCCATGCTGGTCAGCACACGGATCGGCAGATTGTTATTCATAGCCAGTTCGACTGACCGCGTTTGCAAAACTTTCGCGCCCAATGACGCCAGCTCTAGCATTTCTTCAAAGGCGATACGGTGGAGGCGGCGAGCGTCTTTCGCGATGCGCGGGTCCGTCGTGTAAATGCCATCAACGTCGGTATAAATATCGCAACGGTCTGCCTTTAAGGCCACCGCCATCGCAACAGCTGATGTATCTGATCCACCGCGACCCAAGGTCGAAATCCGGCCATCATCACTAATGCCTTGAAAGCCTGCGACAACAGCAATGTTTCCATCGGCCATAGACGGCCCAATGGCGGAGGATTCGATCTCTGCGATGCGGGCTTTGGAATGTGCCATATCTGTGCGCAGCGGAATTTGCCAGCCAAGCCAGCTCCGCGCTTTCAATCCCCGACGGCGCAGCGCAATCGAAAGCAATCCTGATGTGACTTGTTCACCGGTTGCAACGATAGAATCATATTCATCGTCGATGTCACCGCCAAGCGTTTTACCTTGCGGCAACGTATCGGCGTCTAATCCATCAACCAGCGCAACCAAGCGGTTCGTCTCTCCGCTCATGGCAGAGACAACCACGGCCACTTCATTTCCAGCTTCGGCTTCTGCGGCAACTAAGCTGGCAACATGCCGAATACGATCGAGATTCGCGACAGAGGTTCCGCCGAATTTCATGACAATGCGGGCCACTTAGGGTCTCCGAGTAAAGGCTCTATTGGGAATAGAAGGGTCTAATTTTGTAATCGGCAGTGTCATAGTGCGACATATCAGCAGAAGCAATGGGGAGTTCGTCAGTCCTCACGCTGAATAACGCGCCGGTCTCAACTGTCCAAAGGTAAAATTCTTCTCCCGTTATGCGGTTGCCCGTATATAGAGCAACACGCCTGTCTCTCTGCCCTAATTCGAAAGTTCAAGAATGGCTCATAGTGATATCCAGCCCGAACGGCTCTCTTCCGTTTCTGTCGACCCAGCGGAGATGGCGAGCTTCTCTCGCATGGCCGCAGATTGGTGGGACCCGACAGGGCCGTTCAAACCCCTGCACATTATGAATGGTGCGCGATTGGACTTTATCAAGCAAACTGTCTGCGCACATTTCAATCTCGATCCGAATGTAGATCGCCCTTTAGAAGGCTTGCGTATTTTAGATATTGGCTGTGGCGGTGGCTTGCTCTGCGAACCGATGGTCCGATTGGGCGCAAGCGTGACAGGTGTTGATGCCCTAGAGCGTAATTTGAAAACAGCCAAGACACATGCTGAGGAAATGGGTGTCGAGATAGATTACCGTCATGGCACCATCGAACAAATGGTCGAAGCGGGCGAGGTTCTCTTTGATGTGGTGCTGAACATGGAGGTCATTGAACATGTTGCCAACCCGCCCGAGTTCATGGCGGACTGTGGGGCTATGGTGAGGCCGGGCGGCATCATGATGTGTTCCACGATCAACCGCACCCTCAAAGCCTTCGCCCTCGCGATTGTCGGGGCAGAGTATGTTTTACGCTGGTTGCCACGTGGGACGCATCAATATGCGAAGTTCGTTAAGCCCGTCGAAATCAACCGCTGGATGACGGATGCAGGCCTCAAAGTTACGGAGCAAATTGGCATGAGCCTCAATCCGATCACCAATGTGTGGACACTATCTGTGGATAAGTCGATCAACTACGTGAGCGTAGGCACGAAGAACGTTTAGTTTAATTAGTTAAAAAAGTCCTAATTTGAAACTCACCTCTCGCAGGAATGTGATTTAACTGTGACTGCCTTATTGTGGTCGAAAATATATGTATAACAGGAGACTAAGACCTTAACGCACGTTAATGACTTTGGCATTTATTTAATGAAACGGATATGTTCCCGTAAATGTTGAAGGTCCATATTAGCGTTATATTAAACACGGAGGACGCCCCCATGTCCCACATCGAAACAAGCCCTGTGGATATGTTTATAACTTTACGACCTCGCCTGTTAGGTGGACGGTTGCTTCAAGATGTGAAGGCAATGCAAGCTTCTATCGCGCGCTTTGGACTGTTGTCTCCTATCGTTGTTTCCCGTGCGAATGGCCGACTTGTCGTGATCGACGGACGTAAACGTCTTGCTGCGATCCGCCGGTTATCCTTCATGGGACGACTGCCTCGCTCCCTCGTGAATATCCCATTTATCGAGCTAGGGGAGGGGCAAGCCGAAGCCAACCAAATGCCCTCACTGATGTCTAATCGGGAGTTATACAGCACTGTAATCGGCATGTACCGCGACCACCGCAACATTGACGTGATTGCGACCGACCTCTTCCTTACACGGGTCTCTGTCCGTCAAATTCTAACATTATCCTGCTTGTCAAAGCGCATCCGTCGCGCATTTTTCGACAGAACAATCGGCTTCACCCAAGCGAGGGCCTTTGCAACTTTGCCTGATCACAAAGAACAGGACAGAGCCTTCATGGCCTTGGGGCCTTTCGTGGATGAAGCTGAAATATTGGACTATATTCACGCGCCGAAAGTCGCTTTGAAAGCTGCCGCTTCGACATTACGCTTAGCGGCTTAATCCGCCTCAGATTTCAGAGGTCGGGCGAGAAGTTCCGCCATCGCTTCACCTGGCGTGATGTCACCGCTCAACACGCGGTCGACAGCAATACAAATGGGCATATCCACGTCATGTTTGGCAGCTAAGCGCACCAGCGCAGGGGCTGTTGCAACGCCTTCTGTCACGGAATTACGTGACGATAATATCGAATTTAGCGTCTCGCCTTCGCCCAACCGCATGCCGCAAGACATGTTTCGGGATTGCGTAGAGCTACAGGTCAGAACCAAATCTCCAAGCCCGCAGAGGCCAGATAAGGTTTCAGCGCGCGCCCCCAACGCAGCGCCTAGACGGTTCATTTCCGCAAAACCTCGCGCAATCAATGCGGCATGGGCGCTTTGCCCCAAACCCATACCCAACAGAATACCACAGGCAATCGCAAGCACGTTTTTAACGGCCCCGCCGATCTCAGCCCCGATCATATCATCTGTCGTATAAGGCCGAAATGTTGCCCCTCGAATAAGCGGCGCAAGTGCGTTCACAGCCGCGAGCTCATCCCCAGCCAGCGTCACCGCCGTTGGCAAGCCTTTGACAACATCACGCGCAAAGCTGGGACCCGACAGAACGAACCGCGCGGCCTGGGGCACGGTTTCAGCCAAAACTTCATTCATAAAATCCAATGTCGAAATCTCTATACCTTTGGAGCATAGTACAACGGGTAGTCCATCAGGTATATGGTCTGCAAATCGCTCCAGTTGCGCACGCGTGTGTTGAGCAGGAATAACGGAAAGACATAAGTCTGCTTGCGCAAAATTTGGGATGTCCGCTGTCGCAGTGATGCCACCATGCAAAATCGCATCTGGTAAATATCGTGCGTTCTGGCGTGTCTCATTTATCGCACTCGCTTGTGCCGCATCTCGCATCCAAAGCGTCACTGACTGCCCATTGGCCGCCAAGAGCTGTGCCAAAGCTGTGCCCCACGATCCTGCGCCTAAAACAATTGCGTTGTGGTCTGACATTAGTTCAACTTTGGTTTGGCTGTATCGGGGACAAAAGCATCCGGCAAAGGTTGAGCAGTGATGCCCTCTTCTTTGAGTGCTGAGGAATCTTCGGGGGTGACAGAGCCATAAATACCACGTTCGGGTTTTTCGCCATAATGAATGGCGCGGGCCTCTTCCGCAAATTTATCGCCGACATTGTCGCAGTTCGTATCTATTTCTTGGCGAATTTTTGCCGCGACAGCACTCATGGCTTTTGCGGCTTGTTCGGAACGAGCTTCGGATTTGCGGGCTGTTTTTACAGCGGGGGCCATTATGGCTTTTTCAATTTTAGTACTAGCGCAGGTCGGGCAAGACAGTCGTGTTGACCCAGCTTGTTCGTCATAATCCGACATAGAGGCAAACCAGCCTTCGAACTCATGGTCGTGTTCGCAAATGAGATTATAGCGGATCATGCGGGAGCACCGCGCCAAGCCGGAACTCGGGAACGGGCTTTTTTGACGGCCGTCTGGTCAATATCCGCCAAAACATATCCGGGACGATCATGATCTAACGCCGTGATAACTTCACCCCACGGACCAATAATCATGGAGCGACCCCAAGTTTTACGCCCGTCTTCATGCGTGCCACCTTGAGCGGGGGCGATCATGTAAGCCCCCGTTTCAATCGCGCGCGCGCGCAAAAGCGTTTCCCAATGACCCTGACCCGTCGCAATTGTAAAGGCCGAAGGCGCAGTAATCATATCCACTTCAGCTTGGGCATAGACCCCATAAAGCGCAGGAAAACGCAGATCATAACAAATTGAGAGACCCATATTGAGGTCGTCAACAGGTGCGATGATTGCTTCCGTTCCAGCGACATAAGTATCAGCCTCACGGTAACTTTCAGTCTTTGAAATAACGGCTTCGAACAAATGTATCTTGTCATATTGAGCGGCAAGTGATCCATCAGGGCCGAAAAGAAGGCTGCGATTTGCAATCTGTCCATCATCCTGCAAAACGGCCAACGACCCAATCAACAAATGAACCGAGAGTTCGTTTGCAAGCGCTGAAAACGCTTTCACACCCAAATCATCGTCCATTGCGCGAACATCACGACGTAAAAGTGTGGTTTGTTTTTGCAGGAAATGCGTCATCTCGGGCGTACAAATCAGCCGCGCGCCGTCAGCATGAGCTGCCCGAATCAAGTCCGACGCCGCTGCAATATTCGCAGCGATATCGACACCAGATCGCATTTGTATCGCGGCAGTTATCAAGGTCTAAAGCCCGAGCAAATCGTCTAATTTACCTCTTTTTTCTAAGGCGAAAATATCATCACACCCGCCAATATGTTTGCCATCGATAAAAATTTGCGGGAATGTATTAAGGCCAGATCGCTCGTTCATTTCTTTACGTTTATCGCGATCCATCGCTGCGGGAATATCGGAGAATTTGATACCCTTTGATTTAAGCAACGATGCGGCCCGAATACAGAAGGGGCAGAAGGCTTTGGTGTACATTTCGACGTTTGGCATTTTATTTCTTTCGTGATGACTACCTATGTAGGTAATGCTGCGGCTTTTGCTACTCTCGCGAGGCACAACCCGTCAATTCGAGCGGCACCGGAGCGTTTCAATGTTCGTGCGCAAGATTCTAATGTTGCGCCAGTCGTTAATACATCATCGATCAACACAATGTTGCGACCTTGGATGGTGTCGGAGTTTCGCACGGCAAAAGCTCCCCGAACATTCTGTGATCGAGCGCGCGCATTGAACTGCCCTTGGCTTTCTGTCCGCCGCGTTCGAAAAAGAACGTCAGGCGCAAAAGCTGCAGGCGTTAATTTCGCCAACGCGCGCGCCAGAAGTGTCGCCTGATTATACCGCCGCCGGATCAAACGGCTGGGATGAAGCGGTACAGGTACAAGTAAATCTGCGTCCTGCAAGAGATCACGCCCTGCCCGTCGCATTTGCGCTGCAAAACTCGGCAGACCTTCTGTGCGCCCTCCATGCTTAAAAGAAAGAATCAGCGCCCGAGAGCCGTCATCATAAGCCATAGCCGCCCGTGCACGATGATAGGCAGGACGTTTCACCGCGCAACGCCCACATAACCCGCCATCCTTAATCGTATATTCAAATGGAAATCCGCACGACTCGCACCACGGCGCATCCAAAAATGTGACATCTGCCCACATACGCCGCGCGATCGGATCTCCCTCCAGTCCCAACAGGGCTTGAGGCGGCAAGAGAGTATCAATCACCGCACCACCAATTTGCTTGGCGGAACGTGATGTGAATTGTGTCAGGCTGTCATCTTGCGCTTTGGACATGGGAGTGAGAGTAGCGGACACATATGACCACGTCGCCACAAAAAATATTCGATCCGATTGCCTTAGAGTACGCACATACACGAAGTGTGCGTCGGCAAGCCAAGCGTGGGGTCTCTTTTCTCTACACGCGAGCGGCAGAAGATGCTGCATCGCGGCTAGAGGATATCAATCGCAAGTTCACGCGAGCCGTTTTGTTGGGCGGCCTAGATGGGCGAGAGCATGTAACGGCGAGCTTGCGTGAGGACCGTTACCCCGAAACGTTTGAATATGTCGAAAACATTGAACACTTAGAGGGCAGTTACGACCTCATTCTGTCCTTGCTGAACCTGCAGAGTGATGATGCCATTCCTGAAACTTTGATGACCGCGCGGAAACATCTGCGACCCGATGGCATGTTATTGGTCGGTTTTTTGGGCGGCGAGACGCTGACGGAGTTACGTCAAAGCTTGTACGCGACGGATCAACAGATATTGGGCGGTGCGACAGCTCGCGTTTTTCCAATGGTGGATTACAGTCAGGCCGCGATGTTATTGGGACGAACGGGTTTGGCCTTACCCGTTGTCGATACAGATCGAATAAATGTAACCTACGGCGACCTCAATAAATTGGTCGAAGATTTGCGGGACATAGGCCTGACCAATGCTCTGGTCGCGCGGGATACAAGACCTCTCAATCGGACGTGGTTGGCGGCACTGCATTCAAATTACGCGGAGCATTTCGCGCGCGAAGATGGGAAGGTTAAAGCCACGTTAGAAATTATCTGGATGACGGGATGGGCGCCACATGAAAGCCAGCAGAAACCGCTCAAACCTGGTAGTGCAAAAATGCGCCTATCAGACGCATTAAGTACGAAAGAAACCAAGCTGTAAGCCTATTTAATTACGGCGTAACGCCAGCTGATTTCAGGGCAGCAAGTCTGTCCGCATCATACCCTAGCTCTGCAAAAATTTCACCGGCGGCCTCATTTGCACTTGGCACGTGAAAATCTGGATCAAGCTCGCTATCGGAGAATACGGGCGCGGCACGAGGTTGCACAAAGGGACCTTGTTTACGCAGTCCGCCACGAGCGCTGTTTTGCGGATGATCAGGCGCTTCATCATAGGTCAAAACAGGCGTGACGCAGGACTCCGTGCCGTCAAAAATAGCGGCCCATTCATCGCGAGTTTTAGATGCAAAGACGCCCTCTAGCAGAACATGTTGCTCTGCGAATTTGGAGGCATCATTTTGACTGCCATAGTCCGCTTTATCGACCTCCAAAAGACGTAGCATTTCAGCAAAAAACTGTGGCTCTAACGGGCCAACAGCCATGAATTTCTCGTCTTTTGTCGTATAACATCTGTAATATGGCCGCGCCCCATCGAGGAGATTGACGCCGCGTTCGGGCGACCACTGGCCCAGACCTGAGAGCATGTGCAATATACTCATCATCGAATTTGTACCGTCAATAATTGCCGCGTCGACAATATCGCCTTTCCCTGTCCGACCCGCGCGGATCAAAGCCGCCAAAATACCATTGACCAAAAACAGAGAGCCTCCGCCATAATCACCTACCAAATTCAGGGGTGGAGACGGTGGCACACCTTTGCGACCCATTGCGCCCAAGGCCCCTGTGATCGAGATATAATTAATATCATGCCCTGCAACTTTTGCCCAAGGTCCTGTCTGCCCCCAACCGGTCATGCGACCATAAATAAGCTTTGAGTTTAGTGCGTGACACACATCAGGTCCGACACCCAAACGTTCCGTCACGCCAGGGCGTAATCCCTCAATCAAAACATCTGCCGTCTTAATCAGATCCAAAACGACAGCTACGCCTTCCGGTTTTCGTAGATCCAAAGTGACCGCCTTTTTTCCACGGTTGGCGGGATTGGGTATAGTGCCCATCGGTCCAGGGCGGTTCACGAGGATAACTTCTGCGCCCATGTCTGCCAGTAGTTGCCCAGCATAGGGACCAGGTCCAATCCCCGCCAGTTCAACAATGCGTATACCATCAAGTGGTCGAGACGATTGAGACATAATTAGGACTCCATTTGGGTAATATACCGTTGGGTGCGATCCAACGTGCGTTTGAATTTATTTATCTTGGTCGTATCGCCCATCATATCGGACCACTCCAATCCCAGACGCGCCGCATAATGTAGCGCCGTTCGGGAACAGACTTCGACTGCACCGAGCGAGATTGCGTGAAGACGCTTATCCTCGGGAATATCATAGTGGGGATGACTGGCATTAGGTGGCGTTTGGAACCAGCGTCGTTCCATTCCAATCAGGTCAGCCATGATATGAAGTTCGTTCAAACTATCGGCGATCATGTGACACATGATGTAACCCCGAAAAGGGAATTTGGCCGGGTCGACATAAACACTCATGACAAAAACTTAACGGCCTGTCCGTAACGACACAACCAACATAAGCGAAGAGGCCCGAGACGCATGCGAATGACCCACAATTGCTCTTCGCGCGTTAGGCCTTTTTCGGGGGACGAATGAATAATACCGACGTGTGTTTTTTATACGCCTCATAGTCAGCTTGACCGCCCCACTTCTTGTCAGAACTTGCTTCTAACATCGGGATCCCACTGACGCGGGTCAGCAAGAGGTAGACAAAGATCGGGGAAACCAAGACGATATACTGCCAGCCCTGCAAGACAGGTAAAGCTATCACTGCAACTCCGAACCACAGCAGAATTTCACCGAAATAATTGGGATGACGTGACCACGACCACAGGCCACCCGTGATGAACTTTCCTTTATTCGCAGGATTGGCGCGGAATGTTTTCTTCTGGCCATCTGCGATCACTTCGATCCCGAAACCAACGACCCAAAAAGCAATGCCAGCATACCCAAAAACGCCCAGCGGTACATCACGGCCCGACGTCACCACGGCGACGGCTGCGGCCGTTGTTAAAATTACCCAAAGGGCTTGAAGCGTCCACGCATTGAGGAAGCGAATGAAGACAGGTTTAATGGCGTCAAAGCGATGATCTTTGCCGTCACGAGAGATGCGTTTAAATAGGAATGACCCCAATCGTACAGCCCAAACTGTGACCAGGACTGTGACGATAATGCCACGCAGTGACATCGGTTTCGAGAGCGCGGCGGCGATCAGAATCGTCGATGAATTCGTAAAGGCACCGATTAGATCATAGAATTTTTCTGTCTGCTTTAGATAGGCAGGAATAAACCCAATCCAATTCACCAAAAAGGCCCAAATTCCACAAATCAGGAAAACTGAAAGTGGTCCATGTTGTGTTCCACCCTGTCCACCAGCAAAGACAACACCAAGTCCAATGAGCGTAATAATAAGGAAGACGATGACGCCTTTGTTTGTTTTATTTGTCATTATTAACTCCAATGCCTTCGCTCACAGACGATACATAACTAAGCTTCATCAGCATGTGTGAGCAAGCTTTACGTTAGACAATACGGTTTAGCGCTACAAAGCGACTTAATCATGCGCTTTATTCAGGCATTAAGGTTTCGGAATACGATTCCACCAGAAATCTAAGCTCAATTTGTTCAATGTATCGCTGCGTTGAACTGGGTCGTCAAAATCAGGAAGTAACTGCGCCTTCCAAAGCTCTAACTTTTCGAGCGTCAATTGCTCGGTTTCCCAATTTTCGACGAAAATAACAGGCAAATGTTGATACGCATCATACAGACTATTTTTACGAATGATCGGAATCGCTCCATGTAAAAGCGCCTGCCAAGCCTTTGGTGATGGATCAAGACCTCCACCCTCGGCACAAAGAACGAAAGAATGTCTCTGAATTAAATTCAGAAATTCGTCTTCCGGAACGTCTTCATCTAAAACAGTTGTAAAAGACGACCAGTCGCGTTTCGCCGTTTTGGATATCACCTTTCTCGGTTCCCACTGCGCGCCATCCCGTACACGATGCCCACACAAGATCTTTAGTGGACGATCAGCCAGACGCGGGACCTTCGGAACCGGCATAAATTCACGTATTTTCGGTGCATCAGAATAAACAAGCCCCAAGGGGAGCGGACTCATTAAGGGATGTGAAACATCATCAGCATTTTCGGCCGCCCAATGATGAAGCTGCGGATGCTTTAGGATCATGTCAACGCAACCTCTATTCTGGTCGTTGAGCGGGGCCCACCTCTTATCTATTTGATTTGGCATCGTTGCGTCTGATGAACCCGAAACGAGCGTAAACGGACTTTTTATCGTCGGCAGAGTAGTTTCAGTGAAATATTGAAGGGCCCTCTGATGGTACCGTAACGATAGAAAAATAGTCGTCGGGTTCTCAACCTGTTTGTTTTTATGGATGTGTATGTGGGGCAGCTCGTAGTCGCTAAGGATGACCCAATCGCATTTTGCGGCGATACCCGTAATAACATATTTATCGGCCCCTTGAAATCGTGGAAGGAGGCGCGTTGAATGGACTTCTAACACAATTTAAACCGCATACTCTTTGAGTTCAGAATATAAATGCGCGGCCTCCGCGGGAACGCTTATATCAGGATGCTCAAAATGCTTCAGATCCGTGTCAAAGAAGGCCTTGGCTTCAGGGGTCATTTCGAACCCCAATTGTCGGATCAGGGTTTCGAATGACTTGATCATTTTTTCACTGTCACTGACGAATTCAACCACGGGAAAGGGTTCGTCCTTGAGCATCGTAAGTAACTTCTCATTGTACGTCGTCCAAATACCGAAACATTTCTCCCAATCAAATTTGTTACGATCATGGATAGAAGAGGCAACCTCAGCGGGGTGACGGAATATACCCGCCTTACCAATATTAGGTAAGGCCTCTCGCCAACCGTCAAACACCAACAATGTGCGCGGGTCCTTGAAGGCCCAAGCAGGTTCTGATTGGCGCGACTCGATAAAGAGGTTCCGCACAGCCTTGTGAAGCGATCCCCACTCGGGGTCAGAGGGTGGGCTATGCCACGCTCCGCCAGACTTCACCAAGAGGTCTTCATGCATATAAAGGATAGAGGCGGCTTCGTTCAAACCCTTCGCATTTCGGGGAAGTTTTTGATCCAGAACTTCGCCGAAATAGACGCCACACGCTCTTAGCGTTCCAGCTAACGTACTTGTACCACTACGGTGCATTCCAAGCAGAGCGATGCCCTGTGATTGAGAGTTATTCTTCATTGAGGCGGCCCCGACGGATGTTCGAGATCAGATTTCCCGATTGCAGTTTTTAGACGATGCGAACTTTAGATTACAGCATTGAGGCCCTAAATAAATATAAAATTCGTATATATTTAAACACATTTTTACTCCCGTTTAGAGCTCAATTAATCAACGGCTGAGACCTCGGGTGGAACCTTCATACAATGATCAAAAGCCTGTGTTGCTTTTTTGCGAGAAAACAGTATCTTCAAGTGGGGCCGTAAGATTTGAGCCCTTAAACTTAGAAAATTCTATGGGGCGCCAAATGAATACTAACACTCACCTAAATCGTCGGCTTTTTATGGGCGGCCAAATTGCGCTCGCCGCATCCCTTGGCCTTGGGTCATCAGCCTTTGCATCAGATGATAAAATCAGCTGGCAGAAAGGAACTGCAAATCAGTTTGCTCAACTCATCGATCAGCAATTCACTGCAGTGACGGCTGAAGGTGCGCTTCTTGAGATGACACTAATAGAGGCAGTCGCTGGAAAATCAGGTCCAGCGCGACCGAAAAACTTAGCAAGATCAGAAAGCGTGTCTCTTGTATTTGAAACTGACTTTCCAGAAGATCTAGCTGGGCAAGAAAAGTCTACAAGGGTCTGGAATGCGACACTTGGAGAAGCTGAATTATATTTAAGCGCGATACCACGTCGGTCAGGTGGCTATGAAATCGAAGTCATACTGAATTAGGGCAGGACCTAGAACCTAATCGTCTTTCGTCAGTCGTTACCCAAGCACTCCCTTCAACAGGGAATTTGGTTTTCGGCAGCCTTGCCGCTTTTAAGAATGGCGGGCTAGGCTGCCCATTTTACGATTATTCGTAAAAATTCGCCTTCATTGAAATGAATGGAAGTTTTATCATGCCTATTGATCTCATCACCGCGACCGCAGAAAATTTTGAACCGTTGCTAAAGCAGACGCTTAAGGTCGAGACTGAGCACGGCCCTCTCAATCTTGTTTTGGACAATATCAAGATCAACGAAACCTTAGTCCCGAGAGATAGTCACGTTGAGATTGACAACAGGACTTATCCGCCTCGCAAGCCCTTTTCTCTGACCCTCGAAGGGCCACGAGAACCCATCCTCCCGTCTCAAATGTATAAGGTGATTCACCCTGAAATTGGAAAGATGCATATTTTTATTTCAGCGTTTCGTCAGGACCAAAGCTGCATGCTTTATGAAAGCACTTTCAACTAAATAAAGAGATCGACTGTGCACTAAATTTCACGTGCGGAGACATCACCCTTCCATTCCATTGCGAAATGAAGACCGTTAACGCCTGTCTTTTTAAAACCATGACGCAAGTAAAACTCTACAGCTGGGCTATTCTGCTCCACATGTAGTTTGACGGGAACTTTTCCACTATAGGCCTCATGCATCAAACTTTTGAGAATGTCAGACCCAATGCCACGCCCTTGAAATTGCGGCAGCAAAGCGAAGTCAATAATCATTAATTTATCATCCTGACGATCAACATAAAGTCGCCCAATATCCTCGCCGTCAAGCTGAATAATTCGATAAATCGCCCCCAAATACCGCATTTTATAGGTTTGGTCTTGAGCTTTATACTGACTTTTAAGGAAGACTTGTTTTTCCGCTTCTGGCCACACGGTGAGCGCAAACTCCCATTCCCGTGTGCTCGCATAGACATCGAATAAAAACGCTTTGTCCTGATCCGTGATTATACGGAATTCAATTTTGCCACGACCCATCAGCATGCGTTAAACCCCAAACCTAATTGTTAAAACAGAAAAACCCGCAACACTTTAGTGCGGGTTAAATCTTGATTATCTAAATGAGGTCGGACTAGTACTTACACTCCAGCCTCAACAAGTGCTTCCCTTAACTACGGGACGGGAAGACGCCTTGAAGTGCAATGACGTAATACATGCCAATGAATGGCTGCATATTGCTGAAAGACTGACCACCACCCTCTGTGGAGATCATTTTGGCGTCCATCTGTTGGGTCGGAGGACCGTTGTGGTAGATATTCTGAGCACCAGGCGCCGCTTTCGCAAGAAAATCAGTCCCTGGTCCAGACAAATTCCCGATCGCATTCGTTGAATTTACCCTGTGGCTATGCGCCGGCATGTTAAGAACGGTTAGAGTTGTGTTGTTAGCTCCGCCTTTTTGCCCCCAACCAATAGGGGATAGTCCCGGCCCGTTCCCTTGGCCGACAACTGTACGACCTCGCATGTCTGGCAGGCTAAAGGTTGTTCGTCCGTCCCCGCCGAATGTTGTCCCAAGGAGAGAGAATAAAGCTGTATTTTGGGAAATTGGCAGCAATTGCCCGCTACACGTTGCATAACTTCGTGGTGCGAAGTTCCAACCGCCAAGCTTAATTTCTCCAATGTATGGATCTGACATTTTATAGGCCCCTATAAATTTGTTTATTTAATGCGACATTTTATGCACACTTATTTTTGTTTAGCAATCGCGAAAATAAATTTTGTAAACTTCCGTAAACAAATTTTCTGTCTTTCAGCTATGTAAATTGTTTTGAAACAAGTTAAGCGAAAAAAATAACTCGAGGGGCCAGAATGATTGCCGATAAGACTATGATTTTTGAATCGGGGCCACTTGTGATTGGCGGCGTAGGTGGAAGCGGCACCCGCGTTCTTTCAAAACTTGCACAGGAAATGAATGTCCACATGGGGGACTGTTTAAACAAGGCCTTAGACAACCTTTGGTTCTCCCTCTTTTTCAATCAACTGAAATGGGCTGGGTCGGCACCTGAACAAGAAGTTCAACAATGCCTAGATCTTTTCGTCGAAGCGTCGCTCTATGGATTTGCCGGTGACGTAGGTCCTCAGACCTCAACTTTGATTGAAAAGTGCTTGTCCACGTCACGGCTAGCCAAGCGTGATCCAGAGTTGGGAGAAGCCACAAAGCGAGACATTTTTCAGGCGTCAGGTATTAGAAAATCAGACTATGAACAATGGGGCTGGAAAGAGCCAAATAGCCATATATTTATTCCCCAAATCGCTAAATATTTTCCGAATGCCCGCTACATTCTAATTGTCAGAAATGGCTTGGATATGGCCTTTTCACACAATCAACATCAAGTGCGGCTATGGGGGCAAAGGTTTCAAATTGAACTGGAGACCCCCGCCAAAGTCAGTCCGTCACAATCCCTTCAATATTGGCTCGCCGCCAATGCCTTGGCTCGACATAACTTGGAAACATTTATGCCAAACCGTTGGCTGGAGGTACGCTACGAGAACCTATTGCGTGATCCAGTCGCTGAAATTGATCGGATTGCAGAATTTATCGGAGCTACGCATAATTCTGAAATTTCAAGAAAATTGTCAGCACTTGTAGAGGCACCAACAACAGTCGGCCGCTTCCGTGCACGCGGCCTACAATCATTTCAACCAGAACAAATTGAAGCTGTGAAAGCGCTTGGCTTCGAAGTCGAATAGTGAACAAAGTTGTTTTTCAACACGCTACCATTAATTAAATACGACAGGATTATCGATCGATGAATGATCACTCCAAACCGACTCCAGGTCCAACGATGGTTGGCATCCTCGGGATGCATAGAAGCGGGACAAGCTGCCTAAGTGGATGCCTCGAAGAATATGGCCTTGCCTTGGGCGAGGTGTCAAATGCGGCACCCAATAACCTAAAGGGGAATAAGGAAAACCTTGCGTTCCGTCATATCAATGACGCCGTATTGGCCATGAGTGGTGGGGCGTGGGACCGACCACCCGAACAGCTAAATTGGGACAGTGATCTCCGTCGCAGAAGAGATGTATATCTGGCCGAACATGCGTCTCTTGATCTATGGGGTGTTAAAGATCCGCGCACATTGTTGACGCTGCCATTTTGGGAAGAAGCCGATGTGAATTTACGGTGCGTCGGTACATTTCGTCATCCGGCAGCTGTTGCGTCATCTTTAGCGGCAAGGCGGAACCTTCAACCCGCCACACCAAGCTTGGAACTTTGGAAGGTCTATAACCTAAAATTATTAGACTATGTTCGACGATATGGCATCCCAATCGTTTCTTTTGATCTCTCGAACGTCGAATATAAAGAGTCGGTCAAGAAAATCGCCAACTCCCTAGGCTTGGAAAACAGTTCGCACGTCGAGCTAGGTTTTTTTGAAGAAGATTATCGACATCACCTTCCAAAAAACCTCATAGATCACGACTGTCCTGAGGAATATATAACGCTTTACAACGCGCTGTCAGCTCACGCCATAAAGCCAAACACTTTAGTATCGGAGTTATGAAATGACGACGTTTTCAGAAAAAAAAGCTGAGACCCAGAGCGGTCTGAAACTGAAACTCTCCGTTGTTGTTATTTCCTATAACATGGCCCGAGAAATCCCCAAAACGCTCTTATCGCTGTCTCCGAAAATGCAACGTGGCATGTCGGTCGAAGACTATGAAATTATTGTGGTGGACAATGGGTCAACGCGCCCTTTTGACGATGCCACTTGCGAGGCCATATCTTCCAACATTAGAATTATTCACAACGATCCCTGCGGTTCGATTTCGCCAGCCTGCGCAATCAAACGTGGGCTAGAGGCCTGTAGAGGTGAACTAGTCGGGGTTTTAATTGATGGCGCCCGCATGGCTTCACCCGGCCTTCTATCGACGGCGCTAGAGGCCTCGAAGCTCTCCGCTCGCCCTGTCATTGGCACCTTGGCGTTCCATTTGGGGCCTGAAGTTCAGATGAAGTCTGTTCACAATGGGTATGATCAGACGGTTGAAGATGAACTTCTGAAAACGGTACCCTGGGAAAAGGACGGATACCGTCTGTTCGATATATCGGTTTTCGCCGGTTCATCTGGGACGGGTTGGTTTAAACTGCCCGGAGAAACAAATGCGCTCTTTATGCGTTCGGAAATGTGGGCCGAGCTAGGGGGTTACGATCAGAGATTTCAAACGATCGGTGGTGGATTAATAAATCAAGATATGTGGCGTCGCGCCTGTATGAGCTCCAATAGCGACGTCGTCCTCTTGTTAGGCGAAGCCACATTTCATCAATTTCATGGCGGGGTTGCAACCAATGCAAAGGTCCCACCCAATGCTGGTTTTAAGGTTGAGTACAAAGCCATTCACGGCACTGACTACACACGCCCAAGCGTGCCTTTTAAAGTATTCGGATCGGTAAAAAAGGTTCACTCGAACTCTCTCAAAGTCTCAATATGAAGTAAACGCATTCTATCGATAAGAGATTTTAGTGATTTTCAATCGCGGTCATTTTGACGTCGATCTTGTCAAATGCTTGCGCGCTTCAACTGACACATTGATTTCACTGGAGTAATCTGGAGCGGGCGATGAGATTCGAACTCACGACCCTCACCTTGGCAAGGTGATGCTCTACCACTGAGCTACGCCCGCTCACGAGATTTACGTAGATGATGACTTCTGAAAGAGGTCATCAGTTGGTAGGCGCGCC
>CALHXF010000153.1 GCA_938040095.1 uncultured Caulobacterales bacterium
ATCTACGCCTTTGGCGCGTTTCTACTCAATGTTGGTTTTGTAGCGCTTACATTTAAGGTTTGGCGATCTCGTGCGGGTGAGAAAGACGAAGTTCAGCCTGAGAGCCTTTATGAAGTCCAGAAGGGTGATCGCGACGCGCGAAACCTCTTCGCTTTCTCTATCCTATATCTTTTCGCAATGTTCGCCCTCATCGGGGTAGATCATATCTTACGTGGATCCATTTAATATGCAGGAATATCGTAACAAGCCCGAAAATTTTGTCGAACCGACTCCAGAAGAGATCAAAGCCCGTACAAAGCGGAATATCGCGCTGGCGATGGGATTGCTCCTTTTTGTCGTTCTTGTCTTCGTGACGATGGTTAGCCGAGGGCAGCTGCCTAATGCCGTCTAACAGTAAAACGCTCATTATTCTTTCTGGTGTGGGTATAGCCATGCTCGGTTTGGGTTTTGCGTCCGATCCTCTCTATGACACGTTCTGCAAAGTGACGGGGTATGGCGGAACGCCAAAGATCGCGGAGAATAATCTCTCTGAAATCCTAGATCGCACTGTTACCGTGGAATTCGACTCTAATGTCGCGCAAGATTTGCCGTGGAAGTTCAAAGCGGATCAACGTCGTATGGATGTTCAACTCGGTCAATCGGGTCTGGCATATTACACTGTAAAGAACACCTCTGATGAGGTTTTGACAGGAGTCGCCAATTTTAATGTTATGCCAATTAAAGCGGCGCCATTCTTTGTGAAAACAGATTGTTTCTGTTTTGAAGAGCAAACGATCCAGCCAGGCGCAGAGTTGAGCCTCCCCGTGATCTTCTTCGTTGATCCGCAATTGGATGAAGATAAGCGTTTGAATGACGTCAAAACGATTACTTTGAGCTACACGTTTTTTCCAACAGAAGAGGGCACTTTGACCGCCCCTGGATCTGCTGTTCAGACTGCGACTGCAATCAACTAATCTACGATGTTATATTGCGGCGAACGTAGGGTGCCGCTATAGCCAAGCAGAATTTTAATATCGCACGCCTCGCGCGCGACACTAGCGACAAGAGCTCTCTCATGGCCGGACACGCCGTCGAACACGACTATCACCTTATTCCACCATCCCCGTGGCCTTTTCTGTCTGGAATGGCGGCCCTTGTTTGGGGCTTCGGTATGGTTGTTTTCTTTGCGGGGCTGGTCCCGCGCACGGGCGAATCGCCGATGCTCGAATTCTTCTTCTCTAAGGGCCTTGATAGCCTCCAAGATAGCTATCGTCCTGTCGCCGATAAAATTGGTGCAGACGGCGGTTGGATCATTCTTCTATTAGGTTGTTTATTCGCGACCTATGTAATGATCGGTTGGTGGAAAGATGTTGCAGCTGAAAGTAAAGCTGGCGACCACACACCTGTTGTCGACATCGGCCTGCGCTATGGCATGATCATGTTCATCATGCAGGAGGCTATGTTCTTCGTCGGTTGGTTCTGGATGTTCTTCGAACTTGGCCTTTTTCATAAGATGCGTGCGTCTTGGAACCCTGATGTCCTAGAAAACGCAAGCGAGTACGCAACCTCGATGGCACCTGGTGTCAAAGGTGTCGGCGCTTGGAACCTGCCACTGATGAACACGGTTATCTTGTTGCTTTCAGGTACGACCGTCACTTGGGCGCATCACGCCATTATTCACGACGACCGTAAAGGCGCGAAATGGGGATTGGGTTTGACCGTTCTTCTCGGCATCCTGTTCACATTTGTTCAAGGCTATGAGTATCTGGAACTTTTCCATGAAAATACAGATGGACATCACCCTTGGATTTCAAACGATGCCTTTGGATCTGCGTTCTTTATGGCAACAGGCTTCCATGGTCTTCACGTCCTAATCGGAACGATCTTTTTGGCCGTGATGTATCTTCGCCTCATGAAGGGTGGGCTACGTCCTGAGAAGCATTTCGGCTTGGAAGCTGCTGCTTGGTATTGGCATTTCGTTGATGTCGTTTGGCTCTTCTTGTTCGCCTTTGTCTACATCATCTTTGCTGTTGGATAATCGGTAATACGCCCAAAATGACACCTCCCAGACGCGGCAGGCGACGCCTGCCGCCCGTCCAAACGGGTCTATCAGGCCGTTGCCCTGAATGTGGGGAAGGCCAACTTTTCAATGGTCTGTTGCGCTATCACGAGAGTTGCGCTGCATGTAACGCGGACTTTCGAGATGAAGACGCGGGCGACGGTCCCGCGATTTTCGTGATTTTTGCTGTCGGCATTTTCATCATACCAATGGCTTTGGCATTTCACATGCTGCTCAATCCTCCCCTCGCTGTGACATTTGTGATTTGGAGCGTCATCATCATACTTTCCAGTCTCTGGCTCTTACGACTGATGCGGGGTGTGATGTTCAATATCGCGTGGCAGAGAAATGCGCGCGAGGTGCGCCTTCAAGATTTCAAAGATACTGACTCTAAAGATGGAGGTCAGGGCTCATGAAATTGCGTCTTCGACCCATGCCTTGGTTGACAGGTATCGTCGCTGTCATGCTTGTGATTTTGATCTCTTTGGGCGTGTGGCAGTTCCAACGTTTACAGTGGAAAACGAATTTATTGACTGAGGTGGAAGCCTCAGTGACGTCGCCTCCTCTGACATCTTTAGAAGATTTAGAGCGTGCGATTGCAGCAAATGAACCTGTGGATTTTCGTCGTATATCTTTCCAATCCTCACCCACAGCAGGCGAACCTGTCTATGCCGTTTATCGGACGCAACAGGGTGGTATTTATTGGGATCTATTCGAACAATATAGCTCCGTCTTTGGTCGCTACGACACGGTTTTGAACGATGTAAAACCTGATGGTACAGCGGTTAGTCCTGCAAACATCGTCGCAGATGTTTTGGTTGGATATGTCCGTGAAGATCACCCGATGGGACGGGTTGAAGGGTGGCTGAAATCTAAACCAAATCGGACCACCAACCGGTGGTTTAAGTTCAACCAAACAGGCGACTGGGGGGGAACTGAAACCTTGACGAGCCACTATATCGATATTGCTGCGAAGCTACCGTTCGATACTGCGGATCGCGGGGCGTCTGCTGCTGCGGCATTACCCGTTCGGCGTCCATCCATTCGGAACAATCACCGGGACTATATGCTGACCTGGTTTTCTTTCGCCTTTCTACTGGTTATTTTCTATCTCATGATCCACCGCCGTGCTGGGCGTCTAACCTGGTGAGCAGTCGAGGGACGCATACCGTCCTGAACGCGCAGGCGAAAGGCGGCGCGATAAGTTTGGTTCACCCTCGGTGGGCTGACTTTGACGCATGGGCAGCCTTGCGACGCGAAAATACAGAGTATCTTCGTCCGTGGGAGCCTGACGTTTCAACGCATGGGCTGAACCGTCCCGCCTATCGTGGCCGTTTGTCGCGATTGAAGAAATTGGTGCAACAAGACCGCGCCTATCCGTTTCATATCTTTCGAGGTGAGACATTGGTTGGTGCTTGCAATGTGACGCATATTGAGCGCGGCACCGCGCAATCCGCGAAATTAGGCTATTGGATCGGGGAGCAATTCATAGGTCGTGGATTTGCTCGGGCGTCTGTTGGCGCCGCGACAACCTTTTGTTTCAATGGACTGGGCCTCCACCGTGTCGAAGCCGCGGTCCAAAGTGATAATGCGGCTTCGATGAAGGTGCTGCAGTCGCAGGAATTTATATTCGAAGGTACAGCGCGGGGCATGTTGAAAATAAATGGTGAATGGCGCGATCACGATATTTACGCGAAGCTAAGTTCTGACTGAAACGACCTAATCATGCTCTACCCCCTGATTGACTCAAACTACTGGGATCAATTCCGATGGCTGACAAAGCGGTGGCCCATTTTCCGGCAAAGTCATCTGAGAATATGAGGGCATCATCTCCATCGCTCACAAGCCACGCATTGTCAGCGATTTCCGCTTCTAGTTGACCCGCAGACCACCCTGCATATCCAATTGCCATGATCGCCTGTTTCGGGGGCGTGTCGGATACGAGCGATTCCATCGCATCTTTTGTCGGTGTCATGCCCAAACTTTCAGAGACCTTGAGGGACGTTTCAGGCTTAAAGTAATCTAAGCTATGAATGACAAAGCCACGGTCCAGATCAACAGGTCCTCCATCAAGAACGGGCGTGTCGGCGACGTTCACACTCCCTTCAATCCCAATTTGATCAAGAAGGTCAGAAATATTTAAGCCTGATTTGGCCTTATTAATAATAAAGCCCATCGCGCCAGACGCGTCATGACCAATCATATAGATCACGGAAAATGCGAAACGTGGGTCGTCCATCGCTGGCGTGGCCAATAATATTTTGCCACGGAAGCTCTGCATATCTTGTGTTGGGTGATCCATCTCTGCGGTGCGTCTTACGCAGGATGGCGCTTAATTCAACTCCCAGAGTGCCTCTGAAAATGTATGATTTAGGTCGAAATCGAATTGAGACATCTTGCAGAACTTTGGAACCTTTCCTATATTTATCGAAAGACGATAAAATAAAATTGGGAGAATTTACAGATGTCAATTCAAGAAGGGGAAAAAATCCCCAGCGCAACATTCATGAAAATGGGACCAGATGGACCACAGCCCGTAAATACGGATGATGTTTTTGGCGGCAAGCGTGTCGCGCTTTTCGCGGTGCCAGGAGCTTTCACACCGACGTGTTCTGCCAAACATCTACCAGGCTTTGTTGAGAAGGCTGCTATGTTGAAAGCCAGAGGTATCGATGAAATCGCCTGTGTTTCTGTGAACGATGTTTTCGTCATGGGCGCATGGGGACAATCGGCGGGCAGCGCAGATGTTGATATGCTGGCTGATGGTAATGGTGATTTCGCCAAAGCTATTGGTCTTGAATTAGACGGATCCGGTTTCGGTATGGGGCAACGCTCACAACGCTACGCTATGGTTGTTGATGACGGGACCGTTGAACGCCTATTCGTCGAAGGACCTGGCGAGTTCAAAGTCAGCTCGGCTGAGCATATGTTGTCTGAACTCTAAATTGGGGCGACTGAATACATAAAACACTGCGCTGCCGAGTACTCTGGCGGCGCTTATAATTACAATTGTCGAAAGGGGACAAAATTATGGAATTAGCAAGTATCATCCCAATTGCAGCGGTTGCGCTGTTTGTGTTTATCGCGATGAAAACTGTGCGGATTGTTCCGCAAGGGTCAGAATGGACATTAGAGAATTTTGGTCGTTACGCGCGAACGCTTAAACCTGGAATTACATTTGTCATTCCGTTCTATCAACGAATCTCAAACAAGATGGATATGCGTGAACGCGTTATCGACATCCCAAGCCAAGAAGTGATTACAAAAGATAACGTCATGGTCACGGCCGATGCTGTGGTCTTTATCCAAGTCATAGATGCGCGCATGGCGACATATGAGGTATCGAACCTTGAGAACGCGATCCAAAATCTCTGTCTTACAAATGTACGGACAGTGGTTGGGTCTATGGACCTCGACGAAGTCTTGTCCAAACGTGATCAAATCAATGCGCAGCTTTTAACCGTTATTGATCAGGCCACAGATTCATGGGGATCGAAAGTCATTCGGATTGAGATTAAAGATCTTTCGCCGCCACATGACATCACCCAAGCGATGAACAAGCAGATGAAAGCTGAACGTGAAAAACGCTCTGACATTTTGATTGCTGAAGGCATGAAGCAATCGTCTATCCTCAAAGCCGAAGGCGAAAAAGAAGCGGCCATTCGTGAGGCCGAAGGCCGTAAGGAAGCAGCTTATCTCGACGCCGAAGCGCGTGAGCGTGAAGCGCAAGCCGAAGCGAAAGCGACGGAAATGGTCTCGACTGCGATTGCTCGTGGTGACGTGAATGCGATCAACTACTTTGTGGCGCAGGAATATGTGAAAGCCTTTGGCGAACTGGCGAAAAGCCCGAACCAGAAGACAATCATTGTACCTGCAGAGATGTCAGGGTTGGCCGCAACTGTTGGCGGTATAAATGCGCTGCTAACGGGCGGTAAGAAGAAGTAGGGAGAGCCAGCATGGAACCTGATTCCAATATATTACTAACCTTCCTGGAATCATTCCGAGCCACCCATTGGGGCTTGCTCGGAATCGGGCTGGTCGGCTTGGAATTGGTCACCGGGACGACATATATCCTATGGCCAGCCATCGCCGCCTTGGTGGTCGCTGTTTTGGCTTTCATCCTGCCGCTGTCTTGGGAATTACAATTCATTTTGTTTGCTCTGCTGACAGGCATTTTGCTTGTGGTTGGACATTTATATCTTCGTCCAATCATGAAGTCGGGCGAGCCGTCTGATATCAACGATCCTTCTCGGACGTTACAGGGGCGCCGCGTCTTAGCCTTTACTGATTTCGAAAATGGTGAAGGTCGTGTGACACTCGGCGATACGCAGTGGAAAGCCAGCACGGACTCTGATGACCCAAAAATTGGAGATGCGCTGGTCATCACATCCGTAACAGGCGCTACACTTATCGTTCAACCTGTCGCCAAAGCCTGATAGAGGCTTTGGCATGACGCTCACAATTCAAAGTTTCGGCTCACGTTTCTCATTTGAAATGATCAAAGACGAAGTCGTCATCGGCGGATTGGCTTACGCGTCTGACATGCGGAGCCCAAAGGGGAACGCCGCCTTCGCCTCGGCGAAGGCACATATCCACGGTATCGACGCTGAAATTACAGCGCAAAACTCGAATTCTATGCGTGGCGCGATGAAGTTTTTCATCTCTAAATCAAACGACCGTGTGGGCGAATTAGAATTTGATTGGAAGGGTCGAGGGAAGCTCGAACTTCGTCGCGTTGATGGCGGTGAAGATGAATTCAAAATCAAACCCAAAGGCGTCAATAGCTGGTGGTTCTTGGTTGAGCAAAATGGTCGCCCAATTCTTGAACTCCGTCCGACTGAGAAATTCAGCAAAGAGTCCTATGATTTCGAAGTGAGGCCACGATCTCGACGTATGCCACCCCGAATTATGGATGAGCTTTGCGTGTATCTTGGCTTTGCTGCCAATATTTATATGGCGAAAATGGCAAGCAGTTCTCGCGGACGATAGAGGCATGCATGAGTAGTTCGCCACCTTTGGTCTCGGACCTATATTTGATATATAAACCGGTAGCTTTGGTGAAATTGCCTAGCGTTGAAATTGTGAGCTTGGGAGCTTGCATCGGGACTTTTGACCGCCAAGCTGGGCAGTCTTACGGGACCGGTAGAGTTCATGATCAGTCATACAGGATAACTCCAGACATACCCGCGAGACCGCAACCGTTAGCCAGATACACAATCCACCAAGGCATTCAGTATCACGGAAGCATGGAGTGGACGTTAGGTGATGACGGTCATCTGCAGCTATTGAAAGCCAGACGTGGAGAGACGAGTTTCAAAATTCGACCAAGTCCGTTTGGTGGCTTTAATCTGCAAGAACCTGATGGTCAAAATATAGCGGGCCTTCGACCACACTCTGTTGATCGAAACATTAAAGATATTGAAATTAGGAGTTCTCAGCGGAGTATTGAGGACATTCAGGAATTAGTGTTCTTTACCGCAATTCTACTGCGTTCCGTTCAAATTTGAGTTTCTTACCATTCCAGTCATCCTGCCAATATAAATAAGACAAGTGGTTCTCGCGGACGATAGAGGCATCCATGCTTTCGCATTTACCCCTTCGGGACGCCTTTACCCGCCAGCTCATCCGCGCGTTCATTGCCAGGATCACCTGCATGACCTTTCACCCATTCCCAACGAACATTTCGTTTGGAGTTTAACGCGTCGAGTTCCTGCCATAGGTCTTTGTTTACGACAGGCGTCTTATCAGATTTTTTCCAGCCGCGTTTTTTCCAGCCGTGAATCCATTCTGTGATGCCTTTTAACACATAGGTGGAGTCGGTAAACAAGACCACAGGACCTTCGAAACCAGGCTTAATCGCTTCTAAAGCTTTGATGGTGGCCATCATTTCCATACGGTTGTTGGTTGTGTCTTTTTCTCCACCGAACATCTCTTTTTTGCGCTTACCGTGATACATGACCACGCCCCATCCGCCGGGGCCTGGGTTCCCTGAACAGGCCCCATCCGTATAGATCACAAGGGCCCCGTTTAAGGCGCCCGCTTTGAGGGGGGTATTTTTGCGTGGCATTATTTGTTGAGGAGTTGGCGGGGTAAACGGAAGATGACTTTTTCTTTGGTCACCTCAACTTCTTGACAGCTCACCTCATAGCGAGACCGTAGGGCGGCCAAAACACCATCGGTAAGATATTCAGGTGCAGATGCACCAGCTGACAGGCCGATTGTATCCGCAAGATCAACAGCGTCCCAATCAATCGACTCGGAGGAAGAAATTAGAGCTGCGTTATTCGCTCCCGCTTTTGCGCCGACTTCGACAAGGCGCTTCGAATTTGATGACGCGACAGAGCCGAGCACGAGCAATAGGTCGCAACGCTCGGCAATGGCTTTGACAGCCGCTTGTCGATTGGTGGTCGCGTAGCAAATGTCTTCTTTATAGGGCAGAGCAATGTCTGGGAACCGACGTTGCAGCGTTTCAATGATCTCAGAGGTATCATCAACGGACAATGTCGTTTGTGTGACAAGTGCTAATTTCTGACCGTCATCTGGAGTATAAGCCTCCGCATCTTCATTGGTTTCGATTAGACTCATTTGCCCATCAGGCAACTGACCCATTGTGCCTACGACTTCTGGATGCCCTTTATGTCCGATGAGGAGGATATGGAGGCCTTCGTTGGAGTGACGCTCGGCTTCGACGTGGACTTTGGACACAAGTGGGCAGGTCGCATCTAAAAAGTTCAGATCGCGCGCTTGTGCGGCTTTGGGGACTGACTTGGGAACGCCATGCGCAGAAAAGACGACTGGACGGTCGTCAGGACATCCATCCAACTCGTCGACGAAGACAGCCCCCAACGTGGTCAAACGCTCGACAACGTGACGATTATGCACGATTTCATGCCGTACATAGACAGGTGCGCCGTATTTTTCGATGGATCGTTCTACAATTTGAATGGCGCGATCAACACCAGCACAAAATCCCCGCGGCGCGGCCAGTAGAACGGTCTTGTGTTTTCGCTCCAATTTAGTGTTTGAAACGGGTGCAAGCGTGGCAGACATGAGGACTCCTTCATAATCCACACATTGCAGCAATGTATGAATTTGATTACACCCTGCCTATAGCATTGGGATGCGGGCCGCGATAGGGCGGGGGACGTGTCAAAACAGGACCAGATCGGGACTTTTCCATGTCGATGAAAACCACACTTATTGGAGCTGCGGCTCTTTCCATACTTGCGCTCGCGGGCTGTCGGTCCACGCAAGAAGTTCTTGCGATTGGTGAGGCGGGTGAAGCCAACCCCGGACCGTGTCCACGGGCTTTCGCGCTTTATGACGTGTCTCGGGTCGTTGAAATAGCTGGAGATGGCGTAGAAAAATTTGGCAACGTTGGGTTTACGGGCGAAATCGACAAAGTTCGCTCTTTCTGCCGTTATTATTCTGACCGTCCTATTGTCGGTGACTTAACTGTTGACTTCTCACTGGGGCGTGGCCCTGCAGCCAGTGGCGATACAAAGACATATTCCTACTTCGTAGCTGTCACCCGCAAAAATATTGAAGTGCTTGAAAAACAATACTTCCCACTGACTGTGACCTTTGAGCCTGGCCAAGATCGCGTGCGCGTCACGGAAACGATTGATGAGATTATCATTCCACGTGCGAATGACACGACATCAGGTGAAAATTTCGAAATTATCGTTGGCTTTGACGTCACAGAGAAACAGCGCGCTTTCAATGCAGATGGCAAGCGGTTCCGCGTTTCAGCTGGACAGCGTTAATCCCATGCCGAGTATTTTGTCCGAATTGGACGCTGTCGCCCGCGCTGTATTCGAAGCTCTAGGTTATCCTGCAAATATCGCAGCCGTTCGCGAATCAGATCGCGGTGATGCGCCATATCAATGTAATGGTGCGATGGCTGCGGCGGGAATTGCTAAGAAACGGGGCGAGAAAGTCAATCCGCGTGAGATCGCAGCGCAAGCTGTTGAGAAGATGCAAGCGCATCCTGCGATGGGTCAGCTTGAGATTGCTGGACCAGGTTTCATAAATATTACACCCGCTTCAGCACTTTTGACCGATCGCGCAAATGAGCTTCTCTCCAATCCTGCCTCTGGACTGGCCGTTGATACGCCTCAGACGATTGTTATCGATTATGGAGGGGCCAATGTCGCCAAGCCAATGCATGTCGGTCACCTTCGGTCTGCTGTTTTGGGCGAAGCGATCAAACGTATTCTTCGCGCGCAAGGTCACAACGTCATTGGCGACGTTCATATGGGCGATTGGGGCCTTCAGATGGGGCATCTGATTTCAGAACTCGCAGAGGAGCAACCAACGCTTTCTTATTTTGATGAAGATTATCAAGGCGACTATCCGTCAGAGTCTCCTGTTACGATGGAAGACCTTGCGAGGCTCTATCCCGCAGCGTCCAATAAGGCGAAATCTGATACAGACCGTATGGAAGCCTCTCGGATTGCGACGGCCCAACTTCAATCTGGCCGTCGGGGTTATCGCGCATTGCTAGATCATTTCATTAATGTTTCCGTCGCGGCCTTGAAGGTTGGCTACGGAAATCTAGGGGTCGAATTTGATCTCTGGAAGGGCGAAGCCTGCGTTGATCCTTTGATCCCCGATATGATCGCAGAACTGAAAGCTGCAGGAGTTTCAGAAGAAGATGAGGGCGCATTGATCATCAATGTGGATGACAATTGGGACCCAAAAACTCGAAAAGGAACACCGCCCGTTATGCTATTGGCGCGGACAGGTGCCGTTCTTTATCATACAACGGACCTTGCGACACTCGTTGACCGCAAGGCGGAAATCGATCCTGATAAGATTGTTTATGTTGTCGATCAGCGTCAAGCTTTGCATTTTGAGCAGGTTTTCCGGGGTGCTGCCAAAGCAGGCTGGTACGAACGAGATCAACTTTTCCATGCAGGTTTTGGGACGATGAATGGCAAGGATGGCAAGCCGTTTAAGACGCGAGAGGGCGGAGTGCTTCGTCTGGAAGATCTCATGGAGATTATGCAAGATGCGGCGCGGGAACGCTTGAAAACCTCAGGCATTGGCGCAGATTTTGACGTTGAGGAACGGACAGAAATTGCGAGAAAAATCGGGTTGGCAGCATTGAAATTTGCGGATTTACAGAACCAACGCATGACGAATTACATTTTTGACCCAGAGCGCTTTACTGCGTTTGAAGGCAAGACTGGACCTTATCTTTTATACGCAGTCGTGCGGATTAAATCTATTTTGCGCAAAGCGGCGGCAATGGGCGTCGATACGGGTGAAATCACGGTCGAAGCTGACACAGAGAAACAACTCGTTCTATCCTTGGATGCCTATGGCCGCGCGATTGAATTGGCGGCTGATAAATATGTGCCGCATGTTCTCTGTGAGCATATTTACCGCGTCGCGCAGAGCTTCTCTCGGTTCTATGCGGATTGCCCAATTCTAGCGGATGATGTCGCGCCAGTTGTTCAAAGTTCGCGCTTAGCGCTGGCCAAGGCGACACTATTGCAATTGGAGCACGGTCTAGACCTCTTAGCTATCGAAGCGCCTGACCGGATGTAACGCTTCCAAATCTCGTACCGAAACCAAGTTCGGTATCGGTACGACCTTAAAGCTTAAATTATCTTGGCTGATTTTGCTGCTGGTAAGCTTGTTGCACACGCTGCTGCTGCTGGGCAGGTGTCGCGGGTTGCTGGGCGCGTGGCGGGACTTGGCTCTGCGCAGGATGCGAAGCACGCGCAACTTGTGGCGGAATGATTGGAGCTGCAGCGGCTTGAACAGCTGGAGCAGGGGCCTGAGCTGCGGTGCGAAGTGCGAGAGGTGTTTTGCCGTCGACTTCACGTAAGCCAGCCGTCGCTTCGAGACATTTTGAATACATGTCCAAAATGGCCTCTTGGTTGTTTTCGCCCCAAATGCCGACACCTTTCAACTTAGAGAGGATTTCAAATGCGACTTCTTCTTTTGACTTGCCCGACATAAACTCACCTGTGCTTATAATATCTTCTTTTTATCTGAAATCGAAATAACACACAGGTCTTAAAGCTTTGGTGGCAAGACTCGATTGACTCTCACGATAAAACAAAGCATCGGAACGCATCCCTACCAAGTGGGAGAGAGCGGCGAAAAGGCCGCCACCGAAGGCGCAACCGCCCCGGAAACGCTCAGGTGACAGGACCGCTTGGTGGTTAAAACGCTGGAAAGCGGAACTATTGGTTTAAGGTTCCCGCCGACGGAGTAAGCTTTGCGCAAATTGGTTTTGCGTGGGGTCAATCTCTCAGGCCCAATAGACAGCTGGTGGCATCGGATTCGGCGAGAGCCGTTGCATGCCTATGTCAGACGTTGAACAAACCCCTTTGAAACACACCGCTTTGCACGCGCAACATGTCGCGCTCGGTGCGAAAATGGTACCTTTCGCAGGCTATGATATGCCCGTTCAATATCCGATGGGTGTGTTGAAAGAACATCTCCACACGCGCGAAAAAGCGGGCCTGTTTGACGTGTCGCACATGGGGCAAGTGTTCCTCATGCCCGCAGACAATGATTTCGCGACGGCGGCCAAAGCGCTCGAAAAACTTGTTCCAGCCGATATTCAAACGTTGGAACCTGGCCAGCAGCGCTACTCGCAGTTTCTGAACGCCGATGGCGGTATCTTAGATGACCTCATGATCTCTCGCTTGGCTATGCCAGGCTACGAGCATGTTCTCTATCTGGTCGTGAATGCAGGCTGTAAAGACGCAGATTATGCCCATCTCGAAGCGCATATGCCTGAAAATGTGAGTGTGATGATCAAAGATGAGACGCTCTCATTGGTCGCACTTCAGGGGCCACGTGCGGCGGACGTGCTGGCTAAATTTGCGCCAGCGGTCAAAGATTTAGTCTTCATGACCCATACTGATTTGGAATTAAGTGGATCGCTAGAATCCCCCGTTTGGGCCCATATTTCACGCTCGGGTTACACGGGTGAAGATGGTTATGAAATCTCCGCGAAACATGAAGATATGGTCCGTTTGGTCGAGGCGCTCCTCGCGCATGATGATGTCGAACCTGTGGGTCTTGGTGCGCGTGATTCATTGCGCCTCGAGGCTGGGCTTTGCCTCTACGGCCATGACATCGACACGACAGTTTCACCAATTGAAGCGGGACTCTTTTGGTCCATCCAGAAACATCGCCGCAGTGCGGATGCTGGCTATCTCGGTGCGGCGCGCGTCGCGGCTGATATTGCGAATAAATCGAGCAAGCGCCTTGTAGGGATTTTACCCGAAGGCCGCGCCCCAGCACGTGAACACACCGAAGTCCAAGATATGGACGGAAACACGATTGGTGAAATAACATCGGGCGGCTTCGGTCCAACTGCTGGTGGCCCCGTTGCAATGGGCTATGTTTCTCGAAAATTCACAAAGGCGGGAACTGATGTTCAGTTAATCGTGCGCGGCAAAGCCCGTCCCGCGAAGATCGTTAAACTGCCTTTTGCCCCTCATAATTACTACCGCGGAGCCTAACTCATGAGCACTTATTTCACTGAAGATCACGAATGGATCAAAGTTGATGGAGACATCGGCACAGTCGGTATTTCGCCCTACGCGGCCAAAGCCCTCGGGGATGTTGTATTCGTAGAGCTCCCAGATGTCGGGACAGAATTAGACAAAGGCGACGAAGCCGCCGTTGTCGAATCCGTCAAAGCCGCCTCTGAAGTCTATGCACCCGTTGGTGGCGAAGTCACTGAAGTGAACAGCGTTCTCGAAGACGCACCTGAAACAGTGAACGCCTCTGCGGATGGCGAGGGTTGGTTCCTGAAAATGAAAATTTCCGATGCCGATGACCTCGACGGGTTGATGGATGAAG
>CALHXF010000154.1 GCA_938040095.1 uncultured Caulobacterales bacterium
GGTACGCATGAACTTAACTTGCTTATCAATGTTGAAGATGTGGTGACTGGTGAAAAATTGGTGACAGACCGCCCTCTACGCATTGATTGTGTGGTGCCATCACGCGCCCAGACAAATTTCGCTGGAATGTCACCTGGGTTCGACAATGGCATTGGTATCGCCACATTGGACTTCGGGAAAATTGTTTTCGGCGATAGTCGACAGGTACAGTTTCAAATCCGTGGAAATTCAGATGTGACCGTAGAAATATCATCTGAGAATAACGGCTATATGGTCAACGAAGACAACGCTGGCATTTCGCCCATTCCATATATGGTGGATGCCGATGGCATGATGAGTGATATGAGTGTGCCTCTATCTTTTTCACGGCGCCCTGAAAAGTCTTTATCAGGCTCGAGATATCCTCTGAAAGTGACGATCGAAGAACCGGAAGGTGGAGCTTATTCTGGAAATTATCATGACATTTTGTCAATTGATGTAACCCCAAACTAACAAGAACAGACGCTGTCTCATGCGCTTTTCCAATAAGCTTAAGCCCGAGAATTCGAACTCCCTCCTTGTCCATCGTCATATAAAATGGCACAGATTATGGGGCAGGCTAAGAGAGACTTTGCTCATCCTTTTGGTTGATATTTAAGCGACGGATTTGCGGTATTGCAAGCGTCGATGTTCGATAGTTTTTTCTTTGATCCTTTCTCTGCGTTTCACAATAGTTCTCCAACAACACACGGTTCTTAAGCGTCTGATGCCACCTCTCGATTTTGCCCTGTGTCTGAGGATGATATGGCGCGCCTCTCACGTGACTCATGTCGTTGTCCTGGATGTAATCCGCAAGTTCGCCAGAGATGTAGCTAGCGCCGTTGTCTGATAGCAGTCGCGGTTTGTGAACGACGTGAGCTTGATCTCAGCCAGAAGCTTCGAGCGCCATATTGAGCGTGTCGGTAACATCACTTGTCTTCATTGTCGTGCACAGTTTCCAACTGACTATGTAGCGCGAGAAGTCATCCAAGATTGTCGACAGATATATCCAGCCCCAGCCGATGATTTTGAAGTACGTAAAATCCGTTTGCCACATTTGGTTTATGGCCGTCGTCTTGTCGCGAAACTCACTCGCAGCCTTCATCACAATGAATGCCGGACTAGAGATTAGATCATGTGCCTTCAGAAGCCTATATACTGAGATTTCAGAGACAAAATAGCCTTTGGCATCTGTAAACCGTACCGCTAACTCACGAGGCGACAACTCAGGTATATCAAGTGCCATCTCGAGTAAGTCACCTCGAATGGTATCTGGTATTTTGTTCCAGACCCGTCCTGGATGCGAGACCAGATCAACAAGACCATCCTCTCCATGTTCGAGGTATCAATCATACCAACGATAGGAAGTTCGCCGAGGAATGCCCACCTTATCAAGCGTTCGCTTCGCAGGAAGGTGAGAGCCTTCGACCAACCTAATAATCTCCAGCTTCTCTGACGACGGATATCTCATTCTTCGTCGCCCCCATCCCCTAGCATGCTTTTTTTGAGCAGACGGTTCTCAAGAGTCAGTTCGGCAACGCATTCCTTCAGCTCGCGAGCCTCAGAGCGCAGTCCTTTGACTTCGGTTGAGTTGGCTTGGCGGGTGATGTCGCCTGCAAGTCGCTTTTTACCTGCCTCTAGGAAGTCCTTCGACCACTTGTAATACAGGCCCTGTGCAATGCCTTCCTACCGGCATAGTTCCGCGATACTTTCCTCGCCGCGCAGGCCATCCAGCACGATGCGAATTTTCTCCTCTGTGCTATACTGTTTACGAGTCTTATGTTTGATGTCTTCGACGATACGCTAGCCGGACGTTGTTTTACTCTGTCTCATCTTTCTCTCCATGAGAATCAAGATGAGACAAAAGTCTCTCTTAGCCTAGGCCCAAATCTGTGCCATTTTATATGACGACGGACACGCTATTAGAGATATTCCACTCATAGGCATCTCTCTTGAGGCCATGCGTTTAGCCCCATCTGGCTTTCCGCATTACAGAGACATTGGTCATCTGGTCTCAGCCACGCTGATGAAAGCCTTTAAGAACCGCAGCCTCTTTCCAAGCGATAATCACAGAATCTATTCATTCCGACATTCCTTTGAAAAACGGATGCAGGAAAGCGGTATTGATTACGGACTAAGATGCACATTGATGGGCCATAGCTATAGCCGGCCTTCATATGGTGATGGTGGGAGTTTGGCTTATCGCCAATCGGAGATGCTAAAGTTTGTCCACCCCTACTCAGAGGAGCTGGTCAGAAGACTTCAGTAAGCGCTTTAAGCGCCTAGCTCTTTTTCAGCGCTTTAAAAGCTCAAGATCCAACTTCTCAATCAAAGGCCAATAGGCGTCACCTTGGCGCTCAACAAGCCCTGCAACATAGGTCAGTGAGGCTTTGATCTCTGCGTCGGTAATTTCAGTGTCAGATTTTTATCGCATTAGGATTTAAGACTTAAGCGCACCTGTGTCAGTTTCGAACTCCCGTTCTGCTTCTCCGCGCGCAGGCTTGTGCAATAGGGTCAACTCCTCTGCGCTCATGTAAATTGAGTGTCAAATCAGATAAAAAGTACTTTTTTCAGGCATACAACTCCTAGATTGGGATCTTCTCATTGATCGCACCAGCATGAAGCACGGGAGCCGCTTCTATGTTTTCGGCGTCGAGGATAGACGCGACTTGTTCCAATGCTGCGATTAACATGGCTTGCTGCCAATTCGGTATTTTCTCAAATCGAGTACTGAAGGTTTGCTGAAGAAGGTTCGGCGCGGTCAATATTGCGTCTTTTCCTTCCTGCGTTAACTTAACCCAAACGCGGCGTCTGTCTTCGTCGCTTTTCCGCCTTGAAACGAAACCACGCTCAACCATTTTATCGACAAGCGCCGTTATCGTAGCATGTTTGAGGTGAGTAAGGTTCGCGATCTCCCCAGCGGATATTTCGCCTTGGTCCTGCAAATGCTGAAGTACATTGAGTTGCGAAGGTGTCAGGCCAACAGTCTGAGCCAAAGCCTTTGAGGCTTGGTCTGTTCGTTGTTGAATTTTCCGAAGTGCAATTAGTGCGTCAGTGGCTCTTGCGGTCACACTCTACCCCTTTAAGTCAATCAATGAGCGGTCCGAGCGACAGCTTGAGTGCATCAAGATATGGTTCGAATTTTTGCCATTGTCCAACGCCTTTTCGGCTAATCGGCTTTCGAACTTGTTCTGAACTGGCTGTGCGAACGGCGCGGTCATTCTTATAAAATTCTAAGCATCCTACCTCGAACGGAAGGTTACAATAGTCCAAGATGCGCCGCACTTGCCGCTCAAGGTCATCCAGAACATCTTCATGCTGAACACGCAACACACGTCCCTCTGGTAGGACTGCGTCCCAGTGATCCATCATCTCAACATAGGCGCTATAATAATCGCCAATATCGGCGAGATCATAAGTAAATTCCTGCCCTTCGGCAAAGAGTTGCTTAAAGCCAGACCAGCAGCAATCCAGAGGCGCGCGCCGCGCATCAACAATCTTTGCATTCGGTAAAATCGCGTGGATCAAACCAATATGCCAGAAATTATTCGGCATCTTATCCGTGAAGAACGCGGCACCTTGTCTGTGAATTTGTGTCGTCGCGATATATTCATCGCCTAGGTCTTGAAAGTCTTTCGCGCTCATATCCTGCAAAATACGTGGATAGCGGTCACGGTCTGTGATCTGGTTGCGTCCACGTAAGCGATGAACGAGCGATAAGATATTGGGTAGTTCTAATGTACCGTCAACCTGAGAGTGAGAGGCGAGGATTTGTTCGATCAATGTCGATCCTGCGCGGGGTAAACCCACGATGAAAATGGGGTCGGCCGTTGGGCTCCCCTGTCCCGTGATCTGTCCAATCATCGGCTTAGTGATATGTTTAACTTGGGCCTCAAGTTGCTCTCGCATTTGCGTCATGGTGTAACGCGTTTGCTTCGATTTGAGACTGTTTCCCAAGGCATAGTTTTCGAAAGACTTCTCGTAATCTCCGCCATCTTCAAAAGCTTTACCTAAGGCGAAGGCAATATGAACCCGGCCCATAAAGGCGAGGTTTGGATCACGCTGTATCGATTGAAGATCGTCTAGTTCTACCGCAGAAAATCGATAAGTTTTTAGGTTCGCCAGTGCGGACCAGGCGTCCCCAGCGAGAGGGTTCGCCGCAACAGCAGCGCGATAAGACGCAACCGCCTCATCCGACTTACCATAAGTTTTGAGTGCATGGCCGCGTGATATTAAAGTCGTGGGATCATTAGGTAGGACCTTCAAAATCTCATCAAATAGATCGAGCGCGCGTTGGTAGTCACCCGATTGCATGGATTCTATAGCATATAAGGATTGAAAAACAGGGCTGGCGGGGTCTTTATTATAAAGCCCTCTCGCTTGTTCCAAACTTTTGGCGAACCTCTGGCGTTTACGCAGGATTTGTATGAAATCGATACGAAGTTGAATGTTTTCTGGTTCCAACAATATCGCCGTTTCAAGCAAAAATGCGGCATCATCATGCACGCCTAGTCGCGTCCCAATCTCGGCCAGAAGACGCATCCCCTCAACATGTCGTGGGTTCTTAAGTAAGAATGCTCTCGCGACCCTCTCGGCCTGCAAAACACGCCCCTCATAAAGGTGGTTGGTGACGGCCATGAGTTCGCTTGGGAGGGATTGAAGACGTTGAACCTGCAACTCAACCTGCTGTGCGTCGGACGCGCGGTCCATGCCGCGTAAGAGTTTAGCTTGCGCGCTCCAGCTCGCTGTCAGGGTTGGATTATATTGTGTTGCGAGTTGATAGGCGCGCAAGGCTTGATCTGTTTCGCCAAGGCTCAGGCATAAATGTCCATCTTCTTGGAAAGCACGCCCATAGTCAGGTGCGATCTGTTTCAAACGCTCTAGAAAAGCGCGGGAAGATTTTATATTCTTGCCATAGCGCGCGCAGACGGCGGCCATATAGAGCGCGTCATTATGCTCTGGAAGTTCAGCTAATAAAGTACTTAGTTGCTCTTGCGCAACGTCGAACGCCCCCGCTTGCATATGTTCTCGGACGCGTAACAGCACGTCAACTATCTCTGGATCAGTAAAAGTCACTTACAATATTAACGCGCAAAGCCCTGACAGAACAAGGCTTTGCATCGTCAAATAGTGTTTCGTGGGGCTAGTAATTATAGCCCAAACGCAAACCGAATGTACGCGGACGCATCGGATTAACGCGTTCGCGGTCAAATACGAAGTTATTGCTCAACTCAGCATATTCATTCGTCAAATTTGTGACGAAAAGCTCGGCAGACCAATTATCGGCCGTGACCCCCAACGTCGATCCCAACAACATATAGCCATCAGTTTTGGCTTTGTTAATCTCGATGATGTCGGACACTGCGCTGTCAGTGAAGATGATCTGCGGCATAATATGGGCCGTCAAAGTGGAACCCGCGACCTCTTTGGATAACTCCCACTCGTAACGTGCGCGGAGATTACCTTGGAAACCTGGAGCGAATGCGAGATCCGATCCAACCAACACATCATTTGTCGGGGTCAACACCTCGGTAACTTCGGTGTCAAAGAAGGAGAACGCACCGGCGATTGTTAGGCCATCGACAGAATATGGTGCCCACGTGACGTCACCTTCGACACCTTTGATTTCAGCATTCGCAGCATTGTCAGAGAAGAAGAGGTTTGAAATCGATGGATCAAAGATTGTCGTTTGAAGACGTTCGACTTCAACAAAGAATGCAGATCCATTCATGCGGAAGGAATTATCGAAAAACTCTGTCTTCCAACCAAACTCATAGTTCTGAACATCATCCGTATCCAATGCAAATGGAACGGTAAAACCATTCGGACCTGCTGCGCCGCCAGGACGGTTTAGCAAGCCAGGGCGGAAGCCCTCGGAATATGTTGCATAGAACAAATAGTCAGATGTCGGCTGCCATGTTGCAGTCGCCTTAACAATCACGCCATCCGTTGCGGCTTTATCAGGAGCACCGACTGTGTTGTTAGGTGCGAATTGCGCGGAAATGTTTGTGCCCGCTCGCTGAGCGTCTTCTGTTTGGCCTAAATTAAAGAAGGACGAGTTCGCAGACCCTTCGAGATCGACTTCGATGTCATAATAACGTGCGCCGAGTGTCAGCGCGAATTCATCTGTGAAATCGAATGTTGCCTCCCCAAAGAAACCAAGTTGCTTGTCCGTACGAAGAATGTCGTTCCGGAATACAACGCCTTCTGGGAAAGGACCTGCTTCACTGAAATATCCAGGGGACGCGCTGCCGACTTCGCCTGTCACAGACGTGTCTGTGAGGGCATAATTTGGCGCAAATCCGCTTTGGCCGTTAAAACCAATGGCATTTACTGAGCCCGGATAGATGAAGTCGTTTAACTCTGTGAGTTCTAGGTCGCTGAAAAAACCACCAAATGTACCGCGCAAACGACGTTCGCTTGGCGTATTGAAACGGAGTTCATGTGTTTGAACTTTTGTTTGAGTGTTTGACTTTACATTCAACTCAGGTGCCTGACAGGTTCCTGCTGGCGCGCCACCAGGATAAGTGACTGAACCATCACAAATGTAATATGGAAGATACTGACCCACGAAGAGATAGTCAGAATAGTCAACTTTTTGATCCGTTGTACGTTCTGTGTAGGCACCGGTGTAGAGAGCCTCAAGTGCGCCTAGACGACCTTCGAGGGTCCAGCTTGTGTTATGGAAACCATCTTCGATCGCGTCTTCGCTGAAGCGTTCAATTTCATAATCACCAAGTTCTGGGTCCGCAAAAAAGACGCCATCACTGTCTAGCTGTTGCTGCGCATGGGTTAGAGACAAGCTCCAATCGGAGTTGAACTCATACAGGCCACTCAAACGAAAGCCTGCATATGTCGTGTCATTAAAGTCTTCTTCCGCAATAGCAGAATTATTGGCAGCAATGAAATTAACACCCGACAAATCCGCACCAGCTTGGAAGCCTTCGCGACCCGCTGAGACGACTGTGCCGTTATTGCGAGTGGTGCCCGCAGCACGGAAGCGTGCAGATTCAGAAGCATCGCGTGTGCCTGCAACGTTGTCAATGTAACCGCCTTGATTGTCAGAATAGATCACACCACGAAGCGCAAGTTTATCAGTTACTGGCACGTTGATCATGGCTTCGACGCTGTTGCTCATTTCACCGCCTTTGGTGAAAGATGTGGACGCTTTCAGGTTAGCATCAAATCCAGAAAAGCTTGGCTTATTCGTAATCAGGCGAACTGTACCCGCTTGCGAGCTTGCACCGAACAATGTGCCTTGCGGACCCGACAATACTTCAACGCGCTGGAGGTCAGCGGCGTAGACATCAAGGTTACGGCCTGGCTGTGCCAAAGGTTGCTCATCAAGGTAGAAAGCAACGTTAGGCGCTAGACCTGCAACGCCCGCTGTTGTGAGGTTTGGTGTCGTGGAGGCAAGACCACGAATGTAAATTGTGCTTTGACCGGGACCTGCGCCGCCAGCGGTAACGCCAGGCAATTGGATAAGGTAATCGGTGAAATTCTTGACGCCGAGTTGATCCAACTCCTGCTCACCGATTGCGGCGACAGTGACAGCTGTATCTTGTAGACCCGTCGCGCGCTTTGTTGCTGTTACGATGATCTCATCTAAGCGACCTGCTGTTGGTTCCGCGACGTCTTGCGCTGTGGCGAGCGAGCCGACTGTGCAAGCCAACGCAAGGATAGAGGCGCCCGTAAGTAGTCGATACATAATTTCGTCCTTGAATTTTCACATGCGCGAAAGCGGCGCCGAAGGCAGCCAGTTTAAGAAAACGCGAATGGATGAGCGCGCGCCTTACCACTTGTTTCGATAAATGAAATAAAAATATGGACAAACCGTAGGGTTTATACAGTAATCTCTCTGATTATGGTGGTATTTCAGGCCTGTACATATAGAGAACCATAGCTCACGTCATATATATTGCTTCGATAGCGGAAAAATCTGTCTGTCACGCTCACGACACAGTCACTGAATGGACACTCAATGAAGCGGCCTACAGATCTCGATATGGAATATGATATCGATTACGAAATCGGGCAGGATAATATCGAGGTCATGGGCTTGGACGTCCACAACCCAGTGTTCTTCACGGCAGCGGGGTCAATCCTGCTCTTTTCAGGGCTAACTCTAGCTTTCCCCGAACGGGCAGCGACAGTTTTGGCATATGGGAAAAGTGCGACGTTACAGAATTTTGATTGGCTCTTCGCGATCACACCCGTGATAGTTCTGATTTTCTGCCTCTTTCTCGCGATCTCACCTCTCGGGAAAATCCGATTAGGCGGACAAGACGCCAAACCAATTCACAGCTATGCCTCATGGGTTGCTATGCTCTTTGCAGCAGGCGTCGGTATCGGCTTCATGTTCTGGGGCGCCGCGGAACCTTTAGCTTATCATACAAATTGGGCGGGTTCGCCGCTAGGCTCGGAACAAGGCTCTGCTGCCAATGATCGGTTAGCATTTAGCGCGACACTGTTTCATTGGGGACTTTCCCCGTGGGCTGTCTATGCGATTGTTGGTTTGTCACTCGGGTTCTTCACTCATAACAAAGGCCTTCCTGCTTCAATTCGATCTACCTTTTACCCTTTGCTGGGAAAGCGCGTTTGGGGCTGGCCCGGTCACGTGATCGATCTTCTGGCCGTTGTGTCGACAATCTTTGGCCTTGCGACCACAATTGGATTGGGCGCAACACAGGCGGCCAGCGGTCTCGGGTATATTTTCGATTTCGAGCCTAAACTCTGGCTTCAAATCGCCCTAGTTGCCTCAATGACGTGCCTCGCCATACTCTCCGTTTTGCGCGGTATGGATGGGGGTATCAAGTTCCTAAGCAATATGAATATGGTTCTCGCACTTGGCCTCCTTCTGTTCGTTATCGCCGTAGGCCCAACGATGCTCATCATGACAGGTATGGGGCAAAACCTCATGGCTTACGTCACCGACACGCCAGCCTTGACAAATTGGATTGGACGAGGAGATGAACAGTGGTTCCATGATTGGACAATATTCTATTGGGCGTGGTGGATCTCATGGTCTCCATTTGTGGGCATGTTCATTGCCCGCATTTCGCGAGGGCGAACCGTCCGAGAATATTTCTCTGTCGTGTTACTCGCACCATTTTTGATTTGTATCGCCTGGTTCACGGCTTTCGGTACAACTGCTATCCAACAATATGAGAACGGCGTCGGTGATTTAGCCAATGGCGTTGAAAGCTCATCCGTTGTGTTGTTTCAAATGTTAGCCGAAATGCCATTCGGTAATATCGCATCACTCGTCGCGATTGTGCTTTTGATTATATTTATTGTGACCTCGGCAGACTCGGGCGCGCTTGTCGTGGATACCATCACATCTGGCGGAAAAACAAATGCGCCCGTACGTCAACGTATTTTTTGGGCAGGCGCGCTTGGTTTAACAGCCTCTGCACTCTTGGTAGGCGGCGGCACACAAGCGCTACAGTCTCTACAAGCAGGAACGATCACCGCAGCCCTACCCTTTACAATCATTCTACTGGCGTGCTGCGTGAGCCTTTATATCGGCATGAGACACGAGTATAAAATGTTGGCAAACGCAGACAAATCAGAAGGCGTTGCTACTGATCCGTCACATAGTTAGGAATTAAGCTAGCTATCGCAAAAGAATTTGAGAGGATGTTTTTAGACGTTCTCAGTTTGCAACCGAGGTTCTTATTTTGGGCTCTTCCTAGTGAAATTAACGGCGCGCTAATGGGCTGTAACTCGGGTATTATGTTGGACACAAAGGACGTTATCGACGCCCCTAAGGTCTAGAATTAATTAGACAATAATGAAATGATAGCATCCGCGTTGGGGGTATTTAATATCAAACAAAATACATGCATTAAAGTGCAACAAAGCCTCTCAGAATTGCGATCAAGGCATTGAATTAGCTTCCTTTTTACCATTATTTTGACTTCGGCTTGCGGAGTCACCATCCCCCAAATCCACCATTTCAATATGTGAATTTTAGGTATTTCTCCGACATTACGGTTCTTGATCTTCGATAGAGCGACAGCCTCCATTGAGGGTCAGACCTTAACTTAACCTCGCAGGATGTGGTTGAGGCCGAATTGATCCATATATTCAAAATTAGCTCGACCTATTGGAGGTGAATTCAGAGAAACCTTCAAAAAAAAACCGTCCCAAAGGACGGCTCAATGATAGCATAACATTCGCGCCTTAAATGAAGCGCGTGGGGATAGATTAACCCGTAAACTGCATGCCAAGCCAATCGGCGATCAAGGCAGGTTTTTCTTCGCCCTCAATCTCTACCGTAACTTCATAGGTTGTGAGGAATTGGCCAGGGCGTTTTTCTTCGGCAGCTTTAAGTTTGAAATGACCGCGTACGCGCTTACCAACCTTGACGGGCGCAAGGAAACGGACTTTTTCAAAGCCATAATTAACGCCCATTTTGACGCCTTCAATCATCAGGCCGCCTTCTTCAGAGAATTTAGACAGCAATGATAACGTCAAAAAGCCATGCGCAATCGGACCACCAAAAGGGGTCATTTTCGCCATCTCTGGGTTCACATGGATGAACTGATGATCTTCTGTGACATCGGCGAATTGATTGACGCGGTCTTGCTCGATCGTGATCCAACCCGACGTTCCCAAATCTGTTCCGACTGTCGCTTGTAAGTCTTCTGCTCTAACAGTTTTCATTCTGACTTTCCCCTCTGATTAATTAGTATGAATTGGACTTAATATTGATTTGCTAAGGCAAACTCATTCGCGTGATAATGCGCATCACCCATCAGCTCTTGCAAGACCCGAATGCGTTTCATGAAAAGTCCGATGTCATATTCATCCGTCATGCCAACGCCACCGTGCATTTGCACACCTTCTTGACTGACAAGTTTAGCAACAGACCCGAGCTTCGCTTTCGCCATTGCGCAATATTGCGAAGCCTTTTCATCGCCAGCATCCAAAGCTGTCAGCGCTCCGATAACGGCAGAGCGTGCAATTTCGACCTCAGAATACATGTGTGAGCTGCGGTGTTGAAGCGCTTGAAACGAACCAATGATTTCACCGAATTGTTTACGCTCTTTGATATAAGCAACTGTGTCTTCAAATGCTTGCGCGCCAGCGCCGAGAAGTTCTGCTGCGGCAATGCCGCGGCCCGCGGCCAAAACAGCATCAAGAACAGTCATGCCGTCATCCAGAGTTCCCAATAATGCATCACCAGAGACTTCGACATCATCAAAATCAATGCGGGCTGCGTTGCGGCTATCGACCATGATCGTACGTTCTGTTGCGACACCTTTGGATTTGGGATCAACGAGGAAGAGCGAGATACCATCGGCATCACCCTCTTCGCCAGATGTACGTGCGGCAACGATCATGACATCGGCCACATGACCGTCAACGACCATGGCTTTGGCGCCATTAAGTTTGAAACCGTTCCCGGACGGTTCAGCCGTCGTTGAGGTCCCACGCGGATTATGTTTTACGCCTTCATCGAGCGCGAGTGCGATGACCGCGTTGCCCGATGCGATTTTTGGGAGCCATTTAGATTTTTGATCATCAGACCCATTTTTGAGAGCGGTCGCTGCCAAGATAGCAGTCGACAGGAATGGTGATGCGGTCAGGTTGCGCCCCATCTGCTCGGCGACAAGTCCAGCAGCAAGATAGCCCATATCGACGCCTCCATGCTCTTCTGGAACGACAATCCCAGCAAAGCCCATCTCAGCCATCTCAGACCAAAGTCCACGATCGAATCCCGTTTCGTCGTTGGTGTCGCGTAAATCCCGCAACGCTTTGACAGGTGCTTTTTCCGCGAAGAAACCTTGCGCCATGTCGCGCATCATCACTTCGTCTTCATTTAGGACTAGAGCCATCTCATTCATTCCCATTTTCGCTACATCTGCAGCATAGTTTGTTGATCGGCGCAGATTTCTCTGCCGGCCATTGGGGCAACCTATGCGGAAGCCCGTTCAAATTTTCGTCGTTCCAGAGCTACGCGCCCGGTAGTTGCAAAATGTGCTTGCTGATGATGTTCAACTGCACTTCGGACGTACCACCTTCGATCGAATTGCCTTTGGTACGCAGCCAGCTACGGGCCATTTTTCCGTCATTGGAGCGATCGCTTTCCCACTCCAGACCTTCATGGCCTGTCGCGTCCATCATCAATTCGAACTTACGCTTGTTCAGCTCTGTGCCGTAATATTTCAGCATCGAGCTATCCGCACCTAGCGAAGCGCCAGCTTTGGCTTCCGCCAGTTTGCGCTTCATGGTGAGGTTAAAGGCCCATTCGTCAATTTCAGCTTCCGCGACTTTCGCACGGAGCATTGGGTCAGCTAGCTTACCGTCTTCGAGGCCCAGAGAGCCCGCTGCGATTTCGTGAAGCGGACGTGTGACGCCTTCCTGATTACCAATCATTTCACGCTCATGCGTCAACAAATATTTCGCAATAGACCAGCCCTTATGTTCTTCGCCGAGCAGGTTTTTCTTGAGAACTTTAACGTCAGTCAAGAATGTCTCACAGAATGGCGAGCGACCAGAGATCAATTTAATTGGACGGGCTTCTACGCCTTCAGACGCCATATCAAACAAGACGAATGAAATTCCGTGATGTTTCTTGCCTGTATTATCCGTGCGCACGAGACAGAAAATCCAATCCGCCATGTCCGCATAAGAGGTCCAGACTTTTTGACCATTGACGATGTAATGATCGCCCATGTCTTCGGCTTTGGTTTTCAACGAGGCCAAATCGGAGCCAGCGCCAGGCTCTGAATAACCTTGGCACCAGCGGATTTCACCGCGTGCGATTGGTGGCAAATGTTCGGCTTTTTGCTCGGCATTACCGAACTTGAGCAATGCTGGCCCAAGCATCCAAATACCAAATGAAGATAGAGGGTTCCGCGCCTTAATACGCTTCATTTCTTGCAAGAGAACAATTTCTTCTTTGCGAGACAAACCTGCGCCACCATATTCCGTCGGCCAAGTTGGAACAGTCCAGCCCTTTGCGACCATGCGTTCAAGCCAGATTTTCTGAGCCTCAGATTTGAATTCAAAATTTCGACCACCCCAACAGGCGTCTTTATCACTGGTTTCAGGAACACGCATCTCAGCAGGGCAATTTGCCTCTAACCATGTGCGGGCGTCCATGCGGAATGTGTCTAAATCGCTCATAACTCTCGTCCTCTATATCTTGATGTGGCGTTCACTTAGGCCGTGAAGTCGCCGCCTTGAATGCGGGTCAGGAATTTCGCGCCCTGTTGTCCGCCATTTGTGTATTCTTCTTGGCCAGCTGTATCGCGGATCTTGCCGATGAATTTCGCAACATTCTCTGCAGTTTGCTCACCTTCGGACAGGTTAATCCCTTGTGTTTCGAAGACTTTCGTCTCGGAATACCCTCCTGCACCAGCGCACATGATCATGCGATTGGGCGCGTCGTCGCAGACAAGATAAACAAGACCTGCCGACACAGACTCAACAGTCAGCTTTTCGAGGATTTCCTCAGGCATCAAATTCTCTGTCATACGCGAGCGTGCCGTTGGCGAGAGGACGTTGACGCGGATGTCATATTTCGCACCCTCAAGACAAAGTGTGCGCATAAAGCCCGACAGACCAGCTTTCGCTGCGCCGTAGTTTGTTTGACCAAAATTACCATACATGCCCGACGAGCTGGTTGTCATGACGATGCGGCCATAGCCATTTTCCTTCATGTGGTTCCAAACGGCTTTGGTACAAACAGCTGAGCCCTTGAGATGAACAGCTACGACCAAATCCCAGTCCGCCATTGTCATCTTCGAGAAAGATTTATCGCGCAAGATTCCTGCATTATTGACCAGAATATCGATCTTACCCCATTTCGCGATGGTCTCGTCGACCATTGCTTGGACTTGTTCTTGATTCGTGACGTTTGCGCCATTGGCAATGGCCTCGCCGCCTGCGGCGACGATTTCTGCGACGACCCTTTCAGCCATTGTACCTGATCCACCGACACCGTCAACGGAGCCGCCAAGGTCATTGACGACAACTTTGACACCACGCGACGCGAGGGCCAACGCATGTGAGCGTCCTAGACCGCCCCCTGCACCCGTTACGATGGCAACGCGGTTTTCAAATTCTACTGATGACATTTCGGTGTCCTACAATTCTAATTTATACTGACTTTGATACGGTCAACCTCGCACTTAGATGCGCGGCGCTTTACTTAATTCAATGTACATTCAAATTTTCGGGCATAGCCCAATCATTACGCGACTTCGAAAAGCCCTGCTGCGCTCATACCGCCACCGATACACATCGTACTGACGACATATTTTACGCCGCGACGCTTGCCTTCAATCAGAGCATGTGCGGACATACGCGCGCCAGACATACCATAAGGATGTCCCACGGAAATCGCGCCGCCGTTGACGTTCAACTTCTCCATCGGGATACCGAGTTTATCAGCACAATAGAGCACTTGAACCGCAAAGGCCTCGTTCAATTCCCATAAACCAATGTCTTCCATTTTCAAACCGTGCTGCGCGAGAAGCTTTGGCACCGCATAGATCGGGCCAATGCCCATTTCATCTGGCTCAAGACCTGCGACCGCCATACCGCGATAATACCCGAGTGGCGACAGACCACGTTGCTCTGCCAATTTCGCGCTCATGAGGACGGATACGGATGCACCATCAGACAACTGCGAGGCGTTACCAGCCGTGATCGTCTTATCGAGACCTAAAACAGGTTTCAGGCCATTCAGCCCTTCAATATTTGTACCTGGACGATTGCCTTCGTCTTTTTCTAGCGTGACGACATGCTCAGAAATTTCCTTAGTCGCTTTGTCCATGACCTTCATTGTTGTTTCCAGCGGAACAATCTCGTCATCAAATGCACCAGCTTGCTGTGCTGCATGTGTGCGCTGTTGGCTCATTAGAGCATACTCATCCATGCGATCCCGCGAAACGCCATAACGTGACGCGACGATTTCAGCCGTCTGCAACATTGGGATATAGGCATCCGGGTGGTTCTTAATCACGTTCGGATCAGCTGCGACGCGCATTTCAGGGGTTTGAACCATTGAGATGCTATCGACACCGCCGCCAATAACAACATCGGCTTCACCGCACATGATTTTGCGCGCTGCGATAGCGATGGCAACCATTCCAGATGAACACTGACGATCCACGCTCATGGCTGGAACTGTTACAGGCAAGCTGGAGGCGAGGACCGCATTACGGCCCACAGTGACCTGAACGCCCTGCTGCAACGCGCAACCCATGACAACATCGGCGACTTCTGCGCCGTCAATACCTGCGCGTTTTACAGCGTGATCAATACAATGACCAGCGAGTGTCGGCGAAGGCGTGGCGTTGAACGCACCGCGATAAGCGCGGCCAATGGGGGTGCGGGCAGTCGATACAAGTACGGCGTCTCTCATGAGGATGTCTCCAGAAAAAATGAATCTCATTCGGTTATGACCTATTGCGGGGGCGGGTCAAATAACGAATATGAATATAACTATGCAAAAATTACCGACACCAACCAAGTTACAGCTCGACCTCAATGAGGGATGGCTCACGATTTGGCTCGACAGCCCGCGCAATAAGAACGCCATTGGCGACGTGATGTGCGCTGAATTACTCACAGTCATGGATGCTGTGCGTGACAATCGCGAGGTGCGCGGCATTACAATGCGCGGGAAAAATGGCCTATTTTGTTCTGGTGGCGACCTGAAGAGTTTCAGCGCCATGCAAGCAGATGGCGTGACTTCAGCCGAAGTCGCCGCCATGAACCGCGGAATCGGTAATGTTTTAATCAGCCTAAATGAAATACCGCAAGTGGTAATCATCCTTGTTGAAGGCGCAGCGATTGCTGGCGGACTTGGTTTGATGTGTTGCGGAGACGTCATCATCGCAACAGAAGACGCAAAGTTTTCACTTACCGAAACCATGCTGGGTATTCCGCCCGCACAAATCGCGCCGTTCGTTGTCGCACGCGTTGGCCTACCGATGGCGCGACGGATCATGTTGACGGGAGCACGGTTTACGGGACGTGAGGCGCTCGACTATGGCCTTGTCGATGAAACGACTATTAATGCGGATGATCTGAACGAAGCAGAAGCCAAAATTAAGCGGGGCGTCATGCGTTGCGGACCTAGCGCAATTGCCGCTACCAAACATCTCATCCTCTCTTCACGAGAAAAATCGGGCGAGGCCATGATGGACCACGCCGCCAGCACATTCGCCGAATGCATGCTCTCTGATGAGGGCAAAGAAGGCATCGCCAGCTTCGTTGAAAAACGCAAACCGAATTGGAGCCCCAAATGAAAGCCTTAAACGTCCACCAATTTCAGGATTATCACAAACACAGTGTCGAGGAAATTGAACCCTCCGCGATGAAACCGGGGCATGTTCGCATTGCTTTGAAAGCCGCAGGTGTAAACTTCCCTGACATCTTGATCGCCGAAGGCAAATACCAAGCCCAACCGCCCTTCCCGTTCATCCCCGGTGGTGAAGCTGCTGGTATCATCAGCGAAGTCGCGGATGATGTGAAACATCTAAAAGTCGGTGACCGCGTGGCTTACCTCGGACAAGTCGGCGCATTTGCCACCGAAGTCGTTGCGCCCATCGCTACCGTTGGCCCAATCGGCGAAATGCCGTTTGATGTCGCGGCGGGATTGGTCCTTGTCTACGGTACATCCTATTACGGATTGAAACAGCGCGCAGAATTAAAAGCGGGCGAAACACTCGTGGTATTGGGCGCAGCAGGCGGCGTTGGCCTTGCGGCGGTTGAACTTGGCAAGGCCATGGGCGCGCGCGTCATTGCCTGTGCGTCAACGGATGAAAAGCTCGAAGTCTGTCGCCAACATGGCGCAGATGAAACGATCAACTACTCAGGCGACATGGACCTCAAGAAAGCTATCAAAGCGCTCGGCGGGGCTGACGTGCTCTATGATCCAGTGGGAGATAAATTCGCAGAACCTTGCGTGCGCGCCATGAATTGGGGCGGGCGTTATTTGGTGATTGGTTTTGCTGCAGGTGACATTCCGCGCATTCCGTTGAACCTGTGCCTGTTGAAATCTATCGACATTCGCGGCGTCTTCTGGGGCGCATGGACACAACGCGATCCCAAAGCGCATATGGGTAACATCGGCGAGATTATGGAGATGCTACAAACAGGGAAGATCAAACCTCGCATCAGCAATCACTATCCACTCGAAAAATTCGCAGATGCCTTTGACGAACTGACATCACGCAAAGCTATGGGCAAAGTCATTCTGACGATGGACGCGTAACGTCCGCGATTGATCCGCTGGATCAATCGCAGTGAAGGAAAGACACGCCGGCCTATGGAAAACCTCGTCGCATTTATGGCTGCCGCGCTGCTAATCGAATTAACGCCTGGGCCCAATATGGCGTTTCTGGCATTGATCAGCGCGACGAAGGGGCGACGACATGGCTTCGCGACTGTGGCGGGCGTAGCTCTTGGCTTGCTGATCATTGGCCTGCTCAGCGCAGCAGGCGTCGGCGGTCTTATCGCGCGCAGTCCGGCTCTATTCCAAGTCCTGCGCTGGGGTGGGATAGCCTATCTGCTCTATCTGGCATGGGATGGCTGGCGGGACGCTGGGGACAGCGCGACGAAAGAGGCCGACGTCTCCCATGGCAATTGGACCTATTTTCGGCACGGTTTGACGGTAAATTTACTGAACCCAAAAGCCGCCCTATTTTTCATCACGATCTTACCAACGTTCCTATTGTCGCTCCGCGCGAGTTGGGGTGAAATATTCAGTCTGACTCTGATCTATGTCGCAATCGCCACAGCGGTACATATTGTGATCGTGGTTTTCGCGGGGGCATTTCACAGATTTCTGGATGAACCAAGGCGACGACTCTGGACGCAACGGATCTTATCCCTCGCATTGGCTGGCGTCGCAATTTGGTTTGGATGGTCAACGCGGGAAATTTGAACTGGACACCCCATCAACGAACCCAATTCATAGAGCTTAAATTGAAAGAACCCCCACTGTCGTAACAAAAGCGGGAACTTAATGATACCTTTCTATGATGCTGTCGCTCTAAGCATCCAGGCTGTTTTTTCATGTAGAGTTACCCGCGGCGCGACAACGTCAGCCGTCGCATCATCACCGACCTCTTCTGCGATACGTAGAACGTCGCGCGCAATTTTCGCGATCTGTTCATGTCCTTGTGCCAACGTTTGAACCATGGACTTCCAGTCAGGCTTACTGATTTCCTCTTCGATCTCGGATAGCGTTGACATCTCTTGATAGGAGCTTGGCGCGTAATGTCCAAGAGCCCGAATACGTTCAGCCAACTCATCAACAGCCGTCCACATTTCCGTATATTGGTCCATGAATTGCAGATGAAGTTGTTGAAAATGAGGCCCTTCTACATTCCAGTGATAGCCATGGGTTTTAAGATAAAGCGTATATGTATTCGCAAGAAGGGATTTGACCGCCTCAGCAGATTTAAGGCGGTCCGCTTTATTGATACCAATATCTATATTCATTCTATATATCCTCTCAAAGACGCTCATTCGATAACTCTACGGAATCCTAGGTGGTGTTTTGGATAGTAATTTCAATGGATAAAATACCTCCATTCATTTAGGTATGGATTATAGATAAATAGCTTTCACGGACAAAGGTGACACACTCCGACTTCTGCGCTAGCTTCACCCCATGCACACATTCAAAACAGTCTCCGACATTCGCATTGCACCCGGCGGGGCGGCGAAACTTGATGCCTTAGTCCAAGGACTATTTACCAATAAACGCATTGCAATTGTCACTGATAAAGGCGTTCGCGGATTGGGTCTGATGGATGGCGGTTTATCTGCGCTGGAAAGCGCGGGATATGATGTGATGGTCTTTGATCAAGTCGTCGCCGATCCGCCCGAAGCGACTGTGCAAGAGATTGCAGACGGAATTCGGGGATTTGGTGCGGGATTAGTTATCGGGTTTGGCGGCGGATCACCGATGGATACCGCCAAGGTCGCGGCGCATCTGGCGGGGTGCGATCAACCGCTGGATACGATGTATGGCGTCGATAATGCGAAAGGGCCGAAACTCCCGCTGCTCCTCATCCCAACCACATCAGGTACAGGTAGCGAAGTCACAAATGTCGCGATCCTGACCACGGGTAAGACCGCCAAAAAAGGCGTCGTTGCCGACAGTCTTTATGCGGATCGCGTCTTGCTGGATGCAGAATTGACGCTTGGCCTGCCAGCATCGATCACGGCGGCAACAGGCATTGACGCGATGGTCCACGCGATTGAAGCTTACACCTCTATCCGCCTGAAAAACCCGATCTCTGATGCCCTCGCGCTCACGGCTCTGCGCAAGCTACGCAACAATATCGTGCAAGCCGTAAACGAACCCACCAATCTTAACGCACGCAATGAAATGCTCATTGGGGCCATGATCGCGGGGCAAGCGTTTTCCAATGCGCCCTGCGCAGCCGTCCACGCCCTCGCCTACCCGCTCGGTGGATTTTTCCATGTTCCGCACGGCTTATCCAATGCGCTCGTGCTGACTGAAGTCATGAAATATAATCAGCCCAATGCCGATCACTGGTACGGCGAAATCGCGACCGATATGGGCGTCGGGCAAAGCGGCGGATCGCTGATCGATGAAATGCTACGGATCAAAGAAGAAACCCGTGTCCCGCAGACGTTGACCGAAGTGAACATCCCGAGCGATGCCATAATCATGATGGCCGACGACGCCATGACCAAAGACCGTCTGTTAATGAATAACGCCCGCGTGATGACACATGAAGCGGTCGTCAAAATCTATGAGACGATTTTATAGACTGTAAGGATGTTTAATTTTTTCAAGAAACGCAAATTGCCTTCGCAGGATAATATGCCGACCTTAACGCTGGCAGGAAGAACCAAATCCACTTTACCAGAAGGCATGATTTTACCCGCCGCCTTAGAAAAGCTGTATGACTGGATAGAGGAAAATGAGTTCACGCTGACTCGAGACAATGAAACATCGGGATGGTTATTCGACATATCATCGCGAGAGGCTGTTTCAGCTCCTATCATCGAATTTAATTCAGACGGGTCGAAAAACTTAAAACATTGGTTTGGGTTAGACATTCCGGAAATCCACGAACGCCTATTCGTCTTTTGCAAAACAGGTCAAGAGGGCTCCCAAGGCGCGTTCTGGTTGGATGATGACGGCAAACAACATATCGTACATTTGGGCGGCGGATCGGGATCTATTATGACCTGCGTTCTGACCGACAATGCCTCAGATTTCCTTAGATTGCTCGCGGTTGGATATGACGAAATATGTTGGGGTGAATATAGTCTTGAACCAACTTTTGATATACCACGCAATCAGAAGTTCCACGACTGGGTTAAAACTGAATTTGACGTTTTAATTCCAAAGACAGGGGCATCAATCGTGCCTCAAACTGCGGAAACCACAGACGCAGAAACCAGTTCAGACCCCTTTCTGAAATGGGTCATGGAAATGATCGCCAAGGGAGATTACGCCTAAATGCCCAGAGCCATACCCAACGCCCTCGACAGCTATCCGCATCATCTCACCATCCCGACGCGATGGGCGGATAATGATGTTTATGGGCATGTGAATAATTCGGTCTATTACTTCTATTTCGATACGGCTGTGAACAAATGGCTGATTGATAATGGTCTACTGAAGATTGGAAAAAGCGAGACGATTGGTCTCGTCGTTGGGACATCTTGCGATTACTTCGCGCCGATCAGTTTCCCTGATAATGTCGTCGCAGCGCTGCGCGCGGCCAGGGTTGGAAGTTCTAGCGTTACCTATGAAATCGGGCTTTTTCGCAATGATGAAACCACCGCCAGCGCGCAGGGTTCATTTGTGCATGTCTATGTCGACGAAAAAAATCGACGACCGACGGCAATTTCTGATAAGATGAAAAAAAAACTCGGGGAGATTACACCATGTTAGACGCACCAAATTTAGACGAGATCATGAAAAACGATCCAGCCCTTGTCAGCGAGCACGCCAAATTCACGCGCATGCAAGACGGCACGCTGGAAGACTGGATGAAGATCGGCGCGGCGCATAAACAGGATTTCGGCAAGACTGCAGACCGCTTTATCGACATGTTGAAACAGCTCGAAAATGCGACGCTTGGCTTTGCCTGTGACCAACTTCAACACGCTTTAATGTGTGGAACATTGGCCCGCCGTGCGGGTGCCACAGATGAGCAAGTCGTGATTGCACTCTGCCACGACATGGCAAAGGTTATCAACGTTCCCAACCACGGTCCCATCGCCGCCGAAATGATGCGTCCCTATATTTCCGACGATAGCTATCACGTCATCCGAAACCACCAAGCGTTCCAAGGCGAGCATTATTACGCCTATATGGGCGCGCCGACAGATCTGCGCCTGCAGTGGAAAGACGAGCCGTGGTATGATTACGCAGTAAAGCTCGTCGACGAATGGGACGCGCCAGCTTTCGATCCTGAGTTTGAGGCGGATAGTCTAGAGAGTTTCATCCCGTTAATGCGGAAGATTTTCCACGACAGCCCAATGCCGCTTTAGAGGCTGCTGTGCGATTACTAAACCGCACTACCCCATGCCTTGCACTGTCTGG
>CALHXF010000155.1 GCA_938040095.1 uncultured Caulobacterales bacterium
ACTGATAGGGCATCCGGCACACGGATATTGAGCTTGTAAGCTGTAGCCAAGGCCGCCGACGCCATTTCATCATTACTCGCAAAAATAGCTGTTGGGCGGCTGGTCAAAGCTAGTAATTGTTCAGCGCAGTGCAATCCGGACGCATATGAAAAATCACCTGTAAGGCACCACTCATCCTGAATTGTAATATTGGCCCCCTCCATCGCATCCAGATAGCCCGCATAGCGGCGGCGCGACACATCATAGGCGGGATCGCCCTTTATAAAGCCAATATGCCGATGTCCTAAGCCGAGCAGATATTCCGTCATTTCTTTCGCCGCAGTACGGTCATCAATCCCGATACGGTCTCCTGCTACGCTCGTTTTTTCAGCGCCAATCCGTACGAATGGAATTTTTCGTTTTTCTAAATCATGCAATACTGTCGCATCATTAGATAAAGGCGGAGAAAGAACCACTCCAATCAAGTCATCGAATTTTTCTATATCAACGAGCACTTTGCCAACGAAAAGTTGGAACCCCATAGACTGAGCGGATAACATGGCCCCGATATGGGTGGCTTCAACATAGCTTCCCGAAGGGTTATCTATTAGTAAGGCCAGACGTTTAACGCCCTTAGAGCGCAATGTTCGCGCCGCAGGATTGACGCGGTAGTCTAACACCTTGGCCGCGGCCAAAACCTTTTTCTTAGTTTCTTCACGCACGCGAGCTTCGCCATTCAGCACTCGGGCCACTGTTTTAAAAGAGACCCCCGCCTCGCGAGCCACATCAATAATTGTCGGCATATACTTCCCCTTAGATGAACCGTAGCGCCTTAAGCGATACTAGACAACGTTGTCTCGAAATTTATTGACAACGTTGTCATAGATAAATATCTAACAGTTAATCAATACCAAGCCAATCAAGAGCTTGAAACCAAATTCAGTCTTATCGGGGGTACCATGTCCATACGTCATCTCTTCACTTCAGTCGCCGCAGCAACCTTACTCTTGGGCTGCACTGGGGCCACTACGTCCCCGCCTGAAACGAGCACCGACACGGTTTTAGAATTATTCAAACCATCGTCTAACTCAGAAGTTGAAGTCATGCTTGCAGATATGACGCTGGATGAAAAACTCGCACAGCTTAGTTGCATTTGGTTCGACAAAGCGAAAGTACTGGAACAGGACGGCTCCTTTAATCCCGACAAAATGAAAGAGCATTTCCCACATGGAATTGGGTGTTGGGCCCGTCCACAAGACACATTTGGCATGGAAAACCAGGGTGAAGAGCGCGACGCAAATGATGCCTCTGTAGTGCGCCGCCTGTCAGCACGGACACCCAGTCAAACAGTTGCGCTTAATAATGCCGTGCAAAAATGGCATATCGAAGAAACACGCCTCGGTATCCCAACGATGTTCCATGAAGAAGGCCTGCATGGCTTTCAAGGCCGCTATGCCACCGCCTTCCCACAATCTATAGCGCTTGCCGCGACCTTTGACACTGACCTTGTCGAAGAGGTCTATTCCGTTACCGCCCGCGAAATCCGTGTTCGTGGCGCGCATCATGTCCTCTCTCCTGTTGTCGATATTGCGCTCGACCCACGTTGGGGGCGCATTGAAGAAACTTATGGGGAAGATCCTTACCTCGTTTCGCGCATGGGCGTTGCGGCGATTACAGGCTTTCAAGGAAAAGGCTTCCCTATTGCAGATGACAAAGTCCTGACGACACTCAAACACATGACAGGTCACGGCCAACCCGAAGGCGGCATGAATGTCGGGCCGAGCCAAGTCTCTGAGCGCGTCCTGCGTGAAACATTTTTCCCGCCCTTTGAAGCTGCGGTGAAAGAGGCCGGCGCGGCGGCGGTAATGGCCTCTTACAACGAAATTGACGGCATCCCTTCCCACGCCAATCCTTGGTTGCTCAATGATATCCTTCGAGGTGAATGGGGCTTTGACGGAGTTGTCGTAGCGGATTATTTTGCGATTAATGAGCTTAATGGCCGCCATAGCATAGTCAACGATATCGGCGAAGCTGGCGCGCTGTCACTCAAATCAGGCGTCGATATGGAGCTTCCAGACGGCATTGCATTTTATGCGCTCAAAGAAAAAATCGAAGCAGGCGAGTATGACGTTAAATATGTCGACCAAGCCGTACGCCGCGTTTTAGAGATGAAGTTACGCGGCAACATTTTCGAAACACCTTATTCAGATGGACAGAAAGCGGACGCCCTTACAGGCAATCAGGAAGCGCGTGATTTAGCGCTTGAGGCCGCAAAAAAGGCTGCGGTTCTTCTTAAAAACAAGAATGGGATTCTGCCGCTTAATGCGTCTCAGTATGATAAGATCGCTGTAATCGGCCCGAATGCGAATATCACCGTTTTAGGCGGGTATTCCGATGAACCGCGCCAGACTGTTTCAATACTTGATGGCCTCACAGCTAAACTCGGCGAAGATAAGATTGTCCATGCCCAAGGCGTTACGCTGACGGATAATCGTTCTTGGTGGGATGATGAGGTCAATCTCATTGACCGTGATCAGAACCTCTCTGACATTTACAAGGCTGTCGCTATCGCAAAAGACGCCGATTTGATTATCCTCGCCATTGGCGGCGACGAGTCGACATCTCGTGAAGCGTGGTCGGAAACTCATCCGGGTGACCGTAATGACATCACCCTGATCGGTGAACAAAAAGCACTTGTCGACGCTTTAGCGAAAACAGGCAAGCCTATGGTTTCGGTTATTATCTCTGGCCGCCCGCTCTCATTAGAGAATGTCGAAGATAAGTTAGAAGCTATTCTCTATGGGTGGATTTTAGGCCAAGAGACTGGCACAGCAGTCGCCGATTTGCTCTTTGGCGATGCTAATCCTTCTGGCAAAATGCCAGTCTCTGTTCCGCGCACCGTGGGACAAATCCCGGCGTTTTATAATCATAAACCCACGGCTCGGCGAGGTTATGCCTTTGACGATCACTCCCCACTTTATGTCTTTGGCGAAGGGATGAGCTACACCACATTTGAAATATCAGAACCAACTCTTTCCACCGCCACAATCGGAACAGACGGTACTGCGAACATGTCCGTGACCGTGACAAATACCGGTGAGGTCGCAGGCGATGAAATCGTGCAAATGTATTTACGCGATAAAGTCAGCTCCGTGACACGCCCTGTCAAAGAGCTGAAAGGCTTTAAGCGTGTTTCACTGGCACCTGGTGCGTCGAAAACAGTTACCCTGCCTATCACAACGGAAGCTCTGCAATTCTATAATCGCGAGATGAAACGCGTTGTCGAGCCGGGTGAATTTGACATCATGGTCTGCAATAGTTCGGCCAATGTAAAAACTGTGACGCTGACGGTCGAGTAATGTATCTCGGTCTTGATATCGGCACGTCGGGTGTCAAGGCTGTACTCGTCGATGAGACACAAAACATCGTCGACCAAGCCACCGCGCCGCTCACAGTCAACCGCCCTCAGGCACTTTGGTCAGAACAGAACCCGCTATCCGTAATTGGCGGCGGCGCACGGTCACACTACCGGGGCAAAATATTGTCGGCGGCATTTAACGTTCCGCTTAATTATCGCGGCGGCGCGGCTGTTGGCCCCGCTTTTGGCGCAGCGCATTTGGTACGTCTTTCCGTGACAGACGAAGCGGTCTCCGAAATCTGTACCCCGCCTAACATTGAACATACCATTACGCCTGATTCAGACTTGCGTGACCATTACGCAGCGCGGCGTCAAACTTTCCGAAAATTATACGAACAAACCAAGGAGTTCACCTCATGAGCGGATATTTTGACCACATAGACCCAATTAAATTTGAGGGGGTAGATAGTGACAATCCCCTCGCTTTTAAATATTACGATGCCAAGAAAATGGTTCTTGGCAAGACGATTGAAGAACATCTTCGCGTTGCGGTGTCTTACTGGCATACATTCTGTTGGGATGGACATGACATTTTCGGTGGGGGTGCTTTTGGACGCCCTTGGCTCCAAGGCGCAAATAACCAAGCCGCAGCAGACGCCAAACTTGAAGCGGCTTTCAACTTTTTCGAAAAACTGGGGCAGCCATATTTTTGCTTCCACGATGTCGACATAATGGCTGAGGCTCACACGCCGAAAGACCATGTAGAAAACCTCGCCGCTATTGTAGATAAAATCGAAACCAAGATGGGTACCTCAAGGACTAAACTCCTTTGGGGAACAGCTAACATGTTTTCTCATCCGCGCTTTATGGCGGGCGCGTCAACGAACCCAAATCCGGACGTAGCCGCTTTTGCAGCTTTGCAAGTCAAGCATGCCATGGAAGCCACACATCGCCTCGGCGGCGCAGGCTACGTCTTTTGGGGAGGCCGCGAAGGCTATGACACGATCCTGAATACTAATGTAGGTCACGAAATGAATCAACTCGGGCGCTTCCTAAACATGGCGGTCGAGCATAAGCACAAAATCGGCTTTAAGGGCGATCTCTGGATTGAACCTAAACCCCACGAGCCAACCAAGCATCAATATGACCGCGATGTCGGCACAGTCTACGGGTTCCTCAAAGAACATGGTCTTGAAAATGAGATTGGCGTCAACATCGAACCAAACCACGCAACGCTCGCAGGCAATGCCTTTGAGCATGAAATTGAAATGGCCAATGCTTTTGGCATCTTCGGCTCTATCGACTTTAACCGGGGCGATCCGCAAAATGGCTGGGATACGGATCAGTTCCCTAATGATTTGCGCGAGACAACTTTGGCGATGTATTATATCCTTAAAGGCGGAGGCTTTAAAAATGGTGGGTCTAACTTTGACGCCAAGGTCCGCCGTCAATCGAGCGATGCTGAAGACTTGTTCCACGGCCATATTGGCGGGATGGATCTCCTCGCTCGCGCACTGATGAACGCAGCGGTCATGATTGAAGATGACAAACTTCAAGCCTTCAAAGACAACCGTTACGAAGGCTGGAGCCAAGGCATGGGTAAGCAAATGATGGACGGGAATGCGACACTCGATGATATGGCTAATTATTGCTTCGAAGAGAACATCTCCCCTGACCCGAC
>CALHXF010000156.1 GCA_938040095.1 uncultured Caulobacterales bacterium
TCAGCCAAGTCGATGATTGCATCGATGACGTCTTGGCAACTCTCGTGCGCGAACATAACGGCGCCGATCATTTGCTCTTCAGTCAATTCTTCAGCTTGTGATTCCACCATCATGACGGCATCTTCTGTACCGGCAACAACAAGGTCGAGTTCGGATTCTTCGAGCTCTTGCAAGGTTGGGTTCAAGACGTAGTCGCCATCGATGAGGCCAACACGGGACGCCGCGATTGGGCCCATGAATGGAAGACCAGAGATAGCCAACGCAGCAGATGCGCCGATCATACCCAGGATATCCGGCTCGTTTTCTAGATAATGTTGTAGGACCGTGATGACGACCTGAACTTCGTTTTTGAAACCCTTTGGGAACAATGGACGAATTGGGCGGTCAGTCAGGCGGGAGATCAATGTCTCACGTTCTGTTGGACGACCTTCGCGTTTGAAGTAGCCACCTGGGATTTTACCAGCGGCGTAGAATTTTTCCATATAGTTGACTGTGAGCGGGAAGAAGCTCTGGCCAGGTTTTTCGGATTTCTTGGCACAGACTGTGGCCAGAAGTTTTGTGTCGCCATACGTCACGAATACCGCGCCGTCTGCTTGACGGGCCATGCCGCCGGTTTCAAGAGTCAGCGTGCGGCCGGCCCATTCGAGTGATACTGTTTTCTTATCGAACATACGTGTGGTTTCTTTCTTTCATCGTACTTATTTAAGCCCCTTAGCTCTGTTGCATTGGGGCTTTAGACCATTCGGTCCCATCCGTTTGCGGTCATTCGCAAAACGGTCATCGCGCCCTCCTGTTTGAAACTTTGTTCAAACAGCTAGATGCGCAAAAGGCCGCCAAGTGGCGACCCTTATTCGGTTAGCGAGGTAAACGTCTAACGACGTAGACCTAAACGTTGGATGAGGTCCTGATAACGGGCCTCGTTCTTCTTTTGAACATAAGTCAAAAGGCTACGGCGTTTGTTGACCATCAACAAAAGACCGCGACGTGAGTGATTGTCTTTTTTGTTGGTTTTGAAATGCTCTGTCAGGTTTACAATCCGCTCTGTGAGGATCGCAACTTGAACTTCTGGTGAGCCTGTATCGCCAGGCTTCGTGGCGTATTCTGTGATCAAAGCGGCTTTGCGCTCGGGCGTGATCGACATCGTATTTCTCCAGTGTGACTACATGTTAAAAACGCGCTTCGGGATGAATATCCCGTCCTGCGGTGAGCAGAGCGCAATCAAAACACCTTCCAATTCGGCCCGTATGAAATCGTCCATGTGGACGAGGTCGGGGGAGTCGGACGGCGCGGTAATTCCGCGTCCATGCCTCAAATCAACTGCTTGGTCGGCTGTGATGGCCAGCACCGGGATGTCGTCCAGTGCGGTCGTCACGGGGTGCAGCCCCTCTGAGACGCGGGCCACATCGCACATTTCTTCCAACTCGTCCAGCTTTATTGACTGCGCCAGCGTGAACGGACCAACACGCGTTCGACGCAGAACCGACACATATCCGCAAGCCCCCAATTCCACGGCCAAATCCCGCGCCAACGACCGAATATAGGTGCCTTTCCCACAGTCGACTTCAAACGTCGCAGTATCTGGCGTAGCCTCTATCAGATCAAAGCGATCAACGCGTACAGGACGGGCTTTCATCTCTATCGCCTCCCCTGCCCGCGCGAGGTCATAGGCCCGCTTGCCGTCGATTTTAATCGCGGAGAATTTTGGCGGGGCTTGTTCGATATTCCCGACGAACTGCGGAAGGGCGGCACGGATATTGGGGTCTGTGGGCCGCACGTCAGAGCTGGCGGTTACCTCACCCTCTGCATCTTGAGTGGTACGGGTTTCGCCCCACGTGATCTCGAATATATATGCCTTTTCAGCATCCATCATAAAGGGAACGGTTTTGGTCGCCTCACCCAGTGCAATCGGAAGAATACCCGTCGCCAAAGGATCAAGCGTCCCCGCATGCCCAGCCTTTTGCGCCTGAAACAACCACTTCATTTTGCTGACCATAGGCGTGGACCCCACACCATAGGGTTTATCCAATACCACCCAGCCATGAATGGGATTACCTTTGCGTCGTTTTCGTCCGTTGGGGTCCATTGGCTAATTTACCTTAAATTGAGTTTAGGTTGCAACCAGTAATGGCCGGTCTATAAAGTAATCCTGTGAAACCTAGGGTGATCCAATGAACTATACGAAGCTCCTTCTAGCAGGAATGACCGCTGTCGGCGTAACTGCGTGCGCAACACCGAGTTATAATTACATTCCAGAGGTGAAGTATATCAGTAAGCCTCCACTAAACAAAGAGACAACGGTGTCTGTCGGCGATCAAATGCTGGTGCAAGGGAATCTTTCTGCTCAAGACGGAATCAACTTACCTAGTGCAATAAAATTCAGTGGCATTTCAATATCAGAGGGTTTTTTCCCAAAAACAGGTGAAGACGAAAAGCACGAATACTTCTCATTTGTTTCAGGGTCTGGCAAAACTTCTATTAACGGACTGGGCAGCGTTAAAAAAGGCCTATTACAAGATCCAGTCAAAAGCCTAGCAACAACAAAAAATGAGAATAAGCTATGTGTGGTATCTGCTTACAATCTTAAATCTTGCAAGTCAGATATTGTTTTCAAAAGAGATAATAGAACAAATGAAAACTTGAACAGTTTCCAGCAAACACTTCTTTATAGCGGCCGAGTGGGCTCAAAAATAAATATAAGTTATCGAGAGTTTTCAGGAAACTCGGCCCGCCCTGCATTCAACAACGACGTCGAATATGACCTGACGGAAGACAAGAGCATCGCTTATAAAGGTGCTGAAATCGATGTTATAGATGCCGATAATAGAGACATAACATTTATTGTCAGGAGAAACTTCCGGCAGCCAGAAACAACCCCTTAAACTTTCGCCACCATCGCGCAGGCGATGGATGCGGTCGAGTAAACCAGCTGTCCAGTGTAGACGTTCAACTAAATACTACAGTCTTTTTTCAAATACTTGAAACCACCTTCGGGTGGTTTTTTATTTGTCTAAATCTTGCTGAATATGCGGGTTTTGCAGTAAGCGCGTCATGGCTTCGGCGGTTTCGAAACTTTCATCTTTCATGAAGCGCAAACGCGGTGTGGATTTCATTTGCATTTCTTTACCCAATCGCCCGCGTAAAAACGGCTGGCTGCGTTGCAGG
>CALHXF010000157.1 GCA_938040095.1 uncultured Caulobacterales bacterium
AGAGATCATGAGGCGCGCCATTCATCTGAATTTCCTAGCAGACATAAAATGCGTCCGGGTGGCGGGAGAGAAGGTCAGCTTTCCAGCCTTCCAATTTATCTTTTTGCACACAGGCGACAATACAGCCGCCGAAACCGCCACCGGTTTGGCGCGCGCCCAATGCGCCTGATTTGACGGCGTCTTCGACAAGTCTGTCAACAAGTGGGAGTGAAATCTCAAAATCATCCCGCTGCGAGGCGTGGCTTTCAATCATTAGCTTGCCAAAGGCTTGCAAGTCTTCATTCGCCACTAATTTTGCAGCCTCAACTGTTCGGCGATGATCTGTCATGCAATGTTTTGCCCGGCGCTGAATGTGGTCCGGCAAACTTGATAGCGATGCATATTCAACATCGGTAATGCGGCAAATGTCATCGCGTTCAAGGAATTTTTTTATGACGTCGCATTCTTCTTTGCGGATTTTATAGCGCCCCTCGCTCAATTGCCGAAATTGTCCGGAATGCACGACAGCCATATGGTAATCAGCAGGCAAATCGACGAGATCAAACTTTAAGCTCTCTGTATCTAGCGTGAGCGCTTGGCCGGAGCGAGCTATTGCGACGGCCATTTGATCCATAATTCCGCAAGGCATGCCAATGAATTCGTTTTCAACACGGCGAGCTAAAACTGCAATATCTGTATCTGAGATATCCCGACCGGAAAGCTTCCGGCCGACTTTGAGAATGCAAACAATCACCGCAGCCGAGGACGAGAGCCCTGCGCCAAAAGGTAAGGTCGTTTCAACGGCGATATCCGCTCCGCCTTTGAGCAAGCCAGCTTTATTCGCGTAAATGACTGCGCCTACGATATAATCCGACCAATGATCCACGGCTGAGTCAGATAATGAGCGCTCCGCGAGAGTCTCGAATTTATCGGAAAGGATACGAACTTGACCGTCTTTTCGAGGATTAAGCGCAATAGTTACGCCGAGATCAATGGCTGTCGGTAACACCATACCGCCATTATAATCGGTATGCTCCCCGATTAAGTTCACCCGGCCCGGCGTGAACAATGTCGTAACAGGGGGCGACCCAAAGACATCTTTGAATTTCTCCGCAATCATTTGAGCGATCTGAGCGTTTTGGCGGCGATTTCAGGCATGACATCTACGGTGAAAACGCCCGTTGATTGCTCAACGGATGCCAGATATTTCACGCGGTTAGGGGCGCGCAACAAAGGATAAAATTGAGCGGTGAAGTGGAAGTTTCCTTCACTTCCTGCCGGCGCAGCATGAAGGCTCAGCATGTAGGCAGTCGGGCGTTGAAACAACTCATCATAGCGCCGGGTAATATCGCCTAGCAGATGCGCAAAGCCATCCTGATCGGTTTCATCAAATAGCCAAGGTCCGGCCTTAGATCCACGTGAGGCGATCCATACTTCATAAGGGAATCGCGCGTAGGGTGGGCACCAAGCCACCATTCCCCCCGCATCAGCAACTTTATAATCCGATTCGCAAGTCTTGATGGATTTAGAGAGATCATACCCTTCGGCAAAAGCACTAGCCGCCTGTTTTTGTACATTCGGTACAAAGGGGAAGGCATAAATCTGTCCATGAGGATGATGCAAGGTGACGCCAACCTCATCGCCTCTGTTCTCAAACGGCATTACAAATTTATGCCCCTCCCCATATAAGGTTTCGTAGCGGTCTATCCATGTGCTCAGGAGTAATCGACGTTTATCCTGCCCGATTGACGATAAATTACCCGTGGCATGCGGGCCGTAAACCACAACATCACATCGACCTTTCGCGCGCGCCATCTTTATGTCGGCGGCTGGTACGGGTTGAGGGGCACCGGCGTGAAGGCTGGTGAATTTATTCTCAAACACGGCGAGTTCAAAGTCCGAGAACGGGATTTCCGTGGCCGGGCCGCCCGGTCGCGACGGCGCGAGGGGATCATTGGCTTTTGACGGTTTGAATGTTCGATTTTGTCTGTGCGGAGCATAAACGTTCCATTCCCGACGTAGCGGATGCCAGCGTAATTCACCGCCCTTGGCAACCTCACCGCCATCTTGCTTCAGAGGCATTTCCGTGTGGCTTTGTAAACCGTAAAGGAAAATATCACGGCCATCCCGTTTGGTAAATTGTCGACGATGAACCGCCTGTCCGGCAATGGTTCGAGAAAGAATAAGGGAATTATCACACATCGCACCTGTATCCTCTTTACCATGTGCGAGCGGTTTCATTCGAAGGCCTTAATTTTCTAAAACGAACATTTCCATAGCCGCAGACGAAAACTATGGCTAGTGAAAAATTTCTATCGTCGGGACGTCGTGAAAATGCTAAATACCGACATAACCTGAGTGGGAATAATTTATGACGCAATTTCAGCCATCGACGCGCCAAATCTCGATTCTAAACATGGTGGAGAGTCAGGGCTTTGTTGCAACAGAGGCCATGGTCAGTGAATTCGACGTTACACCGCAGACGATTAGGCGGGACTTAAATGAATTGAGCAAACATGGATTGTTAGCACGCTTTCACGGCGGGGCCGGGCAAGCTAAAACAGCTGAGAATCCGCCTTATCAAGCCAGGCTTCAGACCAGCGTTCAGGCCAAGCGGATGATCGCCGCCAAGACTGCCGCCTTGATACCTAACGGCGCCTCAATCTTTTTGAGCACTGGGACGACCATTGAGGCAATCGCAGAAGCTCTTCTTGGGCATGAAAACTTACACATCTTTACGAATAACCTACATGTAGCGCAGATTTTGATGCGAAATGAAGATTTTCAGATTATCGTCTCCAGCGGGCAAGTGCGGCATCATGACGGCGGCATAAAGGGGGCGTATTCCGAAGCGTTTATCAATAACTTTCGGATGGATATCGGGATAGTCGGTATTAGCGGTGTGGATGAAGATGGAACTCTGCTGGAATATGATCCTCAAGAAGTCGTAATCGCTAAAACCATTCTCGCAAATTCCGCCAAAACGATTTTAGCTGCAGACCATTACAAGTTTGGACGTAGGGCTATGAACCGGATTGGACATATGCGGGATTTGGATCTCATTGTTACCGACAGCGAATTGGATGGGGTTTTCAGGAATATCTGCATGGCCGAAAGTATAGAGCTTCATGTGGCCGGCTCGTTAAACACCACGAATTATGCCTAGCGGGCGATCATTAAAATTATGTTGTAAAAAGAACACAATGTTCGAAAAAGAACATTTTTAGGATTGACGTTTAAGTCAATTTCTTTCATCTGCTCTCCAATAATTAGGAAACCGAAACAAGTTCGGGATCAAGGGAGAGTAACAAATGTCATTCAATAGAAAGAGTATTTTCGCCTGCACAGCCGGAGCTGCTGCCATGTTAGTTGCCTTGCCAGCTATGGCACAGAGTAACGACGAAGATGTCGTTATCGCTACAGGTATTCGTAGCTCGCTACAGCAATCACTCGACATAAAGCGCGATTCTAACTCTGTTGTAGATGCCATTTCAGCCGAAGATGTTGGCAAGTTTCCCGATTCGAACATCGCGGAAAGCTTGCAGCGCATCACAGGTGTGTCGATTGACCGTTCAGGCGGCGAAGGCCAGTTCATTACAGTTCGCGGCCTTGGGCCTGAATTCAACGCTGTCACGATCAACGACCGGACAATCGCCACAGATAATGATGGCCGTGAATTCTCATTCGACGTCCTGTCTTCCGACATTATTCAGCGGGCTGAAGTCTTCAAATCCTCGGATCCGACCCGACAATCAGGCGGGATTGGCGCGCTTGTAAATATCGTTACGGCCCGTCCCTTGGAGCGTCCCGGCACAAATTTCGCAGCGTCTATTTCTGGAACTTACGATACTTTGCGGGAAGAAGTCTCCCCGGAAGGTTCACTCGTAGGGTCTTGGACGAATGATGACAACACTATCGGTTTTGCCGGCGGCATTTCTTACTCGGATCGCAAAGCGCAACGCGACCGTGTTTTAACCAATGGTTTTTCGGCCCGCGGCGGTGCTGACTTCATCAATACCGGCGGCGCAGGCACGACTAACGCGGCAGGTCTTACTGACGCAGCAAATGTTGAGCAGCTTCCTGCGAATGCTCGTGTGCAGCAACAAGCTATTGTCAGTCGTGACGTACAAGATCGTGAACGCATCACGGCTAACGGAACGGTTCAGTTTGCGCCAACTGACGACATAACTCTGACCGTTGACGGACTCTATACTGAATTTACTGTCGATTCCTTTGATCAGCAATTCTCGGGCTTCTTCAGCCCGCCATTCATCGACCCAGTTGTTGATGCAAATGGCACGGTGACGTCGTTCTCACGTCCGGGGTTAGACTTTCTAGCTCGGAACCCGGGTTTGACAACGGGTCCATCACAGAATGACAATGTTCTGACATCGGCTAATCGCGAGGCGTCAACCTATCTCGTCGGTGCAAATTTGGATTGGAACATCAGTGACCGAGTCACGGCCAATTTTGATGTCTCAGGTTCCAAAGCTGATCGCGACGGAACAAATCCTTTCGTAGTCTTGGGCGCATTGGCCCCGGTCTCTCCTTTAATTGAAATCCCTGACGGATCCGAAATTACATCCCTGACAAACATCGTAGGCGCGCAGGATACCTCCATCCAACGCCTTCACTTTGTGAACGTCAATCGAACTGTGGTTGAAGACGATGTGTTTGAAGCAAAAGGAAAATTGGACTGGGAATCTAAAACCGGCGAAGAGATCGTTACAGTAGGCGCAGCCCATACAAACCGGACGAAATCGCGTGATTTGTTTGACAACTTTTCTCCGACACAGGGCGGCGGTGTTTTCTGTGCCTATTGTGGATATGGAACGGATTTCGACGACAGCATTCTCACCGAAGTCAATTTGAACGGTTTCCTTGGCGGCGTTGATGGACGTGACGGCATCCCGCTCAATTTCCTGACAGCCAGTTTTGAGGACGCCTTTGCTCAACTCAACTCTGACGCGGCGATCTCAGATCCAAACCGCTCAGGCCGAGGCGCCTTGTCAGACGCAGAGCTTCGTGCTCGCCGCGACGCATCGGATTCATTCCTTGGCTTTTACGATCCGGAGTTTAACCCAGCGGGAAGTTTCTCGGTTGACGAAACTGTCAATTCCGTTTTCTTCAACGCGTCTTGGTTGGATAAGTCTTTTGGCTCGATCCCGTTCTCCGCAAACCTTGGGTTCCGCATCGATCACACAGAGACATCTAGCTCTGGTGTGGACCAACCTGTGACCCAATTCCGCGAGTCGGACGGCGACACACAGCTTATCGCAATTTTTGCAAACCCGGCAGAAGTGACGGTCGATAATAGCTACACTAACTTCTTGCCCTCCGCGAATATCAAGTTTGATGTAGCTCAGGACAAAGTCGTGCGTCTCGCAGCTTCCAAAACAGTGACGCGCCCGACATTGACCGCATTAGGCGTTGCAAATGCCTTTGGTGGTCGCGCAAACGCGCCGACATCATCCGGCGGAAACCCAAATCTTGAAGCCTTTGAGTCCAATAACTTTGACGCTTCATTTGAATGGTATCTTGATGACCTGAGCTTCTTTGGAGTGACTGGTTTCTACAAGAGTTTTGACAACTTCCTGGAGTCCCAAACATTACCTGTTGCAGGACAAGTCGTTTTTCCGGCGGGTAACGCTTCTAACCCGACTGCCGGCGACGTTACGCGCAGTGTGACATTTTTGGACACACGGACACGCAATGGCGAAACCGGAAGCATTGTCGGTATCGAAGCCGCTCTTCAAAAGGCCTTCGAAAATGGCTTTGGCGCAGCGATAAACTATACATATGTTGATAGTTCAATTGACCGCGCAGCGGGATCAGGAAATGAAGATCTCGACTATAACGGACTTTCACCGCATTCTTTCAACGTCAGTGGGTTTTATGAGAAGGGTCCAATCCAAGCCCGCGTGACCTATAACTATCGTGATGAGTTCTTAGTTCAGGCCTTTTCTGACCAAGGTGAGCCGCGTCAGCGGGAATCATTCGGCCAATTGGATGCATCGGCGTCTTTCGATATAAACGATACGTTCCAAGTGTTTGCTGAAGGGATTAATATTCTTGACGAAGACACTCGGGATTTCTCTCGCTTTGAAAACCGCTTCCTGACCTATGAAGACACAGGCAGCCGCTTTACACTTGGCGCGCGTGCCACATTCTAAATAAATTTCCCTTGTTTAGAATTGAACTGGGCGGCTTTTGCCGTCCATTTTTATTTTTCAGTGTGTCAATTCCAGCTTTCCAATCGCCCAAAAATATCGGTATGAGAGATTATGAGTGCCATGATAACAGTCTCTGAAAATCTGACATTTTCTCTGACGAACAAAAACTTTTCATACGTGTTCAGGGTCTCACCGGAAGGCCTTATCGAACATCTGTACTACGGCGGCCCGCTGCAGGACCCGGAACGGGTTTCTATACACCACCTGCGTACGCAAAGAGAAACCTCATCTGTATTTGAGGGGCATCAGCATTTGAACCTGAGCGGCATGCCACAGGAGTTTCCGAGCTTCGGCACATCGGATTACCGATTTCCTGCCCTGCATGGACGAAATGCGGACGGAAATACGATATTCTCTCTACAATATAAGAAGCACAAAATTGTCAAAGAAAAGCCTCGCCTCAAGAAACTTCCTTCCGCGCGGGGCGGCGATAGCGAAACGCTGGTTGTCACGCTTGAAGACACACTTCATAAATTAGAGGTCGAACTTTTTTACACGATTTATGCTGATTATGGCGTTTTGGTGCGGTCTGCAAAATTCAAAAATAAATCCGATGTAGAAATCCAACTGCAACATGCTTTCAGTTCCGCTTTGGATTTACCGTCCGCAGAGTATGAGATTCTCCACCTTCATGGAACATGGGCGCGCGAGTTTAACGAAGAGCGTATCGCGATGCCCAAAGGCCGCTTCGTCATTGACTCAGCCCGCGGCACATCCAGCGCCGCACACAACCCTTTCATCGCTGTTATGCAAAAGGGCACGACAGAAAATTATGGGCGGGTTTACGGCACCACGCTTATCTATAGCGGAAATTTTGCGCTCAGCCTTGAAACCGGGGAATTTGAAGATGTCCGGTTGCTGGCGGGGATCAACCCTTTCAATTTTCACTGGCGTCTCAAACCGGGGAAAAAGTTCTGCACACCCGAGGCACTGCATGTCTATGCGGATAAAGGCCTGCGCAGCATGAGCCATATTTGGCATGACTTCATTCGGGAAAAAATTTCGCCGCCCAAGTTTAAAAATAGAGCGCGCCCCACCTATCTAAATACTTGGGAGGCCGCGTATTTTGATGTCGATGAGAACAAAGTTCTGCATTTGGCCGACAGAGCTGTTGAAGTTGGTGTCGACATGCTGGTACTCGATGATGGTTGGTTTGAAGGCCGCCGCGATGACACGTCCTCGCTAGGCGATTGGCGGGCAGATAAAGCCCGTTTCCCATCGGGTATTCCGGCCTTGGCTGCCAAGATCAAGGCGAAGGGACTGAAGTTCGGAATTTGGTTCGAGCCTGAAATGGTCAATCCTGACAGTCAACTTTACAAAGACCATCCCGATTGGGCCATTCAGGTGCCCGGGCGAAAGTCTTCGCTGGGACGCAACCAACTGACCCTGGACCTCTCCCGGAATGAGGTCATTGATTATCTTTACGGACAAATCGACGACATTCTGTCCTGCGGTGATATTGACTACGTCAAATGGGATATGAACCGAAACATGACCGAAGTCGGATCGGGCGGTCTTTCTCGAAATCGTCAACGGGAAGTCTCGCATCGATATATGTTGGGACTATATAATCTTTTAGAGAGACTTACGACGAAATATCCGGATGTGCTTTTTGAAAACTGTGCGAGCGGAGGGAACCGTTTCGATCTCGGCATGCTCAGCTACATGCCTCAAGGCTGGATCAGCGACATGTGCGACCCTATCGGCCGATTGGATATTATAAATGGGGCGTCGTATCTCTATCCACTCGATGTGACGGCCGCCTATATCGGACCTTCCCCTAATCACCAAAATGGCCGCGCGACCTCAATTCAGACTCGTTTTCTCGCAGGTATATTTTGTGCGGCTCGCGGCATTTCGCTCAATGAAACCGACATCGACGCTCATAAAGATGTTCTTCTTAAATTTATGGCCCTGGCAAAATCCACCGCACAGGATATGGTCGGGGGCCGCTTTGACAGGCTCATAAAAAATGAAAATGAAGTGTGTTGGCAATATACAAGCCGCGATGAGCAGACGGTATATGTCGCCTATTTCCATATTTTGTCCGCGCCCAATCTGCCTTTCCGGCGCGCACTAATGATTGGCCTCGACCCTACTTGTGAGTACGTTCTCGTTGCTGATGGTGTCCGCTACAATGGCGACGCGCTTATGCAAAATGGTCTTCCATTGCCTTATGTTACGACAAGCCAAGTTAGCAATGACGTCCATTATATGGATAAAGGTGATTTTTCCTCCCATTTGTTTACCTTTAAGAAGGCAGCCTCTTCACCCTAATAAGACTCGTGATGTCTGCATTCGAAAGAAACCGACCATTTGTGTTAACTGACTCTAACGTCCGCAATGGGTTACCATCTCAAGTTTTGTGGCTGAAGTAATGTAAAGTGTTGGGCTTTGTCACGTTAACTGACTAAGCCGTCTCTCTCACTCAAATGTTTTCTCAAGCATTGGAGGGGCTAAGGTTTTGCTACATTGGAAACGAACATCGATGTCTTCTTCTGCGACCCGCAAAGCCCGTGGCAGAGGGGAACGAATGAGAATACTAATCGGCTACTGCGTCAATACTTCCCCAAAGTCACAGACCTATCTGTTCATAGCCAAACGGAGTTAGATGCGGTAGCAAGACAACTCAACGAGCGTGCTCGAAAAACCCTCGAATATGAAACACCGGCTGAGAGGTTCAGCCAATGTATTGCGGCGATCAGTTGAAATCATAGATCCAAGTGAGACACTGATGGGAAGCGCTTAACGATGTTGTGCAGGAGCTAAGGGGTAGGTTCGAAACATAATACAGACGACTGAGGCTCTCGACTGTTGATTTGAATGCGTATCGATCATGATGGACCGCGAGTTTGGCCTCTCAAATTTGGAGGCTTTCCTTAGCTCCCTAATGTTGAAAGAACATCCATTCCAGCCATGCAACTATTGCGCAGTGTAACCACCATCTAATGTCAATATTGAACCTGTCATATGTTTCTCACTTGCCAGAAACAAAACGGCCCGGGCGACCTCTTTTGGTTCGGCGACTGCGCCTATCGGTATTGATGCGAGATTCCTTTCCACAACTGTTTCAGCCTTTTTAGAGTTGGAATGTTGTGAGAATAACATTGGAGAATTTATGGCACCTGGCGCGACTGCATTGACGGTTATTTTTCGAGATGCCAATTCTAGTGCAAGAGTACGTGTTAGCTGGTCCAATGCACCTTTTGAGGCGCAATAAGCGGCCAGACCTGCTGCGCCTACCTGTCCGCAGGTGGATGAAATATTGACAATTGACCCCTTCTCAATGCTTTGTTTGGCGAATTCGCGGCTAAAGTAAAAAGGACCATTGACATTAACATCCATAACAAATTGCCAGTCATCATCACTTGTGTCGGATGCGTCGGCCCGATGTATAACACCCGCCGAATTGACTAATATATCAACGGAGCGGCCGTAAGTCTTGCTAGCAGACTTCACGGCATTAGCGGCTGTTGAAGAGAGGCGAACATCGCCTCCGAAATGGGCAAAGCCAGTTGCCTTTAGTTTTTCTGTATCACGGCCCACAATAAAAACATTACAGCCTTCATCGGCAAAAAGCCTTGCACATTCTAGTCCTACGCCGCTTCCGCCGCCCGTGATTAAGACTGTTTTTCCCCTTAAGGTCCTTGGGTCACCTGCCATAGTAATTCCTAGAGGTTTGGAAGCGGAAGTTTGGCCATTCGTCCGCCTGCTACGACTATTTCCTGACCCGTAATAAAACCAGCCTTTTCACTTGCGAGATAAACGGCTGTATTCGCGATATCCTCAGGTAGCCCAAGCCTACCAACTGGGTGTAAGTTTTCTATTTCCGACGTGACTTTCTCCAGGTTAGGATATTGTTCTAAAAATTGCTCGTTGAAAGGTGTGTTAATCCAACCCGGTGCAATAGCATTACACCGAATACCGTATGGTCCATACTCTAAGGCCGTATTATGAGTGAAGCTCGACACGGCTCCTTTGGAGGCGCCGTAAACACCGTGATTAGGATTGGCCGCAAGGCCTTCAATCGAGCTAATATTGACAATTGCAGGATTTTTCGAAACGCCATTTGTCATGAGAGGGAAGGCTAGTTTGGTCATTAAAAATACGCTCCGCACATTTACCATCATGATGCGGTCCCAGTCATCCACGATCATATCTTTAATCGGCACTTCAATGGCGATGCCCGCATTATTTACCAATACGTCTAATCGTCCATGTGTGCTGGCCACATGTTCCATAAGGGTTGTGACGCTATCTTCATCGACGACATTGGTTTTTCGGAAAAGAAGGGTGTTGTCATCTGGCGGGTTAAGGTCAGCCACAATAACTGTGGCACCATCAGCGTGAAACCCTTTGGCTATGGCCAAACCAATATTTTGCGCGCCGCCAGTTACAATAACGGTTCTGTCTGAGGTGACATTAGTCATTATAACTAACAACCCTACTGCGATGAGCCCCCAGTCCTTCAATAGTCGGTTCCATGATGTCACCTGGTTTCATGTAGAATGGTGGTTTCATGCCGTAGCCAACACCGGGTGGTGTGCCTGTGAACATAATATCACCCGCTTCCCATGTCAGATATTGAGAAATATTTGAAACGAGTTCTGCGACAGAAAAAACCATATCGCCTGTATTACTATTTTGCCGAGTTTCGCCATTTATTTGAATGGAGATATCTAATGCATTGGGATTAGGGATCTCATCTCGAGTGACTAACCAAGGCCCAAAGGGTTTCAACGTGTCTGCGCTTTTACCCTTTGTCCATTGTGTTCCGCGTTCGAGTTGGAACTGCCGTTCGGACACATCATTCCCAACACAGTATCCTGCGATGTGATCCATGGCTGTTTCCACTGGAATGTAACTGCCACCTTTGCCGAGAACGATGACAAGCTCGGCTTCCCAATCTAACTCTGTCCCGCCCCTTGGAATAATAACATCATCGAAAGGGCCGTTTATGGCTGTACGCGATGTCAGCATGAACATCGGTTCTTTGGGCGTTTCCAGACCTGCTTCTTGCGCGTGTTTTCCGTAGGTAAGGGCGCAACCAATGATTTTTCCGACATTGCCAACAGGCGGGCCGAGGCGCGTACTCTCATCAATGGCAGGAAAGTCTTCTAAAGGTTCAGACCGCATCTTTGATAAGATGTCATCTGATATTGTGGCGCCTGTCCAGTCACCTACGATGCTGCTCACATCCCGAATAATATTATCAGTTCCGAGGATGCCCGCTCGCTCGGTTCCCGTATCGCCAAACCTTACAAGCTTCATGTTGAACCCTCTATAAGCCGATTAGCAAGAGCACCAGTGTCAAAACCGCGAGCTTTAGCACTTTTAAAGTGCGCAAGAGTTTCCTCAATGCCTTTTTCAAGTGACCGATATGCAGGCACTTTTAAAAGCACATCAAGTTCACCATTGTCGACCTGAGCAGGAAAAGGCATAGCGCCTCCATAAAAGTTCAAATCCGCATTCACGTCCGTCTGAGTTTTAATGATATCAATGATTTGGGATGTGTCTGAGGGGGTTCCGTTCATATCAAACACGGGTGCGCCGGTTTGATCTTTAGAAATAGCTGTAACAAACCTAAGAGCAGCATCTTCAACATGACAGAATGTTAGAGGGCCGCTAAAAGGGACAGTATAAGCTAGGCCTTCGAGTGCTGCGAGCATCGCAATGCTGGGCGCTGCGCTCATCCCTTGATCTCGTCCTGGACCATAAATGATGCCAGGACGAATGCCAATACTTGGAACTTGCCAGTCTTGCCAATACACGGCCGCCATTTGCTCACCGCAAATTTTATGAGCCCCGTAGAGTGTAGCGAGATAGTCATTATCTCCCATGGCGGGGGCGGCAACGGAACTTGCGTAGCTTAAGCGTTTTATTCCGGCTTGCCGCGCGGCTTCCAGAATATTGATACTGCCCATAACATTCACTTGCGTGCTACCAACGGGGTCCGCTTTACAAAATGGAACTTGCAGAGCTGCGAGGTGAATTATAGCTTTGATATCATGCGCTTTAATGACGTCTGTAAGGCCTTTGAAATCAGTAATATTACCCAACTCCCATGGAACGTCATCCGCGCCTTCCATTGCTAAATGTAAGCGCGACCGATTTTCTGTTAGGTCATAGATGAAAGGCTTGGCGCCTCTTTCTATCAGAAGCTTCACTGCCCAAGCTCCAATGCAGCCCGCTGCACCAGTAACGAGAACATTTAAGTTTTTTAAATTCTCTACGAGTACCTGTTGAGGCATTACTTTGACTTCTCTTTTATGCGATTCCGAAAAGCCATAAGAGATCCCAAAGCCTTATCTATATCGTTTACAAGTTTGGAGTCGTCATCATGTAAGCTGACATTTTCAACGAGCTGCTTAAGCCGTGCAGAGGCTCGCCAAGCCTCGTGCCGCGTAAGTTCTGCCGTAATACCCGGATCATCCCATCCAGCCATATTGACTGAGTTCGTCGCATCATTTGCAGTTTCAGGCGTGACCACAAATGAGGGGATCATTGTCATGCGTTCGGCTTTTTTGTGCAGGCGGCAAGCACGGTGAAAAATCATATTTCCTTGCTGAAGAAATCCATAACCTGCCGCCGGGAAAGGAATGGTCGTTACCCGCTCAGTTGGTAATTCGACATCTTTTCCTTCTTCGCCCGAAATTCCTAAGATGTCTTGGCCTTCTTCTTTGGTTCCGTGGAAATATTGGAACTCACCGCCTTCAATTTTACCGGGATCTGACAACATCATTACGATATCAAAGGCGACTGAGTCTGTATGCCATGTGTCAACAGCATTGCGGATATCCTCTGGCGCATAATTTACACCGCAAGCCACAGCAGGGACGGAGTGGCGCGCAAGAGTAACATCGGCGATTTTAGATAAATGCTCGGCTAATTCAGGGCTGTCACAAAAACTGCGAATAAAGGATGATCTATATCCTGCGCCGCGGCAATAAGAGCCCAAGCGGTTTATGCCTGTGCCAACACTTTCATTGCGGTTGTCATACATTTTGAGGCAAATCTCTCGCATGATGGCAAGGCCTTCATCGGAGAGAATTTTAAAGGCTGAACTTACACCAAAGATCGACGGGCAATTCGCAATTTGATTGTCTGAATATCCAAGGTCTTTGAGGGAGAGTATTTTTTTAGGCTGTCCTAAATCCAAATGACGGTCAGCTGAAAACTCGGGTTCCCCACTATATTTCACATAAGGTAATGGACGCTCTGCGGGAAAGGGAAGGGTCGCTTGCATGTTATCCTCACTCACTTTTTTACCCCTGTTTGCATTTTGATGTTTTCTGTCGACAAAACAAGCGCAGTAATCAAGATATATAATTTCAGCAGTAATATCTCTTATACCTCTTATCCGTCCAAAGTTTATTGATATTCTCTCCCCGATTTTACATAATTGTCAAAATGCAAATTGCTAGTGGAATACATGAACCAGTCTGAACGCATGAAAATCTCTGTTGCCCGAACGGGCTTCTATAGTGGGTTTAATCGTATCGTGGCGATTGGGGCTAAACTCATTTTGGCGCTTCTGGTTCTATGGGCGGTTGCCAGTCCCAAAAGCGCGGGTCGCGTTCTTGCTGACATCCAGACCTTTACGGTCAATAATTTTGCTGGATGGTATATGTATGTCACCTTTTTCTTTGTGCTTGTTTGCTTTGGACTTGCGCTCTGGCCGAAATCGGGGCGCACCAAGTTAGGCCGGCCAGACGATAGGCCTGAGTTTTCCAGGTTCTCTTGGTTCTCTATGATGTTTGGCGCGGGGATTGGAGTGGGTATGCTAACCTACTCAACAGCGGAGCCAATATTCCATTTTGCTAATAACCCTGATGTCATTAAGGGTATTGTTGAGGCAAAGTCTCAGGAAAATGTGCGCTTGGCCTATAAATGGGCCATTTTCCATTATGCTTTTACGCCATGGGCTTGTTACGGCTTAGTTGGAATGGCGCTAGGGTATTTTAGTTATAACCGAGGGCTTCCTTTAACAATACGTTCTGGAATAACCCCTCTATTTGGCAAGCACCTTTCGGGGCCTTTAGGACACATTGTAGATATTGTTGCTATTTTAGCGACTGTTGTAGGGGTAGGCGTCACAATTGGCTACGGTGTCTCTCAATTTGCTTCGGGCCTTTTTAATATCACAGGTGCGGAGTGGATTATTTCGGAAAGTGGTAAGCCGACGCTTGTGGCTCAACTTATCGCGCTCGTCATTATTATGGCTGCCTCAATACTATCGGCAATTTCAGGCGTTAAAAAAGGGATTAAGTGGCTATCCAATATCAATATGGGGCTGTCATTTTTCTTACTTATTTTCTTCTTATTATTCGGCGCAACAGCCTTTGCTTTTAAGGCATTTTTCCTGGCCATTTGGGATTATCTATTGGCATTCCCTGAGATGTCACTTTCCGTATGGAGTTCTTCCGGGGATGAGACTGAAAAGGCTCTGGCCTCTTGGCAGGCGGCGTGGTCTGTATTTTATTGGGCCTGGTGGATTGGCTTCGCGCCGTTTGTAGGTCTTTTCTTGGCCCGCGTCTCAAAAGGACGAACAATTCGGGAATATGTTTTGGGCGCTATGCTGATACCAACAATCATGTGCCTGACGTGGTTTGCGCTAGTTGGTGGCACGGCTGTAAATTTGGAACTATCCGGTATCGCGAATAACGCAATCATAGGTGCCGACATCTCAGCCCAACTGTTTCAAACCATCAATCTGATGCTCTCTCCCAAATTGGCGATAGCAATGTCAGTCATTATCGTGATTTTACTGATGACTTATCTTGTCACATCAGCGGACTCTGCCATTCTGATTATAAATACGATTGCCTCAGCGGGTGATCAAACACAAAAACACGCCAAACATATAGTTGTTTGGGGGGTTATTCTTACCTCCATTGTCGGTGTCATGCTGAAGATCGGCGGTATGGAGGCTTTGCGCTCCATTATGATTATAGGGGCTTTGCCATTCTCATTGGTTATGGCTTTGATGGCGATTTCTCTCCTCAAGTCTCTGCTGTTTGATTCTGATAGTGAGCCGTAGCTCACAGATTTTGGCGACAATAATCCAGAATTACAGTATCCGCATTCATATAAATTTGCGCCAATTTTTGTCTTTTTGGGCCTATTGTCTGACGTCAGCGCCAATGGCACAGATTTGGGCTTATGGGAGGGAAATATTTAGAATCGATTACACGACTATTTGCCAAAAAGACCTCCCACACAGGGTCATTGTTTATCCAACACTGCAAGTGGAGAATGGAGAGGCCGTACCATCGACAGCACATGTAACGAGACAATAAGGTTTACTTTGTCTCACGTCGCATGGGACTTAGGGTGATGACTTTAACTCAACCTACCTAATGACGGGGCGTATGTTGAAAGCTCATGGTCCTTATTTGCGCCACGAGCTTTTTGCACGACAACACTTCATAGACTGCAAAAGTAAGTAAACTGACCTTCTTCTAATGCCCGTTAGGGATTAAGCCATTGTCGAGAGTTGGTTTGCGCGGCTATCATTTTTAATTCAAAGTCTGCGAATTTAGCTCTGTCGCGTCCATTGCATCCACCAGTTCCAATTCCAGCTATTGCCGCCGTGATTAATTCAACTATCCGGACGGCGTTAGCTTTGAATATACTTTGCTCAGGCTTTAAATTGGTTTCCTTTTTCAACGGAGGAAATTATGAAAAACCAAACTATAGCCACCACTAAAGTAACAAAACGCCCTTGGAATAAGAACAAACTTATTGGGCAAAAATCACCACTCACGCCACCGCAAGTTTGGGCGATACGAGTTCGTTTGCAACTATCAGACCATAAACGTGATCTAGCTATGTTCAAATTAGCTTTAGACAGTAAGTTGAGAGGCTGTGATCTAATGGGCCTAAAAGTGTCAGATTTTCAAACAGGTGATGATATTAGATCGCGGACGAAGGTGATACAGAAGAAAACCGGGAAGCCAGTTCAGTTTGAAGTGACTAAGCATACACGCGAAGCACTTGTAGATCGGATTAATTTCAAAGACCTGATTATCTATGATTGGTTGTTCCAGAGTCGTAAAAACAGAGATTACGCCATGACAACACGGCAATATGGCAGGATTGTAAAGAAGTGGATTGGCTCCATTGATTTGCCAAAGTCTTCTTATGCCACTCATTCTCTGAGGAGAACCAAAGCAACTCTCATATACAGAAAGACCGGAAACCTTCGAGCGGTTCAGATATTACTTGGTCATGAAAAAATCCACAGCACGGTAAAGTATCTGGGTGTTGAGGTCGAAGATGCACTCGCACTTTCTGAGAGTATTAAGTTGTGAAAAAATGCTTATTTCTCCAAAGCGGCTAACGTCCGCTTTGAGGATTAAACTGCCTTTACAGCTATTGTTTTCTGCAGCGTAAATTTAGCCATTTGAACAAGCCGATACTCCAATGATACCCCATCGCCGTAACTTGGCCGCGTGTTATGATGGCCCATGAGAATGCAACGCAGACCATAATCTATATCAGTCTTCAACATCCGTTTCTCAAACGCATGCCGAATTGAGTAAATGCGGTGATCCGGAGACTCGAACAGGCCATTGGCTTTGAACCGTTTCATAAGTGTTTGCGATAGGACTGAGCCTTTGTCCCGATAACGCGGAAAACCGTTTGGCCTTTGCTTCATGGCTTCGAGCGAGACACCAAGCAGAGGAATGTCACGACTGGCCGATTTCGATTTTAGTTTGCGATCTGCCGTTGGTCTTATTTTTAAATGCGGAACATCCGCATCCAAGATTATGTGCTCTTTGCGAAGGTTTGCAATCTCACTTGGTCGGCACCCCGTCTCGATCAGCGCGTAGACGATGAAGCGAGCATCTTCGTTTAAAAAGTCCAGCGCGCCCTTTGCCAAAATCCGGTTTTCCAGCCAATCGACGGAGAAGGGCGGGATGTCTTTGTATACGACATTCTTAAAGCGAAGGCCGTCGAATGGATTGTCTCGTTTAGGTTCGCCCTCATATGACCAGTATGACCGAAAGAGGATGCGGAGGTTCGTCAGGTCCTTGTTAGCGCTGTTGCCGCTAAGTGGCTTAGAGCCATCTTTGGGATCAACTCTTGCGCCCCACCATTCATAGAACGCTTAGCCATCATGACGGTCAATCTCTGCCATTGGCTTATCTCCGCGCAGTCCAACAAAGTTCTTCACGGCGCGCGCTTTTACTTTGCGCCAGTTGCGGCGTTGGTCCGGCGATTTACCCTTCTGATCGCCGATACTGATTTTATCGCAATAGAGGTCGAAGGCCTCGCTAATCGGGATCGAGGCCTTAGGAGCCGTATCGAGTAACGCATCCGTTTCAGGGACGGCTTGGCGCGTGTTTAGACTGCCTTCTAGCGCGCGGATACGGTCAATGACTTCCGTCATATCATTTTGCGCGGATAGCTCTTCGACAGGGGTATAGATAAAGCCGCGTGCAAAGGCTCGCGCTTTAGCTGCGCGGTAACGCGACACGGCAGACGCGTTAGAGCCTTTCGCACGTGAAGAAGCGAGAGCTGACCAATAAAGATCGTCGGCCTCGGCCAGTGAATCCCGCCGCGCTCTGGCAACTTCCCGCGAGGAAGTCTTGAGTGCGCTCTTAATCAGCCCGCGTTTATCGACATGGGCATAGCGAAGCGGCACGCGCCGTACGTAATACCAACGCCCTTTTCGCTGTTTCAGATATTGATCGAGTGTCTTCATCTCGCTCATAATGTAGCCCATTTTGTGTCCCAAAATGAAGGTATCTTTGAGGAAGACGCAGGTTTTCTCAGGAAAATATAAGTCCTATCAGTGACTTACGAAGTTTCAAATTTGAGAAAATGGTGCCCCCCCCACACGGGGAGCCCATCGTCCTGAATATCTAATTATTACAACTGTTTAGATGTTTGCGCAAGACGTTTGTGAGGCAAGAAGTCAGGGTATTTGTGAGGCAAACTGATATTGAAGAAATAAGTCGAATTATCCTCTTACCGGACATTAGAAGTTTTTAAAATTTTGCCAAATCAGCTCTGAATGAAACCCCTGTTCCAGGTCTTTGTGGTATCATTATCTCGCCTTTAGAAATCTCGAGAGGTTCATTAAATAAGGGCGCAAACCAGTCGATATGCTCTACGCTCATGCAGTTAGCGGCAGAGCCTGCAATAGCGAGGCTCTGATGGGTAAAAAAATGCGTTGATATCGGAAGATTATAGGCGTGCGCCAGAGCTGCAACGCGGCGCATTTCGGTCAGGCCGCCTATCCGCTGTAAATCCGGCATGAGAATATCGCAGGCTTTTTTCTCAATCATAGCCTGCATCCCAAAGCGGGTATACTCGGTCTCGCCAGAGGCAATCGGCGTATCTAGGGCGGCCGTGACGCGAGCGTGACCTGTCAGATCATAGGCCGCAACCGGTTCTTCAATCCAAATGAGATTAAACGGCTCGAGTTCACGCCCTAATCGAATAGCTTCTTTGGGCGTAAGACCCTGATTGATATCCGCAAGAAGTCCTGTTTCTGACCCGACAACGTCCCGAACTGCCTGTACCCGCGCTATGTCATCTGTCGTTGATTGCGCCCCTAAACGGATCTTCATGGCGGTGAAACCTTGATTGAGAAAACTTTGAGCCTCAGCTTGTAAATCATCAAGAGAATAAGACAGCCAGAGACCACTACTGGCATATGTCGGGATTGTCTCGCGGCAGGCTCCGAAAATGTGATGAAGGGGTTTCTCCGCCGACTTGCCAATTAAGTCCCAACACGCCGTATCAATCGTTGAGAGCGCGGAAATAGTAACGCCCTTATGTCCTGTTGGATTTATTTCGGCCCACATATCCTCCCATATGGCTGTGACATGATGAGGATCGCGGCCAACGACTAAACCTTCAAAGCCTCTTACCATTTCGTCAAAGGCTTTGAGCCGAACGCCGTTTAGCGGGAAGAGATAGGCTTCACCTGTTAGGCCTTGATCAGTGCACAAACGCAGAAGGACACAGCCGACAGACCGCATATCATGAATAGCTGTTTTTATGGGCTTAGGAAGCCGTAAATTAACCAGCTGAGTTTCG
>CALHXF010000158.1 GCA_938040095.1 uncultured Caulobacterales bacterium
TTGGGACATTTGGATTTTCATATTCTCAAGCAATTCAGCCAATCGGGCGAGGGCGATACGCGCGCCTTCCGTGTCGCCTGCCGCATTGGCTTCTTCGATGGCTTTCATGAGTTCCTGAATTTCGTCGAGGCTTCCCATCGGCGGACCGCCACCGCCGCCGCCATTCTCTGCACTGCCGCCTTCCTCCTGCGCTTTGCGTCGAAGTTCTTCAGTATAGGCGTCGACGGCCAAGTTATAGCGTTCAAAGAGCGTATCTATTTCACGTTTGGATGCGCGTCGCGCGATGCCTTCGCGTAGGGCGGCTTCGGCTTCGCGCATTTCTTCCAAGGCACTGCCAAGTGTTCCAAATTCTGCGCGCAGAGCGATCTTCCAGAGATTTTCAGGTAGACTTTGAAGCTCTGCAAGACTCTCTGCATGACGCATCTGCGACCGTGCATGCCGTAGGCCCATGTAAATTGCAGGGTCTTGGAACAAGCTCGATGGCTCATCAGTGATGGCTTCCATCAAGAGTGTGGCGCGCTGGATCGGAGCAGGTGCTCTGTCCCAATGCAATCGAGGTTGAAGTTCATTCATATAACCATCGCTGGGGACCCAACGCGGATTTGGATTAGGCGCATATGTGCCGTCTAATCCTGCCATGACGAGCGTCCGTTGTTCGGCAATGGCTTTGGCTAGAGGTTCGACGAATATCTTATCTGGCACGGTAAACCAGACAGGATCAGAAACACCAACTTGTCCTGCGCCATCTGTGGCAACTAAACGCCCAATGACTTTACGACCAGCATAGCGTGTTTTGGAGAGGTCCAAGGCGGCTTTGGCACGCTCAACATTTGTGAGGCGGGAGCCAGATAAAGGTATGTCTGCGCGGACGGTCACCTCATCAAAGGCATTTTCGATGTCTGTTTTGTCGCTCAAGAGTGACATTTCCAGTTCGAGGGTGTCCACGCCGAAATCGTCAATTAACCCATAGGCCAAGACAAGGCGGTCACGTTTGTCTACTTCTGGCTCATCCACGATGTCGACAGTTGGGGGCAGATCATCCGTGACGTTCAAGTCGAAAGCGCGGCGCGTTAACCCAACACGAAATTCAATATTTGCGCTGTCATCGATAATTTGACGAACTTCAAAGCTCTTCGCACCTAACCGTGTGGGGCTTAGAAAACGTGAAGACCAACCTTTGGTCATGCGCGGACGTGGGGCGTCTTTTACGCCTGAAATGCGCGCAACAAATTCACTACCTGCGGGCACGGCGACGTCTACACCGTCTTTGAAATAGATAGGCGGACGCCCTGTATAAGCGGGCGGATCAATCCACGCCTCATAGCTGATATCCGTTGAGCGAATTGAAGATTGCCAGCTGGGCGCAACGGCAGCGCGTAAGCGTTCAAATGAGAATCCAGCCATATAGATGGCGCTTGCGCCAAGCACAGCAGGAATGATGAACCGCAAATAATAAGGATCAATGAGGGAAAGCGCAGGACGTGGTTTGGCGGTTCTCAATGCCGAAGCTTGCGCGAGGGCAGATTTCTTATGCGCAGGCCACACGTCAGCCGAAAGCGCAGGGCGATCATACAGAACATCCAGAGGACGATGGGACTGGCCTGAATCTATCTCGACCCGACGACGTGCGTCTGAATATGTCGGTGTGCGCAGACCAAGCGCGCGCAAAATACCGCGCACGACAAAGAATAGTGTAATCGCTAGCGCAATTAAACGAGCCGGATCACCGATCCATTGCCAAATACCAAGCCATGCCCCGAGCACAAAAAGGCTGATTGCTAAGGCTGCAGGAGCAAGGGTGGGCGCGTAGGTTTCCCAGAATAGACGCACACGTGCCCGCGCCACGAGGCGGCGGGTCGATTGCATAATATTGTCGCGCGAGTCTGACATCAATTTTGACTATACCCAGACGAAGAGTACTGTCGCCTTAAACTTCCGTGACATTTTCGTCTTTTGTCAGTGGCGTCTTTAGCCAATCAGGCATGGTTTCCGTTTTGAGGATATCCTCAACTGTCGGGCGTGCGCGAATAACGGCATAGTCCGACCCATTGACCAAGACTTCAGGGACAAGCGGACGCGTGTTATATTGACTGGCTTGTGCCGCGCCGTAAGCACCAGCGGAATGCAGTACAATTAAATCGCCGCTCTCTAAGGCTGCCATTTCTCGCCCTTTGGTGAATGTATCACCACTTTCGCAGATAGGTCCAACAACGTCATAGGTTTCAACGTGATCCAGATTACCCTGTTTTACAGGTTCAATGTCGTGATATGCATCATAAAGCGCAGGCCGCAGCAGGTCATTCATCGCGGCATCAATGATCAGAAAATCCCGATCTTCGCCGCGTTTGACGTAGAGAACTTCGGAGACAAGGACGCCCGAGTTACCCGCGATCATCCGACCCGGTTCGAAAATCATCTCGACATCTAAATCTGCCGTTAGGCGTTTGACAAGCTCCGCATATTCAGACGGCGGCGGCGGAACCGACGCATTATTTCCGTATGGAATTCCCAATCCACCACCAATATCAAAGCTGGAAATTGTATGACCTGCTTTGCGCAGGCGCGCGATCAAGCCGTTGACTTTTACAATGGCAGTTTCGAAGGGTGCAAGATCGGTAATTTGACTGCCGATATGAACATCAACGCCAACGATCTCAATACCAGGTAAGTCCGCAGCTTCAGCATAGGTGCTCTCGGCTTGTGACCAAGCAATGCCAAATTTATTTTCTTTCTTACCAGTCGAAATCTTTTCATGTCCGCCAGCAGTCACATCTGGATTTACGCGGAAGGCAACAGGCGCAACTTTGCCCATCTTAACGGCGACAGCGTTTAGCACACGAAGTTCTGCCAGGCTTTCTACGTTAAACACACGGATGCCTGCGGTAAGGGCCTCGTGCATTTCTACGCGTGTTTTACCCACGCCTGAAAATACGATTTTTTCGGCTGGAATACCCGCCATTAATGCGCGCTTAAGCTCACCGCCTGAAACGACATCTGCGCCTGCGCCTTGTTGGGCAAGTGTTGCCAAGACGGCGATATTGGAATTGGCTTTGACGGAATAGGCAATCAAAGCGCGGGTGTCCGCAAAGCTATCGGCGAAAACGCGGTAATGTCGCGTGAAGGTCGCTGACGAATAGACATAGACAGGCGTTCCCACCTCTGCCGCGATTTTAGACAGGGCCACATCTTCAGCGAACATGTCGCCGTCACGATAATCAAAATGTCGCATATTTATTCGTCAGCCACGTCTTCATCTTGGGGGTCGGCCAAGGGATCGAAATCATCATCATCCGTTTTATTGTCTAAATTTCCGGTCGGGATGCGATCAGAATCAACTGTAGAGCCACCGCCGAAAAGTGGAGGTGGCGCTTTCAAGTCTCCCCGAATACCGCACCCTGCGAGTAGGCTTGCCCCGAAAAGTGACAATATGATCATTTTTAAGCTACGGTTCAGCTTGTTAAGGCTAGGGTTCGTCATGGTCGTCCTCATGTTCTGACCTACGTGCATATAAGGAAAACGCTTCAGATGAAATACGCAATTGTATCGTCTATTGTCACAGTCTCGTGCCTGATGGGCCAAACGAGCTTTGCTGAGGCCACAAAATTGCGCGGCGAGATTTTTTGTTTCCCTGCCAAAGATGTTCCCAAACTGATCCGCAAATTATCTGAAGTGAAACCAGAACGTCGTGATGTTGTTGATGTGCAGCTCGCCCCCCGATTTATCATCAAGGATGAGGGTACTTGGCCAGAACGATTTTATCTGTTTGAGGATGATGTCGAGGTGGCCGATCTCCCTTTCTCGCGCGAGACGGGGGCGGTGCCAAATTTTCTTGAGGCGACATCTGCTAACCCCAAAAGTGATATTTGTATCGAGGACCCGACCCGTGCCGATCGTCCCGAGGATGATGAAGGCCTGTACTTTGAAATGGGTTTATCCCCATTTTTTAAGACCTCTACGGGAACACATAGCTTCGCGGACCTCAAAAAAGCTGCGAAAGATGGCAAAAAATTCTACAAGACAATGTTACCGGGGTGGGCTGCTTTACTGATGCCCGACGCAGATTATTTTGCCATCCGTATGATTGATCCAAGTATTATACCCAAGGCTTTTGCGCAGACCGTTGAAGGTGAAGCCGCACTGACCACTGAAGTCGTAAAAGATATGTGGATTGTCAGTTTGGATGACCTCGAAGCGCTAAATGCGTCGAAACTAATTGTGCGGGGAGGCGACTATAATTTGCAACCTGTGCCTTCGCCAAAGAACCTTGTTAGATTTGGTTGGGGAGATGCCACAGATGAAGAATAAATTACTACTTACGGGCGCTATGGCTTTGATTGCGGGCCCTGTCTTTGCGGGTGAACCGTGTCGATCTGCTAAAGATTTTGTGAATATGGCCCAGACTTTCTATGGGAATGAGTCTGAGTTGACGAATATCGTCACCCCAGAAATAAGCATGATGATCAAAGGGCTAAATGGACACCCCGTTCCGTCACATATGCTCTTTCGTCACGAGGGAGTCGAACATCGTCTCGCTATCGTTGAAGGGAGAATGCAGGGTTTAGAGAGCGCTGTTAATTTTTCGAAAGACGCCGAGATGTGTCGAATGATTGACGGTGAAATTGCTCCTGCAACCGAGGATGATACAACGGAAGCGAGTCTGTTTTTCAGCTTTCCATATAAGCGCACAGATGGCGATTTCACGATTGATGAAATCCGTGAGGGCGCAAAGGATGGCTCTAAAGTGATGAACGGTTTGGCCCCTGGCGGATTGGGTTTCGCAGTGCCTGGGTTGAAAGCTATCTCGCTTTTCCCAACGGGCGGGGCGATGGATTTGCCAGTCATGAGGTTTTCACGAAAAGGTAAACCTGTTTCTGTCTCGATCTCCAAAAGCGGACGAGCGCAATATGTTCGATTAAAAGATATTAAATCTCTCAAAGCAGATAGGCTGAAAATTGAAGGGGCCTATGTATTGAATGCCACCTTTAAATTTGACCCCAAAGACCTAGCGGCTGCAGAATCGGTTCGTTTAGAGAAACTGGCTGATACTGAAAACTGAAACTTTGCATGTCTCGCAAAGCTCGCTAGGTTGAGAGGATGACATCGCCTCTAAATACCGAAAGTCCGTGCGTATTGATCTGCGCCCTGGACATAACATCAGGTGTTTGCACAGGATGTGGACGAACGCGTGGTGATATTGCGCAATGGACACGCTACAGCGATGCGCAGCGGGCGTTCTCTAATATTGAGGCCAGCAAGCGCATGAAAGCCTTTGAATCTGCGTCAACTTCGAAATCTGCAGAGAGTAAAACCAATGACTGATTCCGCCCCGAAGTCTGATCGTAGTGACATGTGGAAAGCCCTGAAATGGACGATCATATTGCTGATTACTTTGATCGTCGTGTTGGGCGCTTTCAAAATTTGGCATGTGGTGACGGCTCCCGCACGCGTTGTGAGCGACGCAACAGACTCTATGAAATCTAGTGCGTCTGCGGTGATGAACCGTTTGGATGTGCCGATAGAAAACCAACGCCGTTTCGATAAATTTGCAGATACGAGCTTTGCTCATCTCAATGAAATGGCAGAACGTGCGCCAGATGGCGTGAAAGATCGCGGTTTTCGCATGGCCAATCTGCGCGGCGCACAAAACCGCGTGTGTGAGACATCTTATAATTTCGGAAATGGAGAAGTTCCCGTTTTTCTATCTGCCGACAACGCCGCGCATGAAGCTGCAAAATCCGTGGGGTCTGACGCTGATCGCTTGATCCGTATCGTCGTTGTTAGCCCCGAACAGACCCTGGGCCTCAATGCAGAATATGATCAAGATACGAAAAATTGGTCGCTTGGCTGGCGTCCAAGCTCTGTCAATAAGCCTTATCCTGATGCTTGGGCCGAAGGCCCTATGACACAGATATTACGAAGCGTCCCTAAGGGATGTCTTGATTTGTAGAAAGCTGACCTGTGAAGTAACCGATGATGTCGATGGTTTTACCTTGAACAGCTCTCAGTTTTAAGTTCAAATTCGGGGTGTCTTCACACGTTATGACGGCTACATGTGTCACTCTTGTATTTGATTCCCTCAAACGATCTACTTTGATGTTACACGGGTCGATCTGGTTTCGACGGATGTTCAATTCCTTAATTGTGAGTTGTCCAACCGTTGTGAATCCTGTCCCGTCTGAGGTTTCAACGAGAGCCAGAATTTTCTTATCGACTTGCTCCGACGGCATTGCGCATGCCGCACTTAACAATCCTATGCAAATGATGGCGACTGAACGAATGTGTGGCACTAGTCGCCCAGTTCTGCCTTCCATCGCGCAACTTGTTTGCGGACGTTATCGGGCGCTGTTCCGCCGTAGCTTGTACGGCTGGTGGCTGAGGCCAGCGGTGTCAGGACGGAATAGACATCATCTGTGATGCGAGGCTCTACTGTTTGCATGTTCGACAATGACAAGGCATCCAACGTTTTACCTTGCGCTTCGGCCAATGCGACAATTGTGCCTGTGACATGATGGGCATCACGGAATGGCATGTTTAAATTCATGACAAGCCAATCGGCAAGATCAGTTGCCGTGGAAAAGGCTGCGCCAGCGGCGTCGGCCAATCTCTCTTTGTTTGGAGTCATATCCGCGACCATACCCGCCATAGCAGCTAGGCCAAGTTCCAACGCATCAAATGCGTCAAATACTGGTTCTTTGTCTTCTTGCATATCTTTGGAATAGGCGAGAGGAAGGCCTTTCATAACGACGGCGAGCGATGTTAGCGCTCCCAGAATACGCCCAACTTTCGCACGGACTAATTCTGCGGCGTCGGGGTTGCGTTTTTGCGGCATAATAGAACTCCCCGTTGTGAATGCATCTGAGAGAGAGATGAAACGGAACTGGGCGCTGGTCCAAATGACAATTTCCTCGGACAGGCGGGAGAGGTGTGTTGCGCAAATCGTGGCAGCCGACAGCGCTTCCAACGCGAAATCTCGGGCCGAAACCGCGTCCAATGAATTGGCCATAGGACGATCAAAACCGAGGGCTTTTGCCGTCATGTCACGATCAATATTATAAGGTGTCCCCGCCAACGCCGCTGCACCTAAGGGGCTTTCATTCATACGTTTGCGTGCGTCTTCGAAACGTGAACGATCTCGTGCGAACATTTCTGCATAGGCCAGCATATGATGACCGAATGTCACGGGTTGCGCGCTTTGCAGATGGGTGAACCCTGGCATGATCGTATCGGTATGGATCTCCGCTTGATTGACGAGAGCTTCGATGAGCGCCGTTAGTTGCAATCCAAAGAGATCAAGATGATCTCGCGTCCAGAGTCGGAAATCCGTCGCGACTTGATCATTGCGCGAACGGCCCGTGTGTAGACGTCCACCCGCTTCGCCGATTTTATCTTTCAGGCGGGCTTCTATGTTCAGATGAATATCTTCAAGGTCGTCAGAGAAGGGAAATGTGCCTGCGTCGATTTCTGCTTTGATGTCGTTCAATCCGCCATGAATGGCGTCACGATCCGCCGTGGTGATAATGCCTTGTTTTGCCAACATATCCGAATGGGCTTTTGATCCCGCAATATCTTGATCCGCGAGTCGTTGATCAAATCCGATGGAGACATTGATGGCTTGCATCAGCGCACCGGGACCTGCGGCGAAGCGTCCGCCCCACATCTTTTGGCCCTTACTTTTTTCCGTCTTGGGCTCTATCTTGTCGCTCATGACATCCTCATTCTTTTCTCTTGGTAACGCGATACGCGCGTTTTTACTTATTGGGCTTTTCGGCGTGCTTTTCGTCGGTGTCCAGTCCTGTCAAGCGCCAGCAAGTGGATTAGACCGTTATGCGGTGGGTAGCCTGAAAAAATTGACAGCCCGTGAAGCTCCGCCCGCTCTACCTCTATCATCTTTCGATGCTGCCGATGGACGGAAAATGAACCTTACTGATTATAAAGGCAAAATCGTTGTCTTGAATGTATGGGCGACGTGGTGCGCCCCGTGTATCAAGGAAATGCCATCATTGGACCGATTGCAAGCCCTACGGGGTGGAGGTGATCTCCAAGTTATCACAATCTCAATTGATCGTACCAAATTCGAACCTGCTAAGTTTTTTGCCGACAATGGCATCAAAAATCTCGACCCTTGGCATGATGGATCTTTTGGTATTCCTGGAAACCTGCAATTACGGGGTTATCCGACAACTGTGATTTACAATGCTGACGGCCGCGAAGTTGCTGTCCTTGAAGGCGAAGCTGAATGGGATAGCGAGGAAGCGCTGGCATTATTGGACTATTTAATCGCACGATAGAAATAATGCAAAAACCCTAACTTCGGAATTCTGTTGCTTTTTGATTTGTAATGATATTACGTTACTCCACGTAAAGCAAGGAGAACCCCATGTCCCGTCGCCGTACCCGTTCCAGTCACGCTGATGAGGGAGGGGTAGACATGACCCCCATGCTCGACATCGTTTTCATTCTTCTAATCTTCTTCATCGTGACGGCGACATTCCTCGATGAAACAGGCGTCGATTTCACGCAAGCCCAAGGCAATCCACCTCCTACGACTGGGGCTTCTGTTATTAGCATTACAATCGACAGCTCGGATGCGATTTCAGTACAAGGCCGAGTGGTGTCATTGGCCTTTGTCGAGGCTGAGGTTCAGCGGTATCTTGTAAATCGACCAGACGCGTCGATTGATTTGCGGGCTGCAGAAGACGCCGGCTTGCACAATGTAGTCTCTATCAAAGACGAAATGGAGCAAGCGGGTCGAAATGTTCGATTTGAGACCTTTGTTCCAACGCTTGTAACAGCGTCACTAGAGTAAAGCCAAGGATCACTCCAATGTCTTTAGAACCTCGGCGGTAAATTTTGGTCCGTCGAAATAATTACCACGCCAATCATATCCACGCCGAATGATCACAGCGTTGCGAGAGGGGACGATAATCAAAAACTGACCGCGATTTCCGAGTGCCGCATATGTATCATTCGGAACGCCAGTATAGTTTTCATAGCGCCAGAACTGCGCGCCATATCCGCGACCTGCCTCTGAAGCCGCTTCACCGAGTCTATTCGGCGGTTGGGTTGGCGCAGGGGTCGCGACATAATTTGCCCAACCTTCGGGCAGAATCCGTTTCGGTTTACCATCATAAGCCCAGACACCATCGTCCAGATACAGCTGACCTAAACGACCTAAATCCCGCGCCGTTGTCCAGACTTGGCTAGAGAGAATAAAGTCTCCGCCCCAATCCATTTCGGGCACAGTATTAAACATCCCGATTTTATGAAGCAGCGCTTTGAAAGGGAACGCATGATAGCGACGATCATTGTCCATCGCTTCGCGTAACGCTCGCATGGCCAGCATCGTATCATTATTCGCATATTTCCAGCGCGTGCCGACAGGCGCTTCTAACGGGTTCCGTGTGGCTTGCTGTGCCATCAAGCCGCCCCCGAAATAGACTTGGTCCGTGCGATTTCCACCTTTCCCGGGTTCGGGGTCACTGTGCAAACCACTCGCCATATGCAGAAGGTTTTCAATTGTAATATCGCCACGGGGATCACCAGGGCGAGACCATGCCGATAGCCCAGCTTGATCAGAGACATTGATATAGTCTTTTTCAACCGCCGCGCCGATCAAACTCGCGCCGATGGATTTGGCGACAGACCAGGTTCGTTGGGATGTGTCTTTATTCCATCCCTCACGATAGGTTTCGCCGATGATGCGCCCATTCTGCATCACGAGAACGGATGTCGTTTCGCCATTAAAACCGCCGCTAAAGGCTGTATCGATAACGCTGTCTAGAGCTTTCTTATCAACCCCATTTGGCAATGGCGTATTCGGTAGGCGATCCCCCATCGGCCATGAGACGTCGTCCATATTGCGTTTGGATGATTTTAGTTTCACGCGCGGCAGGTGTTTCACGGCCGATATATCTGCGCCTTGGGGCAGGGCGGTACATCCAAAATGTTCGCGCCACGCCGAGATACGCGGTGGCATGTCTGTCCCAAAGCGAACGCTGACAGTCTTTGTCGTTGCGTCAATTTCAGCCTCACCCGTAGCGGCAAATCCAGTAGCGAAATCTGGATATATATTGGAGAGTTCGTCTAGCCCTATTTGATCAGATGTTTTGCCAGCATTGAAAACCGCAGAGCAAGTGAACATGGCTTTGTAACCCGCCGCGAGCGCACGGTCCTGCCGAGAGGTGCCTGACGATGGCGCGGTTTGTGCCATAACGGGCATCGCTAGGCTAAGACCGAAAAGTGAGCCGATGACCCAATGCGCTTTTGAATATGCTGTCATGGATGGCCTCAATTTTTCTGGGGGGCTTCGCTTTTGCGGGTCCCCGAACTCATTTTGTAATGTCACCTTACGATAATGTTACAGGGCTGTGGTGAAAATGTGTTCACATTTTTACGTGAATTTACCGCTCCTTTTTGTTCAAAACGGCTGAAATAAGGCCCGTTTTTCCTAACTACTTCCTTAAATTCCGTTCACTTGAGTGCCGTCTCGAACGCGACCAAAGAGTGGGCAGCGCTGGGGTGCCTATTGGAAACGGAGAGAACCATGTCCAATTTTAAAACGCTTACTACCCTTACTACAATCACCTTGGCAGCCCCATTATTCGCATTCACGGCCATTGCGCAGGATGCAGAGCAAAGTCCGATGATCGATAGTAATCTATCTGCCGCGACGATGCATTTTTCTTCGTCTGACTTGGATCAAGACGGTGCGTTGAATGCAGATGAATTTGTTACATTTGCAGTCATGCAGGCCGAGTCTGGCGACAAGGATTTTCAGGATGTCGTCGTGTCAGGTGAATATAAGGTCAAATTTACCGCCCATGACACGGATGCGTCTGGTGGGTTATCACCTGAAGAGTTAGGTCAGGAAATGGCAACTGAACTCACCACATCAGATGATATGAAATCGGACGAAGGCGCTGTGGATGCGCCTGAGTTAAATTAACTTCAATTGAAATTTGGACGTCTTGGTCTGATTGACAGGGCGTCCAGATTTTAGCTTTGAAATGTCTTCCGCGAATGAACTGCGAAGCTCTTACAAAATCGTACCCCAACGGTGAACCAACGCTCAACTGAGGCCCGCTAAGGCCCTTTAGGGATTGAGCGTTGGTTCCGTCAAGGGTCGGCGAGTCGACACTAGGGCGCCCCCGATAGTCGACATGGGTTAATCATCCGATCCTCTGAAGATGAAGGTCAAAGCTGGGGGAAACCTGCTTTGCCTTATCTGACAGCGACGACCCGAAGCGCCCCGCCTCGGGTATTTCCGTTTAACGCGCAGATGAAATGCGTGACGTGACCGTGGTCACGTAGGCCGTAATTTATTTCGCTTGAGCCCGCGCAATAATATCCTCGGTTCCACTCCGCAGGAGATCGATGAGTTCTGGGTCATTCTTTTGATACTCGTCGGGAATATCCAACACATGGATCGCCGTATATTTCGTTGGTCCAGGGAAGGCCGCGCGTAGGCGGCTTTTGTGTTTTTCTTCCATCACAAAAATGAGGTCTGCCCAGCCAATATCTTTGGTGTTCACGGTCCTGCGAGCATTGGGACTGGTGCCTGCTGACCGAACAAACAGGCCCGGCGTTTTGCGCCAGACCTGCTCACCTGTTGGGCTACGCCATTGATTGCGAGAGCATATGAAAATAATGTTCATCGCTTACGTCTCCAAACGGCTATCCATTTGGCGCTTTGGATGCGGCCAAATCGCGCCAAGTTTCTGCGCGCGCTTATTTTTTAACGCACGCCTATACATAAACGACCATGTTTTTTCGACGCGATCTCTATTGAGGTCGGGTCGGGTCTTGCTCAACTGTCCCAAATGCGGGCGCGGGCGAACACAGAGGTCGATTTGGGTTAAGGTGGAGCGCTTATCGATAAAGCGCGTTCTCTGAGCTCGTCTCCAAGCTCGGTTGCGTTGGTGTGTCATTGATATCTCCTGTTGCCGTGGGATCCAGCAGCCGCGGCAATACAGGTGATGAAGCTCACTTAAGGGATAGGTGTGTTTTCCGCAAGCGTGATAAGTCTCTCGGACTAAATATAGAATTTTAAAAAAAACCTCTTGCCAAACTTAAACCATTTAATTACGTGCCGCGATCTAAATTGATAACCCAAATGAAATGCCTGAACAAAGAGGAGGCGAACATGCGAAACAACATAGCGAATAATTCAACTCTATCTTTTCCTAAAATTCAGGATTTATCATGGGCAATTCCTATGGAGGTCGCGACAGCGACCTAACCTATTCGGCTGACGAAACGTCAGCTACAAGAACTAAAATTAAACCTACTGTCATTGCATCGAGCGAGAGCTGGATGGAAGGTGAAGCCTTACGCCAGTTAGTTCATACGGCAAACTTGCCTGGTATGAAACGCGCTGTGGGTCTTCCCGACTTACACCCCGGAAAGGGCATCCCCATTGGGGCGGCTTTTCTATCGTCAGACCTTATCTATCCGCATCTTGTCGGGAACGATATCGGCTGTGGGATGGGACTTTGGCAAACGGATATTATTACGGCGAAATTTAAACTGGATAAGTCGGTGAAACGCTTATCTGGCTTTGAGGACCCTTACGCCCAAGACGTGGGGGGCGAAGCTGTAGCGGCAGAACTCTCTACGTATGATCTGCCTGCTGACCTCTGGCCTTACGCCTTGGGAACTATCGGCAGTGGCAATCACTTTGCGGAGTTCCAAGCCGTTGCGGAAGTTGTCGATACGCCGCTTTTCGAAGCGGCAGGTCTCGACAAAACAAAACTTTCCTTGCTCGTACACAGCGGGTCGAGAGGGCTGGGTCAGTCTATTTTGGAAGCACATGTTCGCACCTATAAAGGTGGCGGTTTGCGTGACAAAACAGACGCGTTTGATGCCTATATCAAGCGGCATGATCAGGCTGTTTTGTGGGCAGAGGTGAACCGACGGGTCATCGCAACGCGATTTATGACCGCCTTACGGACCGACGGTCCGCGCTTGCTGGATGTGTGCCATAATAGTGTGAGCCCACATAAAGGCGGTTGGTTGCATCGCAAAGGGGCTGCGCCGTCTGACAAAGGTCTCGTGGTGATTCCGGGGTCGCGTGGGACGTTGAGTTATCTCGTGCGTCCACGACGTGATGTGATGGATCTATCTCTCTGTTCGCTGGCGCATGGTGCAGGGCGAAAATGGAAACGTAGCGATGTAAAAGGGCGTTTATCCAAACGTTATTCGGTATCGGACCTTACGCGGACGCCTCTGGGTGGACGCGTGATCTGTGAGGATAAAGCCCTCATGTTTGAAGAAGCCCCTGAGGCGTATAAAGACGTTTCAGTTGTGATTTCGGATCTGCAGGACTTTGGCCTGATTGATGTGATTGCGACTCTTAAACCCGTCATCACTTATAAAACGAGGCGGCGATGAGCGAGGTCATTATAATTATCACCGCAGGTGACGGACCGAAGGAGTGTCAATGGGTCGTCGTAAACATCGCGACGGCCTATTGTCGCGCAGCTGTTAGGGCTGGTTTGACTGCTGACATATTATGGGAGGGCGCAGAGCAAATATCGGCTCCCTCTTGTCTTGTAAAAATTTCTGGTTCGAGTGTGGATGCGTTCATCCGTTCCCGTGTTGGGACTATTCGGTGGATTGGGCAAAGCCCACTTCGTCGACATCACAAGCGTAAAAATTGGTATGTCAGCGTGTCCAGAGCGCCTGACATTGCCGATGTGCCAGACCTGCGAGAGCAAGATATTACTTATCAAACGCTCAAGGCTTCTGGCCCTGGTGGGCAGCATGTTAATAAAACGGAGTCCGCTGTGGGGGCGACCCATCAGCCTTCGGGTCTTACGGTTGTCTCTCAGGCAGAGCGCTCTCAATTTGCGAATAAAAAGATCACGCGATTGAAACTCGCTGTGCTTTTGCAAGATCAACGCTCGACTGCTGAAAGTGATCGCCAAGGTAAAATCTGGACGACGCATAAGAGTTTGGAGCGCGGGAACGAAGTTCGGATTTACGAAGGTTCGAAATTTCGCCTGAAGCGGGTCTAAGCCCTGAGCACGAAAGGCGACCACGCGCGGGATTAAAGGTCACGCGTGGTCGCCCTGTTTTTTCAGATATTTCGGGCGTATTCCCGTCCTACTCAAAGGTCGCGAGATAGGCTCTGACGATTTTATGCGCGTCTGATTTTAGAGGTTCTTTCCCATCGTCATCCAGTGAATATGCGTCGCTGACGACTTTCTTAAAGGCTTTGGCATCAATGCGGGATTCTAATGGGGCGGACTCAAAATCATCCACGAGATCAGGGTGGCGCGCGCGCAATGTTGACTTTGCACCAGTGGGGGCGTCCACGGCCTTTAAGACCAAATAATCGTTCGGTGTATTTGTACTTAGACCCAGATTGAACAGGCGACCAATGGCGGCATTCGCTAGACCTTGACGACCTGCACCTTTCGCAGCGCTCACTTGTAAGTTACCCAGGAACCTGACGTCACCGCCTTTAACCTCAAACGGCTCAAACCAGTTTTCAATACCGCGATAGGTGAGGGGCTGATATTGGCGGTTCATGCAGTTACCTGACACGATTTTATATGTCCCAGGATCCAGCGCGACCATTGCAGGTTGACCAATCGAGAACCCGGAGCGACGAGCGCCATTTTGAATGATCCTCATTCCGACCATTTCTTCCGTCGCGACATTTTGGAATGTATACGAACTTATCTCACACCTTTGGCCACTATTAGTCATCAAAACCAAAGCTCTTTCACCTGACTCTACACCACTGATCGACATAGTATCAGGGGTCGAGCTGACAGGGGGCGTGGTGGAACAGCCCGCTATGGCGGATAGCGTCAGAACGGCGGGAAGACAGAGATAGGACTTGATGTGCGGCACGGACGGCTCCTGAACAGGTGAGTTGCTTTTACCGAGTTTAGCAATTTACGCGCGCATTGGAATAGAAAACGACCACGACGACCCGCAATTATCCGATTGACACCTGCGGTTCCAATCGTGTTTCTTGTGAGCCTTATTCAAGGACACCCATGACGATGATGCTCAAGACAAAAACGATGTTTCTTTTCGCCATAGGGTGCATGACCGCTGCGCCGATGATTGCCGCGGCGCAAACGTCGACCTCGCTCGCGGGGCTTTATGTGTGTGAGCAGATCACAAATAAGGCGGACCAACTTACGTGTTTTCTGACTGAGACGGCCAAGTTGCGGTCGGCTGAAACCTCGGGCGATCTCATTGCTGTCGATAAGGAAAGCTTTGAGGACATCAAAAAGACCGAAGTCGAGAAAGCCGAGACCAAACGCGTTGAGAAGGTCAAAGAAAAGACCGCCAAAAAACGGACACTCGCCATACAGACCGCTACGACTTATGGCGCGAATGACTATATCCGATTTACCCTCGCGAATGGTGAAGTCTGGCAACAAATTGAACCTGCGCGCGTGCGGTTGGGGAAAGCGACGCCTGATATGCTCACGATCAAAAGAGGCACCTTTAAGAGCTTCCGCGCCACTGTGAACGGCAAACGCCCTTCATTTGGTGTGACGCAGGTGAAGTAATTTAGGCGTTTATCGCTTCAGGTTTAATTCAGAATCCCAGTGATATGCTAATCTGACGAGACGGGTTTCTGGCGTCTGCCTTTATGACGTTTTAGTCAGGTTCTGCAGTCCTGCCTTTCTTTTGCCGTAGTCTCGCGTGAATTAGATTGACCAAAATAAATGGAGATTTTTATGAACCACTTTAGAACGATTTTGATGACCGCCGCCCTTCTGGCCGTACCCAGCATAGGTTTCGCGCAGGTCTCAACCGACGCCATCAAAGACAAAGCCGTCAAAACGGTCTTGGATAATGCGACGACAGATGACGCAATGGTCGCCGGTAAAACGATGTTGAAAGGTGGCTCCAAAGAAGACGCAGCCGTTGCAATCGTGAAGAACCGCGTCGAGAAAAAAATGGACGCCGTCACAGGTGGGATGTCTACGGACGACCTCAACAAAGACGGCCTTATG
>CALHXF010000159.1 GCA_938040095.1 uncultured Caulobacterales bacterium
GCGACGTTGACGAGTCCCCGCTAAACGTCACGCGATATCGATCCGACTCAATTTTCTGCTCTGTGTACCCATATCCATTGCTGCCGCTAGCAGGGTGATAGGGTGGAACCGTAGCACATGCCGTCAATAGGCAGGTAAAAATCAGCGCTGTTGTAAGCCTCCTGATCATTCTCATCTCCATCAATATTGTGCTGTGACTATTGATGGATATTGAAAACGAAATTTGACGCGGGTCATATTTGTAATAATCACGCACCCTTAACCAACTCACTTATCAATGGCGCTAATATTTGATGTCCATCTCCTTTATCAAATACTTCGCATCGTCGATGTTCTCTGTCCGTCGTCATATAAAAAAGGATGAGCAAAGACTCTCTTAGCTTGGCCCATAATCTGGGCCATTTTATATGACGACGGACAGCCTTATCAGGTCATGGCGGGAACTATCATTCCGGCGAGCCTTGTGACGGGATTGAACTCAGACTTACCGGGTCAGGTCATCGCGCAAATCACCGAGAATGTTTATGATACGCCCACGGGTCAGTATTTATTGCTGCCCCAAGGCCCACGCTTAATGGGGCGGTATGACAGTGACATCGATGATGGACAATCACGCGCTCTAGTCGTTTGGAATCAGCTTATTCGTCCTGACGGTTCATTTTTGGTTATCAAGAATCTACCCAGTGTAGATTTGCTGGGTCAGCGCGTGGTAACACGCGAACTTTCTCGAAAGCCAAAGCTGCGCGTAAGGCCGGGATGGCGCCTTGGCATCATCGTCAATCGTGATCTTATTCTATCACCATACCAAAACGTCACTGGAGGCTACTAATGGCTGAAACAAAGAAACCTGCAATTCGCATCGCGAAGCTACCTGACCTCACGCCAATTAAAATGTCTATCAGCGTCGAGCTCGAGGTCCACAGAATGTTGGAGGACTATGCGAAAATTTACAGCGAAACCTACCGCGAGACCGTGAAACCCGCAGCGCTTGTACACTTGATGATTGCCGCATTTCTGGCGACAAATAACGACTTCAAACGCGCCCGTAAGGCGCTTTGATCTCAAACTTATATTTCAAAACCAACTTAATCCAAAAAGGCCCAGTTATGGCTACAATAGGAAAATTTACGATGATGGGAGACAGCTATGAGGGCTTGATATCAACTCTCACTATGAGCTGTGAGGCCAGCTTTGTTCCCAATAAGAATAAAAAGCACGAAGACAGTCCGGACTATTTTATAAAATTGGGTGAATGTGATCTTGGCTTTGCACGGAACGCTGTTGCTCAAGGTGAAGATGGAAAACCGTATTTGACGGTTTTTTTTTATGACCCGAGTTTCGCAGCCCCAATTTGGGCAGCAATGTTTGATGAGGACGGCCAAGCAGTCCTTGTTTGGTCTCGCTCTAACCTAAAACACCCACTAAGTTTTGTTGGCGCGCTAGACCAGTGCGCCAACACCTATGCCCTGTTCAGCTCAAGAAATAAGACTTTTGAAAAGCCTCACTGTTCTTGCGGACGCGATTGCCTACCATGGTGATCAGTACTGGCCGCTGTACGAAATGGTCGATGATGAGCTTTCGCGCTTAAAAAGAGCGCGCAAAAAGATTGCCAAGACACGAAAGCAGATGGGAAAATACGGCTAAAGCGCCCAGCCATCGTAAGGGAACGCTATTTTCAACAACTCATTCCTTCTGAACATCATTGACCCGCCATCCCCATAGTCAGGCCGTTCATTCTTGTGACCCATTAGCGTGCAGCGAAGATCATATTCCAAACCGGCTTCCAGCATACGTTTCTCGAAGGAGTGACGTAGCGAGTAAACTTTGTGTCTGTTTGTCGGGAGTAAATTTCGTGTCTTCAAAGCCTTCATCAAAATGGCTGACAGGCTTGTCTCTTTGTCAAAATATCTCGGAAAGCCCTCTGGATGTAGTTTCATCGCCGCAAGAGAAATCCCGACCAGAGGAATGTCACGGTCAGAGGCGTCGGCTTTAATTTCACGGCTATCGGCTTCTCGTATAGCTAAGTAAGGTACATCCGCATCGAGACGGATATTCTCAGGACGCAGGTTACAGAGCTCGCTCGGGCGAGCCCCTGTTTCGATCAGCATGTAAAGAATATGACGCGCTTCATTGTTCACCCCATCAAACAGGCCGGGTACAAGGAATTTGTCTTTTATCCAGTCTGTCTCAAACGGGGGCCGTTTCTTTTGGTTGAACGGTCTTCCTTGAACGATATGCGGCGAAACGGATTAGAACGGTCCTCTTCGCCTTTGTAAGAAAAGTACTCGCGGTAGAGGGACCGCATATTCCCGATACGCCGATTGGCGGTATAGGGCGTCGGTCGATCCCCGCAATCATCCCCGTTCTTGATCCTGTCTGTCCACCAATTACGATATTCTAGAGCGTGGCGACGTTCTATAACCCCCATCTTCTTGTTTCCGATAGCTTGGACGAAGTAGTTGATCGATGTGCGCTTAGCCTTCTCCCAAGAATTGCGTTGGGCAGGGGATTTCTTACGCTGTGCATCAAAGGCGATTTCCGCCACATAAAGCTCAAACACCTCTGCGACTGTCATAGATCCCGCATTGGGACGCTCGACGCCGCCCAAAAGGGCTGCTGTTTCGGAAATGGGGGGGGGCGTGCCAGGCGCGTAGTTTTTAGCCAGCTTCTCTGTACGTGCTAAGGCTTCCTCAAGGGCTCGTTCTTCGCGCCGTTGTGAGATTGGTTTATAGTCAAATCCGTATGCTAAAGCTCGCGACGAGGCCGCTTTGTCAAGATGTTCCTGAACCGCCCGCGTTGCATCTGTGATGCCGCCCTTGGCCTCAGCTTTTAAGGCCAGAGCCTGCCAATAATTATCATCGGTTATGACTAAAGCATCACGCTTGGCGCGGGCCAGTTCAAGTGAGTGGGTATTAAGCGCAACGCGCACGCGGTTCGATATGTCTGAATTTCTGGGGCACATTACGCTTACAATTCCAATATTCACCCCGCAGGTAGAGGTATTTATTGACGGCCCGAGTCATGACGAAAACTCAAAAAGGGCACATAAAAGGACACATGAAAGGGCGCATCAAAGCGAAAGGGAGTGAATAAGGAGCTAAGTCACCCCTGTTTTATAAGGAAAAACAGGCGTTTACTCAATTTATCAATCGGGGAAGGTGGCTCCGCAAGCAGGACTCGAACCTGCGACAAGCTGATTAACAGTCAGCTGCTCTACCAACTGAGCTATTGCGGAATAGACCATTCGAGGTAGGCGCGCCTGATACAAGCGATTGTCCTGTTCGGCAAGCGTAGTTTTCATTGTTTTGAAAAAAAAGCAGTCTTTATCGCAGTCAGACCTTAAATCTGGATTTTAGGTAAAAAAAAGGACGCTGTTTTTGCAAACGCGCGCCCGAAAGGTATTAGGTGAATGGTGGGTCCCCTAGAGGAAACACACGTCCTTATTAACGAACAGGGTAAATAAGTCGTTAATATGTCCATTGGTTTACGGGTTATCTTAGGGTGAATGGACAATTGCGGGGATCATTATTAAGATGGTCCTATGAAAACGATCCAAACCTACGCAGAATTCTGGCCTCACTACCTCCGTGAGCATGGCCAAGCGGCAACGCGCGGCTGGCATTATTTGGGGACGGGGTTAGCGATCACATTGTTGATCGTCCTGATCATGTCTCAGAAATGGGCATTGATTCCGTTGGTGTTGGTGTGCGGTTATTTTTTTGCTTGGGTCAGTCACGGGTTGATTGAGAAAAATAAACCCGCCACATTTACTTATCCGCTTTGGTCGCTCGGGTCTGATTTCAAAATGCTCTTCCATTTTCTGACGGGAACAATGGGCCGTGAGTTAGAGAAAGCGGGCGTCACCTCCGCAGCTCAAACCGAATAAACCACCACTCCATCTTTGATCGTGTGCTGAACGCGTCCTGTGAGACGGCGACCGTCAAACGGTGTGTTCTTAGATCGGCTGCGTAGGTTTGCGGCGTCGCAGACCCAAGGCTCATGTGGATCGAATATCACGAGGTCGGCGGCAGCCCCTTGGCGAATACGTCCACCGTCAATCCCCAAGAGATCCGCAGGTCGATGCGTCAACGCCCCAAGGAACGCGAGCAAATCCAAACCTCCATCTGCGACTTGGCTGAGGCCCGCTGCGAGTAAAAGTTCCAAGCCAACGGCCCCCGGCGAGGCTTCCGCATAGGGTAGACGTTTCTCGCCTGCTGGACGCGGGTCATGATCCGAGACGATCACATCAATCGTGCCATCATTAATCGCCGCCAGCAAAGCTTGGCGATCGCGTTCCTCTCGCAAGGGTGGTTCTAATTTCGCGAACGTCCGATAATCACCGATGTCGAGTTCGTTTAAAGCCAAATGGTTGATCGAGACAGACGCCGCGACGTCCAATTCTTTGGCTTTGGCGCGGCGCAGAACGGGCAACACATCCGCCGATGAAATAAGGTCAAGTAGCACGCGTCCACCCGTCAATTCCGCTAATGCAATATCGCGTTCGGCCATGATCCGTTCTGAAACGGATGGCGCAGAGGTTAGGCCGAGGCGCGAAGAGAAATCACTTTCATGCGCAACTGTGCCTTTAGAGAGTTCAGACGTGATGCAATGATTAGATATCAAGGCGTTGAAACTGGCGGAGTAGGATAGGAGACGCCGCATGATTTGGGCGTCGCCAATAGGGTGTTTGCCGCTGGCGAACATGACGGCGCCCGCTTGCTGCATCAATCCAATCTCGGTCATGGTTTCACCGTCCATACCTTTGGTCAGCGCGCCTGCGACCAGAATGTCTACAGGCAGGCTTTCACCGCGTCGAAGGACATAATCGACAAGCGCCATATCGTCGATAACGGGATCAGTTCCCGGCATGACGACGAAGGTTGTGACCCCGCCTGCTACCGCGGCGTTGGCTGCCGTCTGAAGGGTTTCGCGGTTCTCACGACCCGGTTCACCAGTGGTGACGCGCATGTCGATTAAGCCTGGAGCGATGCAGAGGCCTTGGCCTTCGATGACCGTGCCATAGATTGCGCATTTGGGTCCAAAATCGGCAATGCGCCCATCTTCAATACGCAGATGACCAATCACATCTGTACCGCTTTCAGGGTCGAGGATGCGGATATCTGTCAGGGTGATGCTCATGATCCTGCTCCCTGCCCACTTCGTCTCACATCTTGCGCATCGGACAGCGCGTGGAGAATGGCCATGCGCATTGCAACGCCCGCGCCAACTTGGTTGGTGATGAGGCTAATATCTGGATCATCGGCAACGTCTGAACTGATCTCTACACCTCGGTTCATTGGACCAGGATGCATGACCAATGCGCCGGGTTTGGCGTAGGCTAATTTCGCGCGGGTGAGGCCGTGGAAATGATAATATTCGCGCTTTGATGGGACGAAAGATCCTTTCATGCGTTCCAATTGTAAGCGCAACATCATCACAACGTCACAGCCTTGCAACCCTGTTTCCATATCATGGAAGACTTCTACGCCCCAACGATCTGCGTCCGTTGGGATTAATGTTGGGGGACCAATTAGGCGTACATTCGCGCCCAGCATATTCAGCAGTTGCACATTGGATCGCGCAACGCGGCTATGGAGTATATCCCCGCAAATCGCGACTTGAAGACCGCCAATGTCACCATCAAAAGCTTCGCGCAGCGTGAGGGCATCTAGCAGCGCTTGTGTCGGATGTTCATGCATGCCGTCACCTGCATTAATCACAGAGCATGAAACTTTTTGCGCGAGCAGAGCAGGCGCACCCGAACTGCCGTGACGCACAACCAAGAGATCAGGGTTCATGGCGTTCAGTGTCGAGGCGGTATCGAGTAAGGTCTCACCCTTTTTGACCGAGCTGGAGGCGACTTGCATGGAGATCACATCCGCGCCGAGGCGTTTGCCAGCCAGCTCGAAGGATTTCTCTGTGCGGGTTGAATTTTCAAAGAACAGATTGATCAGCGTTTTGCCGCGGAGGACTTTGCTGCTGCCGCCTTTTTGATGTTCCAAATTGAGGTAATGCGCGCCGAGATCCAACAAGCGTTCAATATCAACGCGGTGAAAATCTGAAATGGAAAGGCAATGTTCGCGCGTGAAGGGGTAGGCGGCGAAATCATCGGTCATGGGCGTGCAATCCTTTAACTCGCGACGGGTTAGCCGTGAACGAAGGAGCCGTCAATCGAGAAGGGAACATCGACCCCTACCGACGTGACCTCAGTGTTCCTTCTCGAATTATAGAATTGATCAATAGAAGGGGCATACCCGTAAGTATATTGCAGCCACACTCTGTCAATAAAGAACAAACCATGCGGAAGTATATGCTGCCCATCTCGGGTGCAGCTTTGTTTATCTAAATTAGACGGGACGGCCCGCATGGTCGATATCCGCGATGGAATACCAGAGTGGAAATGTTGTTTTACGCAGGCAAAAACCATGCGGCTGTGACGTTTTACGCAAAGGCCTCGTTAGTATGTTTCCCGTTACACCGCTGTCGCCGTCATGATGATTAATCATGTCGAACGCTGACGCTTATCTGGTCAGGCTCCAATGCGTAAGATAACGAGCGAGGCTGTCAAACCAGTCTCGTTTCACACACAGCCTCTCGAACCAGAAGGTGACGTCCTACCTGTCCCGTGTCCGAAAGAACCTGAAAAACATATCACAACTTTTGAGGGCGGGGACGCATCTCCTGAAATTAAATCTAACCTACTGAAAACACAGGAGACGCATTTCCTATAAACGCGGATTGATATTTTGGAGTCTATATGAATTCGGTTTTTCACCATTGAACCGCCAAAAGGGTCGACAGACCAAACCAGCCAATCAGGAACCCGCGGTGCAGTCCGCGTTCGGTGTCCTTACGTTTGACGAAATTCATAAATAAGCTCCGCAACAATAACGCAGCCACGCTAGGCAGCAATATGATGGCGGGCAGAGAGCGATGAAGTGAGCTTAAAAGCTCCACGAGAGGATAGACGAGGAATGTCAAAAATGCGATCATAAGGCGGGGTAGGGCTATGCCATATTCCAACGCCTTTTTGATCAAACTACTCTTGCAAGGATTGACCTCAAAAACGCCAAATGCCGAACCATGCATACGGCAGGGTGTGCAGGGCTGGTAGGTGTCGCCGGTTCCATCCATATCGCAAAAGGGTTCAATAAAGCCCGTGAGCTGTAACACAGCTCCTAGGGTTCCGCCAATCACGATCCACCCAAGGAACGCAATCCAAACCCATTTAAGGGTTCGAAGACTTAGCTTCACAGGCTTACTTTGTGTTGTCATGAATTTCACATTCTTCCTCGTCAACTTCCAAAACTATGGTCCACGAAAAATGGTGCATCAAGGGGGTGAAATTTGACAAAATCACCCTTGCGTTGTACTCTGTGATTAATTCGTAAAATGGGAGAGTGAAATGAGAATATCAAAGCTATCTATTTGTCTAATCGCATCGGCATCGGTTATGGCATTTGCGCCTGCGGCTTACGCGAACTCCACAATGACGTCTGTTGCCAACGGTGCGACAGTCAATATGAGTGTGATGCCCAGAAGTCATGAATATTCGACAGGTCATAAGACAGTAAAACTATTGGACGGGAGCACGACCGCGACGAAATACTTCTACAGCGGCCTAAAAAAATTCGAAGAGGGTAACCTTGAAGATGCCGAAAACGCTTTCAAAGCGTCCCTCAGAGCGCGCGGTTTGGATCAGCAATCGCTTCACTATCTTGTCGTTATTAATGACAAACAAGGTGACGATGCCAAAGTTGCGGAATATGCAAAAGCCTATTTTGACTTAGCTGACAAATAGACTGAGAAATTTATTCATATTTAAAAAAAAGGCGCATCTTCGGGTGTGCCTTTTTTGTTAGATTAATTCCTGAGACGATCCAACACGCCTTGCAGGATATATCCTGCGGCTAGCTTATCGACATTCTCGGCGCGTTTTTTACGGCTCATATCGGCTTCGATCATGCCGCGTGTTACGGCCATCGTGGACAGGCGTTCGTCCCAAAATAGAATAGGAAGGTCACGTAGTTTCATAAGGTTGTTGGCGAAATCTTTGACAGATTGAACGCGAGGACCTGCGGTCCCATTCATATTCATCGGTAGGCCAATAACCAAACCAACCGCTTCGTTTTTATCATAAATCTCGAGTAATTCCGTCGCATCTGGCGTGAACTTTTTCCGCCGAATGGTCAGGAGCGGTGTTGCAATCAGGCGCGTGCGATCAGAAATCGCAAGACCAAGCGTTTTCGTCCCTGGGTCCAGTCCCAAGAGTGGACCAGTGGTCGCGGCGAAGTCTTCGATGGTTTGAATAGGCATAGTGCGCCCCTAATCAATAAAGAGCGGAACGACTAGCCTCTGAATCAGTGGCGCGAAAAGTATCAGCAGATAGAAAAGCGAAAGCAGTGAGAGCATAATCCGCGACCACCGCATTTCAAATCGCTGCCAAAGCATCGCAATACAGCCAAAGGCCAATAGGGCCTCGAAAGAACTTACCCAGCGGGAATGATGGTCGACGTCCCAATAGGACAGCGGGCTAAAGAACCGCCAATCCGTTAAAGGCCAAAGATGACGATAGGCGTCATCCGCATGAACGGGCATATCTGTTGCCATATGTATCAGGGCTGCGAGTGAGAAAAACAGGAGGAGTTTGCCCCAAGTTTTGGAACGACCCGCAAAACCGAGCACGCCGAGGGCGACATAAATTGGGATGGAATTAAACCAGGCGATTAGGTTTTGCATTGGGGCTTGGAAATAGAGTTCCTGCCACATCGCTGCGCCTGACACGCCATTTACGATGGATTGATAGGGTGCCCAGAGAAAGATCGCGAGATCTGGGATGAGCGATCCCAATAAAACAGCCAGATTACGTTTGCGGTCGCCCTTTTTGGACAGCGCAGCGAGTGCAAGGATTGTATGGGTTGGTGTGTTCACCACACGGCTTTATTCGTCTCATGTCCGAGACGCAATTCACCTGCCGCAATTTGTATTGGAAACACATCATGCGGAAGGTGGTTTTATTGCTGGGGTTAGGCGCTGTCGGACAGAGCTCGAATATCTTTGAATTTCTGATCCCGAAGAAGTCTGCCATCCTCCCATACGGTTTCTAATAAGTCATCCGCACCATCGGGCAATCTATCTGTTCGGACGGATGCGTAACCGTCTGCATGTCGGACGAGGGCTTGTACGCCCCGCTTAGAGATTTTACCTTTGTCTGTGATGGGGTCTTTGAACACATCATACCAGATAGGGTCATCGGCGCGTTTCGTGGCGTTGGCTTTCATGGCCCACGCCATTGTATCACGATGCACGTCACGTTGCAGCAATGCGCCGCCCATACCGAATGCGATATTTTCAGCGCTCCAGCCCTTGGCTTCCAACCGCTCCAGAATGGTTTCGATAGAGACAGGATTGACCCCGTCGCCTTGTAAAACGCGAACGCAGGGTGCGAGGACCTTATAGCCCTTTTCATTCACGGTGTAGCCGAAGGCTTTTCCAAGCAATTCAATGACCTCAATCGGGACAAGTGTCGGGTCGCCGCTATCGGGACGCACGACAAGCGTACCGCCCATCGCTTCGACTTTATTTTTCAGATCTTGCCCCCAATATTGTTCAGTCGCTTTGTAGATATCATAGCTATCGGACACGACTGCGAGGAGTTTGTCAGGTCCGCCAAATTGGGTGAGCATATTCTCGAACGCATCAATCTCATTCTCACGACCCCAGCTCGTGATCGTGCTGTGTTCGGCTGCGGGAATAGAAAAGGCGGCCATCGGCTCATCGTAATATAAACGCGCGTGCTGAAGTGCGCCAACTGTATCACTGCCGAGGAAGTTCACCATATGCGCGACCCCGCCCAATGCCGCGCTTTCAGCGCTAGAGACCCCGCGCGCGCCAAAATCGTGGAGTTTGAATGGAAGTTCTGCTTCTGGTGTCTCACAGGTTTTATTTAAATAACGCCGTATGATTTGTTTCACTGTCCAAGACAGTGTTGCGACCGTCGTCGGATACCAAATTGCCCGCAGGAGGGCTGTCTCCATGAAGCTGGTCAACCACGGCACCGCGGGGTCTGTATTGATGATCTGCACAATTGCGTTTCTTATTGGCAGGACCGTGCCTTCTTTGACAGCTTGGATTTTCAACGGCAAATATCCGTTATGCACCTTTAGGATATGTTCCCATCCCGCACGGTTAAAGGGTACGCCATGGGCAGTCCACATCTCCTCTGCATAATCGATTTCGTCCATCGTAATGGGCCGCGCCAGGTAACGTTTCAGATACATCTGAAGGCCAAAAAAGACCATCTTGTCAAATTTCCCACCGCGCGCTTCGATGTAAGAAGAGACATATTCGGTCTTGGGTGGATATTGCAGGAAGTGGGAGCCTTTGTAGCTATCCACATCCATCAAAATGCTGTGGTCGCCGGGTCTCCATGCGGGGGGTGTTGTCTTTGGGGTTGTCATCTTCAATCTCCTTGAAGTCGTGCAATGCCTGTTCAGGATATGACCAAACAGGACATGCACAGGGTGAAAGAGCGGGCTCCCCGCTCCGTTTGGATTCTATTTGGCAAAATTTACTTTAGGCCATCCAACATTTTGTTGATGATAAAATAGTGATCTTCAAAAACTTCCGTCGGATCAAGGCTGCCAATGGGATACCAACCCGCATGAACAGCATCATCTGATCCAATGACTTTCATCAATTCTTTGGCGGGCGGCAAACGGAAGAGGAACGCATGGGTCAGCGTGTAACCTCTGACGCTACGCTTCGGATCGTCAAACACGCCTTGACC